>NZ_JBFRNX010000003.1:0-133468 GCF_041471165.1 Shewanella sp. 10N.261.52.F9
AGAGTAGGTCATTTCCAGGCTCCAAATTAGTATCAAAGCCCGCTACGATGTAGCGGGCTTTTTTACGTCTGGAATTTATTAAATATCGTGCTATTTATAGGCAAAGCTTTGTCTATATCGAATGCTCCCTCCCTTTGCTAGACACCGGCTCTCTTTATTTACGCATTTTTAAGCTGTTAAAATCGATTTTAGGCAGCGTTCGCTTGTTGCTTTTATCTTTTTCTTTATTACTTAGTGTTGGTTTGATGTGAGTGATTGGTATTAATCATAATTGGTTATTGCTATTGTCTCTGAGCTTGCATATTTTAGCTGCATCAAAACGCTTTGAATTTTAAATTGCGACATCAGTTAAGGACCATCTAATGAAACTTGAAATGATTTGTACTGGCGAAGAGGTGTTAGCGGGTCAAATAGTTGACACTAATGCGGCTTGGTTTGCTAGTACAATGATGGAGCAAGGGATTGAATGTCAGCGACGTGTCACTGTTGGAGATCGTTTAGAAGATCTTGTTGCAGTATTTCAAGAACGTAGTCATGAAGCAGATATTATACTAGTTAATGGTGGTCTAGGGCCGACGAGTGACGATCTCTCCTCTGAGGCGATGGCATTGGCTAAAGGTGAATCGTTAATAGAGAATAGGGAATGGAGAGAGCGCTTAGAAGCTTGGTTTACCCGTAATGGGCGAGTGATGGCTGTAAGCAATCTTAAGCAGGCTTTATTACCTGAGTCGGCAATCATGATTGATAACCCAGTCGGTACCGCTTGTGGTTTTGCAGTTAAGCTCAATCGTGCTTGGCTTTTCTTTACACCTGGCGTGCCATTTGAGTTCAAGCAAATGGTCAAAGAGCAGTTTATTCCTTTTGTTAAGCAGCATTTCGATATTGATGGCGATGTGTCATTGCGAAAGTATTTAACCCTTGGTCGAGGTGAATCTTCATTAGCTGATGAGCTAGAAAAAATCGAGTTACCTAAAGGGATGACTATTGGCTATCGCAGCTCGATGCCACATATAGAAATTAAGCTGTTTGCCCGTGGCTACTTAGCTATTTCGCAACTCGATAAAATTGAAGCACAAATCCGCTTTTTACTTGGTAATGCAATCGTTGCTGATGAGAAAGTGAGTTTAGCTGCTGAAATCCATGAATTGATGCTCAGTGCTGGATTAAGTTTAAGTGTTGCTGAGTCATGCACTGGTGGCATGATAGCGAGCCAACTCATCGATTTCTCTGGAAGTTCATCTTATTTGCATCATGGCTTAGTGACCTACAGTAATGAGTCTAAAGTGAAGGTACTAGGCGTTAAGCCAGAAACCTTGGATGATCATGGGGCTGTTTCTATTGCTACTGTAGAAGAGATGGCCAAAGGCGCAAGAGCGATACTCGATAGTGATTTTGCTTTAGCGACTAGCGGCATTGCTGGTCCTACTGGCGGTACAGAGGATAAGCCTGTTGGAACGGTCGCAATTGCATTAGCGACAAAAGGTGCGGTTTATAGCCAGATGATTAAATTGCCTAGACGCTCTAGGGGCTTAGTACGTAGCTTAAGTACCGCTGTAGCATTTGATATGTTGCGACGTGAACTATTAGGTGAGGCGGTTATTGTTGACTATGAATCGATAGGTCGCTTTAAAAAGTAATACCAATCAGTATAAACATTTAGTCGCTCAGCGAGAGTTTAGCGTTTTTGGCTGCCTACTTCTGCGTTGAATAGATTTATAAGGGAATAACCATTATTACAGCTATTCGTCTTGAATTAGTTTGCCAAAAATCGTTCTGAGCTGATCAAACTCTTATACTGATTGGTATAATACGGCAATAGCAAGTTTTACAGATAATAAAAAGCAGGATCATTAGATCCTGCTTTGTAGTATTAAGGCCTCTTAATAGACATTATTCGTCAAATACTAAAACTAATTTACCAGGTTTGACTTCAATTCGCTTGGTCATATCGGCGACTAGTGCTTGTTTAGACTCTTTCATGTCAACAACATATACAGGTTGTGTCTCGAGAAATTGAGTTAAAAAGCCCATTAGTTGTGGTGCGATAGAGCCAATAGCTTTTTCGATATCTTTTGGTGTTGATTCGACCTTTACTAATTGCAGGTTTCGCAAGTACACGCTGTGATTCGTTGCATCATACCAAGGCTCTGCTTCAAACTGGGTGACCAGATCGGCATTAATTGGCAACATAGGATTACGTACTCTGACTAAGGTTACAGCTGATACGCTCATAGTATTGGGCTTATCACCTAAGGTAACTTTTATATCATTGACGCGTAAATCTATACCAAAGATTTGATTGCCTTGTTTTACCTCAAAATGCATTTCGTCATTGAGGTAACCTTCTAGCTCTTTTTCTGTAATGCTGTATTGACTGACACAGCCAGTCAATAGCAGTATGGCGCTAGCAAGCGCAACTTTTAATAACTTCATTTAACCTGTATTTCTCATTCCTGCAGCAACACCTGCAATCGTTAGCATTAGCGCTAACTCAACATTCTGAGAAGATTGCTCCTCTCGGCGTGTTCTTGCAAGTAATTCTGCTTGTAGGAAGTTTAAAGGATCAATATATGGGTTTCTTAACTCAACTGATTCACGATTCCATGGAGTATGAGCCATTAGGCTTTCTGCTTGAGTCAGCTCTAATACCGCGGCAACTCCGGTAGCTAATCGCTCTCTAAGTTGTATACCTAGGTGATGTAGTTCTGTCGGCACTAAGCTGGTTTCGTAAAACTTAGATAAGTTAGGCTCGGCTTTAGCATAGACCATTTCTAACATAGAAATACGTGTGGTGAAGAACGGCCACTGTTTCTCCATCTCTTGTAGCAATGACAGTTCGCCTCGTTCCGTCGCGGCTTTTAGTGCTTCACCAGCGCCTAGCCATGCAGGCAGCATTAAGCGGTTTTGCGACCAAGCAAAGATCCATGGGATCGCACGTAGGCTTTCAATGCCGCCATCTACACGACGCTTTGCTGGACGGCTACCGAGGGGGAGCTTGCCCAGCTCAACCTCTGGTGTTGCTGCACGGAAGTAAGATACAAAATCAGGCTCCTCACGCACCATAGCACGGTAAGCTTGCACTGAATCGCTAGCGAGGCGCTCCATGCATTCACGCCATTCAGCCTTAGGCTCTGGTGGAGGCAGCAAGGTGGCTTCCATTACTGCAGAGGTATATAGCGCAAGACTCTGTACAGCCAGTTTTGGTAAGCCAAACTTGAAGCGTATCATCTCGCCTTGCTCTGTAACACGAATACGACCATCAACTGAGCCAGGAGGCTGAGATAAAATCGCTTGGTGAGCAGGTCCACCGCCTCGACCAATTGTGCCGCCGCGACCATGGAATAATGTTAGTTTGATATTGGCTTCTTGGCTAATCGCGACCAGCTTTTCTTGCGCTGTATATTGCGCCCATGCAGCCGCCATAACACCAGCATCTTTAGCTGAATCAGAGTAGCCGATCATGACTTCTTGTGTGCCTTTGGTATAGCCACGGTACCAGTCGATAGCAAATAATGCAGACATACAGGCTGATGCATTATTTAAGTCATCTAAGGTCTCAAATAAAGGCACTACACGAATTGGGTGTGGGCAGCCAGTTTCTTTTAGTAATAACAATACTGCTAATACATCTGATGGCTGACTCGCCATAGAGATAACATACGAGCCCATTGCGCGTGCTGGTTGGCTGGCGACTAATCGGCAGGTTTTCACTACTTCTTCAACTTCAGCTGAGGCTTGCCAATTTGCTGGAATCAACGGACGCTTGCTAGAAAGCTCACGTAGCAAGAATGACTGCTTCTCGCTTTCATCCCAGTGAGCGTAATCGCCCATACCTAAGTAGCGTGTCAGCTCGGCAATGACATCGGCGTGACGTTGTGCATCTTGGCGCACATCGAGTCTCAGCATATGAATACCGAAACAAGCAATACGGCGTAGCATATCGAGCAGTAAGCCATTAGCAATTAAGCTCATGCCTTGGTCGCATAAGCTCTTATAAAGCATCATTAGCGGATCTTTTAGATCGCTTTCATGCCAAATAATATCTTTTGGATTAACGTCCGGCTGATGTCCTTCAAGTTTTTCATTGAGGTAATCGATGGTTGTTCTAAGCTTTTTACGCAGATCTCTAAGTACATCGCGGTAAGGTTCACAGCTATTATTGGTATAGGCTAACAACTCGTCATTAGCGCCTTCCATTGATAACTCATTCACCAATAGCACAACGTCTTTTAGATAAAGGCGCGCTGCAGTGTGACGGTTTCGATCAAGCACTTCTTGGGTAACAGTTGACGTGACAAATGGATTGCCGTCACGATCGCCACCCATCCAACTTGAGAATCTCACTGGGGCGATATCGATAGGTAACTGGGTATTGGTGCGCTCTTCAACTTGCTGGTTGAGTTGACGTAGAAAGTCAGGAACAGCTTGCCATAAAGAGGCTTCAATTGTGCTTAAGCCCCAGCGTGCTTCATCAACAGGAGTTGGGCGCTCGTTACGGATTTCATTGGTATGCCAGATTTGCGCAATAAGCTGACGCAAACGCAAATGGTGCTGTTTTTTCTCCTGCTCGGTAAGCTGAGTGTTCTCGAGTGCAGTTAATGAGTCGATTACTGCTGAGTATTTTTGAATTAAGGTACGACGAGAGATCTCAGTCGGGTGCGCCGTTAATACTAGATCAATATCGAGCGTCTTAAGACAAGCGAGTACTTTCTCTTGGTCGATGTTTCCACCAAGCATGCGTCCTAATAGTTGTTCTACAGGGTCGGGGACACAAACTAGCTCGTCACAATTACGGCTAATGGTATGGAATTGCTCAGCGATATTCGCAAGATTTAAAAATTGGTTAAACGCTTTAGCAAAGGGAACTAGCTCATCATCGCTTAAAGAAGAAAGCAAAGTCAGCATCTCTGTGCGAGACGCGTCATCGCCTTGGCGTGAGCTTTTTGCAAGATGACGGATCTGTTCAATTTTTTCTAGGAACGAGTCATCAAGATCGGTGCGGATTGTGTCACCTAAAATCTGCCCTAAGGTTCCAACGTTAGACCTTAGCGAGGCATACATGTCTACCATACGTGCTCCATATCGGTAAGCTAATCGATCACAATACCTAGCGGCGTTACGCTAGGCAATGGCCGAGATTAAAATATCCGGCTTGAATAGGCTTTATACCACTTTTTGAATATCAATCTTGTAGAGAGTATTCAATTTAGCCTATAAAGCGCCGAGAAATAACGATTTATTTTATACAGGCGTGATAAATCAGATTTTTTAATAGATCTTTTGTGCGCGCAATATAGCTAAGATCTAAATATTCATCAGGTTGGTGTGCCTGCTCGATACTGCCGGGACCGAGTACCAAGGTTTGGCAACCTAGCTGGCTAATATAGGGAGCTTCGGTTGCGTAGTTGACGACTTCAGGCTGACTGTCGCTCAGCTCTGCTACCAGCTTGGTCCAGCTGCCGTCTTTGTTATCTGCAAAAGGCTCTGAGCCTGGGTATAAAGGCGCCACCTGAACAGCTCTCGGATACTCACTGCAAATAGGCGCTAAGTAATTGGCTACCATTAGCTCTAAATCCGCTAAGGGTAAGCTTGGTATCGGGCGCAGATCGATATGTAAATCACAGCAACCACAAATTCTATTCGCGGCGTCACCGCCATGAATATGGCCAAAGTTCATGGTTGGGTAGGGGACACTAAAAGCCTCTTCACGATAGTTATCGGCTAAGTGTTGTTTTAGCTTGAGCAGTTGCCCAGTGACTTTATGCATGATCTCAATAGCATTAAGGCCTTTAGCTGGATCAGAGGAATGACCGCTGCGGCCAGTTACTCGGATGCCTTGAGTAAAGTGACCTTTATGCATATATACCGGTTTTAAGCTGGTGGGTTCACCAATAATTGCGTAGTCCGGTGCAATCGATTTCGCAGCGGCAAATGCTTTAGCGCCATTCATGGTGGTTTCTTCATCGGCGCTGGCCAAGATATGCAACGGACGCTTAAATTTGTCCATAGGTAGCTCTTGTAATGCTGCTAACACTAACGCGAAAAAACCTTTCATGTCACAAGTGCCTAAGCCGTACCAACGATTATCTTTTTCAGTTAAGAGAAAAGGATCTTGGCTCCAACGCCCCTCATCAAAAGGCACTGTGTCGGTATGACCTGCTAAAAGTAACCCTCCCTTACCTTGACCGAATGATGCGACTAAGTTGTGTTTATTACGTGTATTGGCAACAGGAACGGATTGGCATTGCATACCGAGATCTGAGAACCAAGTATGCAGTAGTTCTATGACCGCTTTATTACTCATATCTTGATCAGCTTCAAGCGCACTAATCGACGGTGCTGCAATCAGTTGGCTAAAACTGTTTTTAATTTGTGGAAGTGTTTTCATTAAAAAATACCTAAATATATATTCAAATATATTGCATAATTAATTTTGCGTGTTAGTCTATCAAACAGCTAAGGCAACTACCACAATTCAATGGTCTGTTTAATGAGAGTAATTATGTTCAATCTGGTTCAATTTATAGTAGTTAAGGTTATTTATACCCAATTCCTGCGACGATAGTCTTGTCATTAATGGTGTTCAGCCAGGGCTTAAGTTGTGCCCATTCTTTTTTTCGTTGTGTCATCTAATTTCAAGATTAAGGTTTTAAAGTCATAGACTATGAAAAATATAGCCATTATTGGCGCTAGTGGATACACAGGCGCACAGATTACTTCTCTTATAAATGCCGAAGCGAATTTATCAATTCAAGGTCTTTATGTTTCTGAAAACAGCCTAGATAAAGGTAAGCCTCTATCTGAGCTTTACCCTACATATAGCCATATTTCGTTATGTCTAAATCCTCTTACTGAAGATGCAAAGCACACTATAGTTGCTACGGCTGATGCGGTTGTTCTCGCGACCGATCATGCCGTGAGTTTACATCTGGCTGCTTGGTTTTATCAGCAGGGCGTCGCGGTGTTTGATTTGAGTGGTGCGTACCGGTTTAGCGATGTGGCGCAATACCCTAAGTGGTATGGTTTTACTCATGAATACCCTGAAGTGCTGGCTGATGCTGTTTATGGTTTAGCAGAATGGAATAGCGAGCAAATTGGCAAGAGCAAACTGATTGCGGTACCAGGTTGCTATCCAACAGCTTCACTGACTGCACTAAAGCCTATTGCACATCTGCTAACTGATGTTTTCCCGGTGATTAATGCTGTTAGTGGTGTCACTGGAGCAGGTAGAAAAGCGCAGCTTCATACCAGTTTTTGTGAAGTGAGTTTGACACCCTACGGTGTGCTTGGGCATAGACACCAACCTGAAATAGCGACTCAGTTAGGCCAAGAAGTTATTTTTACCCCTCATTTAGGCAATTTTAAACGCGGTATTCTTGCCACTATTACCGCCAAGCTCAAGCCTGGGACAAGCACTGGTGATGTAGCTCAAGCCTTCCAATATTACGACTCTGCCGAGCTGGTCACTGTAAAACACAATCAATTCCCTAAGGTAGACGATGTGGTACAAACCGCGAACTGCCACTTAGGCTGGAAGTTTGATGAAGCAACAGGATATCTCGTTGTTGTTAGTGCAATAGATAACTTAATGAAAGGGGCTGCAAGTCAAGCAATGCAGTGCATAAAGATTCATTTTGATACGCAAGATGGGCTGTAAGGTGGAAAAGCATATGACTGAAACTCACGGAGTAAGCGCTCAGGTTAAGCCTGTCATGATCCTTAAGGTTGGTGGCGCATTATTGCAATGCGAAATGGGCATGGCACGTTTAATGGACGCAGCTGCAACCATTATTAGCCAAGGCCAACCACTTATTATGGTTCATGGTGGCGGTTGTTTGGTTGATGAACAGCTAAAAGCGAATGGTATGGAGTCGGAAAAGCTCGATGGTTTAAGGGTTACGCCTGAGCAGCATATACCTATTGTTGTTGGTGCGCTGGCTGGCACCTCAAACAAAGTACTGCAAGCCGCTGCAATAAAAGCCGGTATTACTTGCTTGGGTATGAGCCTTGGTGACGCGGACATGATGACTGCAACGATTAAAGATCCGCAGTTAGGGCTGGTGGGCGAAGTTACCCCAAATGATGCTAGTTACCTTAATTTTGTTTTATCAAAAGGCTGGATGCCTATCATCAGCTCAATTGCTATTAGTGGCCAAGGTGAATTGCTTAACGTTAATGCTGATCAAGCGGCTACCGCATTGACTCAATTGGTATCTGGCTCTCTGGTGTTGTTATCGGATGTATCAGGTGTACTTGATGGTAAAGGGCAGTTAATTAGTAGCTTAAACCGCGCACAAGTTAATGAGTTAACCAAAGTTGGTGTCATTGAGAAAGGCATGAAAGTCAAAGTAGAAGCTGCGTTAGACGTTGCTGAATCCATGGGACAAGCCGTACAGATTGCCTCTTGGCGGCAGGCACAACAATTAATCGCATTATGCCAAGGTGAAACCGTTGGCACCCAGATCCAACCACAAAATCAGTAATAGCGGAGCTATTTTATGCAACATTTACTATCGATTAAAGATCTTAGCCAGCAAGCGTTACTTGACCTATTGGCACTGGCACAAACGATTAAAGCTAACCCTGCCGAGTATAGAAATGCATTAGACGGTAAGAGCGTGGTGATGCTATTTGAAAAGCCATCGCTAAGAACCCGAGTGAGCTTTGATATTGGTATTAACAAGCTAGGTGGCCACTGCTTATATCTAGATCAGCAAAATGGCGCACTCGGTAAACGTGAACCTGTATCTGATTTTGCGGCCAATATCTCATGTTGGGCCGATGCGATTGTGGCACGAACTTTTTTGCATTCAACCATTGAAGAGCTTGCTGAACACGGCACAGTGCCTGTGATTAATGCACTGTCAGATCTTTATCATCCTTGCCAAGGTCTGGCCGATTTTCTGACGTTAACCGAACAATACGGTGACGTTAGCAAGGTAAAACTTGCCTACGTAGGCGATGGCAATAACGTCACTCATTCGTTGATGTTTGGCGCAGCAATTTTAGGGGCTCAACTTACGGTTATTTGTCCTCCGGGTCACTTTCCTGATGGCAAGGTAGTGTGTGAAGCGCAAGAGCTGGCGGCAAAGCATGGCGGTAAGCTGATTTTAAGTTCTGATATTGCAGCGATTGAAGATCACGATGCGATTTATACCGATACTTGGATTTCTATGGGCGATAGCGCATCGATGGAAGAAATAGAAGCTAAATTTAAACCTTATCAAGTCAATGCTGAGTTGATGCAAAAAGCGGGTGCTAAACACTTTATGCACTGTTTACCCGCTTATCGTGAAGTGGAAGTGACAGCAGAGATTGTTGACGGTGAAGGCTCACTTATTTTGCATCAGGCTGAAAACCGTATGCATGCACAAAATGCGGTATTGGTAACGCTGTTAAGTTAATAATTTTATAAAAACAACCGTCAATTGGCGCTAGCGAATTGAGTACAAATCAGTAGTAGGAAAATAAAATGTCTAATCAAAATGCAGTATTAAATGCTCAGGCAGATATCAAAAAAGTCGTATTGGCGTATTCAGGTGGTTTAGATACCTCAGCGATTATTCCTTGGTTAAAAGAAACTTATAACAACTGCGAGATCGTGGCATTTTGTGCCGACGTGGGTCAGGGCGAAGCCGAGTTAGAAGGGCTATATGAAAAAGCCATCGCATCGGGTGCATCTGAATGCTATATCGTCGACCTAAAAGAAGAGCTGGTGGCCGATTATATTTACCCAACTATTGCGACCGGTGCTATTTACGAAGGTACTTACTTACTGGGTACTTCAATGGCGCGCCCAATTATTGCTAAAGCTCAGGTAGAGGTTGCACGTAAAGTGGGTGCTGATGCAGTTTGTCATGGTTGTACAGGTAAAGGTAACGATCAAGTGCGTTTTGAGGGTTGCTTTGCCGCGCTAGCGCCGGATCTAAAAGTGATTGCACCTTGGCGTGAATGGGAAATGGTAAGTCGTGAAGATCTACTTGATTACCTAGCTGAGCGTAATATTGCGACCTCTGCATCAGCGACTAAGATCTATAGCCGCGACGCTAACGCATGGCATATTTCTCATGAAGGCGGTGAGTTAGAAGATCCATGGAACGAGCCTTCAAAAGGTGTTTGGACCATGACTGTTGCACCAGAAGATGCGCCTAATCAACCAGAATACGTATCACTTGAGCTTGAGCAAGGCAAAGTCACCAAAGTTAATGGTGAAGCATTTAGTCCTTATAAAGCGCTGATGGTATTGAATGAAGTCGCCGGTGCTCACGGTGTGGGCAGAATAGATATTACTGAAAACAGACTCGTTGGCATGAAGTCACGTGGTTGTTACGAGACCCCTGGTGGTACGGTAATGTTTGCAGCATTGCGGGCAATAGAAGAATTAGTACTTGATAAGACTAGCCGTGAATGGCGTGAGCAAGTGGGCGCGCAGATGGCGCATCTAGTTTATGACGGTCGTTGGTTTACGCCACTATGTGAATCACTATTAGGCGCATCAAAGCCACTAGCAGATTTAGTTAATGGCGAAGTGGTGGTTAAGCTTTATAAGGGGCAAGCTAGCGTAGTGAAAAAGCGTTCACCAAATAGCTTGTATTCAGAAGAGTTTGCTACTTTCGGTGCCGATGATGTGTATAACCAAAAAGATGCCGAAGGCTTTATTCGTCTGTATTCGCTTTCAAGCCGGATCAGAGCATTGCACCAGCAAAAATAAGTCGTAGATCAATCAAAGTTAGTAAGCGCTAACATTAAGCGTGTTAGCGCATTAAAACATAGGCTTAAAGGCGGAATATTTCGCCTTGTATGATATAGAGGAAGTCAAAATGGCATTATGGGGCGGCAGATTTAGCCAAGAAAGCAGCGCACTGTTTAAACTTTTTAACGACTCATTACCGGTAGACTTCCGCCTTATTGAGCAAGATATCATTGGCTCAATCGCTTGGGCGAGCGCTATTACTCAGGTGGGTATTCTTACTGAACAAGAGTGTACTGAACTACATCAAGCACTTAATGAGCTACTGGGCGAGACCATCGATAATCCGGAGCTGATTATTGCTTCGGGTGCAGAAGATATTCATAGCTTTGTAGAGCAGTCGCTTATCGCCAAAGTCGGTGACTTAGGCAAGAAGCTGCATACCGGGCGTTCACGTAACGATCAGGTTGCTACCGATCTTAAGCTTTGGTGCAAAAAAGAAGGTGGTCAGCTACTTGGGTTGCTCACCAAGCTAAGAACAGCATTAATTGAGCTCGCGGAGCGTGAGTTAGATGCGGTTATGCCGGGCTATACGCATTTACAAAGAGCACAGCCAGTAGTATTTGGACATTGGTGCTTAGCGTATGTAGAAATGTTTGAGCGTGATATTAGTCGCCTACAAGATGCTTTAAAGCGTGCAGATACTTGCCCATTAGGTACAGGGGCTCTGGCCGGTACAGCCTATCCAATGGATAGAGTGAAGCTGGCACAATCGCTAGGTTTTGCATCGCCAACTTTAAATAGCTTAGATACGGTGTCTGATAGAGATCATGTGATTGAGATCTGTAGTGATGCTTCTATCAGTATGATGCATTTAAGCCGTATGGCTGAAGATCTGATCTTCTTTAACAGTGGTGAAGCGGGCTTTATCGATCTTGACGATGAAGTGACTTCAGGCTCTTCACTGATGCCACAAAAGAAAAACCCAGATGCATTAGAGTTGATTAGAGGTAAAACAGGCCGTGTATATGGCAGCTTAATGGGGATTTTAACCACCATGAAGGCGTTGCCACTTGCATATAATAAAGATATGCAAGAAGACAAAGAAGGCTTGTTTGATGTAATGGACAGCTGGTCAATTTGCTTAGAGATGGCAGCATTAGTATTGAGTGGCTTAAAAGTGAATCGCGAAAAGACTCTTAGCGCGGCAAAGCAAGGTTATGCTAACTCAACCGAATTAGCGGATTACTTGGTAGCTAAAGGGATGCCGTTTAGAGAAGCGCATCATGTTGTTGGTGAAGCGGTTGTAAGCGCGATTGCCAAGCAAACACCGCTAGAAGATTTAACCCTAGAAGAGTTACAAGCATTTAGTCCTGTGATTGAAGCAGATGTATATGATTGCTTAACTATCGAGTCTTGTTTAGCTAAGCGTGAAGCTTTAGGTGGGACATCATTGCCTCAGGTAAAGAGTGCCCTAGCGGTAAAGCAATCGAGCTAATTTAGTTTAAGTAGGCCAATAAAAATGCGGTTATAGCCTTGGCTATAACCGCATTTTTGTAAGTGGACTTTAATGAGAGCTATTACTCTCCAATGCTAACTTTATTGGAATAAGTCTTCTTCAGACTTATCAATAAAGATATCGCTATTATCTTCTTGGTCGGTTACATACTCAGTTGGCTCTGTACCAGAAATAAAGTACTCAAACTTACTGGTGTAGTCGGTTTTACGAGTCAGTTTACCTGTCGCCAAATCAATTCTGGCAGATACAATTCCTTCTGGTGGTGATACAGGTATTTCTGGTGTGCCTTCTAGGGCATACTTCATAAACTCGTTCCAGCCAGGACCTGCGGTTTTAGCCCCCGCTTCGGCAAGCGAGATTTGATCTTTCGCGCCATTTGCATTCCAGCTTGTACGGCCTAGCTCTTGGCTGTGATCATCAAAGCCAACCCAAACTGTAGTGGCTAGTTTTGGATTAAAACCACTGAACCACGTATCACGGGATTCATTGGTGGTACCTGTTTTACCTGCAATATCACGACGTTTTACCACTCTAGCAGCGCGCCACGCAGTACCATTCCAGCCAGTGCCTTTACTCCAGTCACCTCCACCCCAAATTACACTCTTAAGTGCTTGAGTGATCAAAAATGCAGTTTGCTCTGAGATAATTTGTGGCGCATAACGTGCGTCTTCATCACCACATTGCAATGTGTCATCTATTTCTGGCAATTGTTCTAATGGCGTAGTACTAGCTTGAAGTTCATGGGCCATTGCAGCAAATGGGTCATCGTTAATAATCACTTCGTCAACTGGAGGCTTACATGCCAACGTCGGTTTAGTTTCCTCAACGATATCGCCATTAGCCGTTTCTACACGCTCAATATAGTAAGGCTCAACTAAAAAACCCCCATTGGCAAAAACAGAGAATGCAGTAACAACTTGTAGTGGGGTCACCGATGGTGAGCCGAGTGCAATTGATTCGTTACGAGGCAGATCGGCAGGATCAAAACCAAACTTAACGAGTTCTGCAATTGTTGCATCAAGCCCCGCATAACGCATGGCTCTGACCGACATCACGTTAATCGATTGTGCTAAACCTACACGCAGGCGAGTAGGTCCACCATAAACGTCTGGAGAGTTTTTAGGACGCCAAGCCGTACCTTGTCGAGTATCAGGTTTATTAATCGGTGCATTGTTGATTAAGGTTGAAAGGGTATAGCCTTTCTCCATCGCAGCGCTGTAAATAAATGGCTTAATATTAGAGCCTAGCTGACGTTTAGCTTGAGTTACACGGTTGTATTGACTTGTGTAGAAGCTAAATCCGCCAACTAAGGTACGAATTGCCCCGTCGTGTGGATCGAGTGATACAAGTGCACTGGCAACTAAAGGTACTTGGCTTAACTGCCAGAAGTCACCGTTGTTACGGATCCATACTTGCTCACCAGGTTTTAGGACATCAGAAGCTAGCTTGGGAGCCTTACCTTGGCGTTTATTGGTAATAAACTTGCGTGCCCATTTAATGCCATCCCATGAAAGCTCAATGGTTTCGCCTTTAGCTGTCATTACGCTAGCAGTTTGCTCGTTAACTGAAAGGACTGCAGCCGGGAACATACCTTGGAATGCACCCGTTTGTTTCAGCTTAGCTGTGATCTCTTCTGGCTCAAGCGCCGTAGTTGTCCATAATTCTTTTACGCGGCCGCGGTAGCCATGACGTTCATCGTATGAATAAACGTTATTACGCAATGCTTTTTGGGCATCTAACTGTAGTTTTGAATCTACGGTGGTATATATATCATAACCGCCAGTATAGGCTTCTTCTTCGCCTAGCTTAGCAACTAAATAGTCACGAGCCATTTCTGAAACATAAGGCGCATAAAGATCGATAACAGCGCCATGGTATTTCGCTGTTATAGGGCTATCTAACGCAGCTTGGTATTCTGCACTATTAATGTAGCCCACTTCGTTCATACGCATAAGTACAACGTTACGACGTGCTAAAGCACGGGTTTTTGAAGTAATCGGATTTAGAGTCGAAGGTGCTTTTGGTAAGCCGGCAATGACAGCCATTTCTGGCAAGGTAAGCTCACCGACCTCTTTACCGTAATACACTTGAGCAGCAGCACCGACACCATAAGCGCGTTGGCCTAAGTAGATGCGGTTAACATATAGCTCTAAAATTTCATCTTTAGTGAGTAGTTGCTCTATATGAATCGAGATAAAAATCTCTTTTACTTTACGAATAATGGTTTTATCGCGAGTCAAAAAGAAATTACGCGCAACCTGCATGGTAATGGTACTAGCGCCTTGTTTCTTTTCACCTGTGGCAAGCATAACTGAAGCTGCACGCAGAATACCGATTGGGTCGATACCCTTGTGTTCATAAAAACGGGCATCCTCAGTAGCGATAAAGGCTTGTAAGAGTGGCTTAGGAACGTCTTTCAGCTCTAATGGAATACGGCGCTTTTCACCAAACTGAGAGATCAGTTTGCCATCACTGCTATAGATGCGAAGCGGTGTTTGTAGCTTTACTGTCTTTAGTGTTGTGACATCCGGTAGATCCGGAAGTACATAAAAATAGGCTGCAACAATTGCAGCGATCCCAAGTAAACCTAGGCTAAAGAAAGCTATAAAAAGTCGTTTTAACCACTTCACCGCAATATTCCAAGAATTAAAATAAGAACAATAGTATATAAGCCGTGGCCAAAATGGTGAAGTCTTGTCGTTCTATTTCGGTAATGCTTTTGACTGATAACTTAAAAGCAGCGGGTGTTTCAGCATTATTTTTAACTTTTCAAACTAAAATTTGTCTGAAGGCATAAAATCCTGTCACCAGTGCTTATAACTATATATCGCTTTGCTTATAGCGTTTTCATCTGAATTTTTGATATTGCTGGTCATTATTTTACAAATACTGAGTATCAAAAGAGCTAAGCATGGTCGTTACTAGTAAGTGATTAATATGAAGTCAAAAAAATGGCATTTGTAAATTGGGGAAACATTTTGTACAAATAACTGTAACGAGTTGATTCTGTGCTAATCTACTCTGGATATAAAAACTAAAAAAGTGACCTTGGACTATGCTTTCTAATTTTTGGAAGCGTCAAGCTCCGCAGATGGTAGGGATAGATATTGGATCCCATGAAGTAAAAGCGATACTGCTGAGCAAGACTGCTGATGGATATAAAATATTAAGCCACGCAGCTGTTCCCTTAAAAAAGGGAGCCATTAATGATCATGAAATTCGTGATAGTGAAGCGGTTATTGATGCATTAAAGCAAGTAAAGCGTGTATTGCCCAAGTCGACCTCGTTTGCTGCTGTTGCGGTTTCAGGTTCGGCGGTCATGACTAAAGTTATTTATATGGACTCGGCTTTAAGTGAAGAGGAAATGGAGGCTCAAATTGAGATTGAAGCAGATAACCTGATTCCTTATTCACTTGACGAGGTTAATATTGATTTTGAAACACTGAGTAGTAATCGTAGTGACCCAACAAAAGTTGACGTATTGCTTAGTGCCTGCCGTAGTGAAAATATTGATAGCCTAATAGATTCACTCGATGCTGTTAATTTAGAAGCCAAAGTTGTTGATGTTGAAGGATATGCATTGGGGCGTTCTTTTGATGTTATTACTAAGCAACTCCCTGAAGACGTTAATGACAAAGTGGTAGCGCTGGTGGATATTGGCGCAAATATTACCACTTTCTCAGTGGTCGAAAATGGTGAAACCGCCTTTGTGCGCGAGCAAGCATTTGGCGGTGACCAGTTTACCCAATCGATATTATCTTTCTATGGTATGACCTATGAGCAAGCCGAAAAAGCTAAGCTAGAAGGTGATTTGCCACGCAACTATGTGTTTGAAGTTCTATCACCATTCCAAACGCAGTTATTACAACAAATAAAGAGAACCTTACAAATCTATTGCACATCAAGTGGGCGCGATAAAGTTGATCATATTGTGCTTTGTGGTGGCACAGCGAAACTGGAAGGTATGGCCAACCTAATGATTAATGAGTTAGGTGTTCGTACGATTATCGCTGATCCGTTTCAAGGTTGTTTGCATGCTGACCCTGAGATAAAGGATTTCCTCCAGCCTCAAATTAGTAAATATATGTTGGCCTGTGGGTTAGCGCTAAGGAGTTACTCTGAATGGCGAACATAAACTTACTACCTTGGCGTGAAGAAGCTAGGGAAAAACAAAAGCGTGACTATACCGGTATATTAGCTTTGGTTTTTTTGGTTTCTGGACTCGTTGTTTATCTATTTCTTATGACTATCGATATGTTTGTTGATGACCAGAAAAGCCGTAACACTTATTTGCAGTCAGAAATTCAATTGTTGGAATCTCAAATCGCTGAGATCACTAAAATTCGTACTCGTAAAAAAGATATAGAAAGACGCACTGAGATTATTTTGGATCTACAGCAATCTCGAAATTTGCCGACTCATGTACTCGATGAACTGGTTAGAGTCGTTCCACCAGGGATCTATCTTTCAAGTATTGAAAAGAAAGGCAGTCAGTTGTGGATAGAGGGTCGCAGTGAATCCAATAATAATGTGGCTAATATGATGAGAAAGGTCGCCGCCTCATCTTGGCTACATGACCCCAATATGCAATCGATTGTGGCGCAAAAAGAAGAATTAAGGCAATTACAACGTTTTACGTTGCGAGTTTCTATCGTTAATGATGCCGCTAACAGCCAGACTCAAGGGGCAAGCAAATGAACCTCGATTTAAGTCAATTTAATGATATCGACTTTGAAAATATTGGCGCCTGGCCGCAATTAGTTAAAATCGTTTTTGCCGTGATGCTAGCTGTTTGTGTTTTTGTCGGCAGTTATTTTCTGTTTGTGTCAGAAGCGCTTGATAGGTTGAATGCAGAGCAGCAAAAAGAGCTGCAACTGAAAACGGACTTTAAGTCTAAGTATCAACTCGCAGCTAACCTTAAGTTATATCGTGAACAGCTGGCAATGATGGAGATTCAATTTGCTGAACTTCTAAAAATGCTTCCTTCAAAAAATGAAATGCCTGGCTTGCTTGACGATATAACATTTGTTGCGACAGATTCAGGTCTCAGCATTAAAAGCTTAGATTGGGACTCTGAAATTCCTCGTGACTTTTATATTGAATTCCCAATTAAGATTGTTGTTAGTGGTGATTACCATGAACTGGGGCATCTAGTTGATGGGGTGGCAAAGCTTCCGAGAATTGTGAGTTTGCATGATTTTGTTATTCAGCGTAACGACTCTGGTAATCTGGGGATGGATATCTTAGCGAAAACATACCGCTTTAAAGAAGGCGCAGAGTTACCGCCTAAGGGATCACAGGGGGCGGTTAAATGATGAGATTGCTACCGCTGTTAATGTTTAGTGTTGTATTAACTGGCTGCACTGGAGATAAAAGTGATTTAGAGCTTTTTGTTACGACGACTAAAGCTCAACATGTTGCGCATATCCCGCCGTTAAAAGAAACGCCTAAATTTGAACATTTTGCATATCAAGCTGATTTGATGCGCAGCCCATATGTACCGCCTTCAAGAGAATTAACTGAAGAAATCATCGATACCACAAAAGATTGCTTACAACCGGATCTTAAGCGACGTAAAGGCCGCTTAGAAACCTATGCTTTAGATAATTTAAAAATGCGTGGCACTCTAAGTGAGCAACAAGATATTTGGGCTCTACTTGAGACCGCAGATGGCAGTGTTTATCGTTTAGGTGTAGGCCAATATTTAGGCCTCTATCATGGAAAGATAGCCAAAGTGACACCACAAACTGTAGAAATTATAGAATTAATTCCAGACGGGTCAGGTTGCTGGACTGAAAGAAACAGTAGCATGGAATTGACTGGGGAATAATAAGAGATGACTGAGGGAATAATGAGATCTTTAACCACGCTAAAAGCCAGTTATAAGGATGTGTCATTTTTAAAGGCACTTATTGGTTTCGCATTAATCGTTGGTATGACTCAGCATTCATATGCCGCTAACCGACTCCTAGACGTTAAGTATCATGCCGTTGTCGATCATCAGCTTGAGCTACAATTAATTTTTGAAAACGATATTCAAGAGCCTGACATAAACCTGAATGCATCTCCCTCGCAGATCATCCTTGGTTTTGCCGATAGTATTTCAGCATTAGAAAAGCAAACGCTACCGATAAAAACAGTGGGTGTGGAAACCGTAAGCACAGTGCCTAATGGCACTGCTTTGCAGGTTTTTATCGGTCTTGATGAAGTTAAGCCTTACCAAGGTAAAGTGGTAGGTAATACTTATCGATTAACTATTAATGATGAGATTGCCAGTCAAAATACAACGGGTAATAACCCTTTTGTAAATAGTATTGAGAATATTGATTTTCGTCGTACTGCTGACGGTGGTGGCGAATTATTGGTAAAACTCAATAACAGTTCTGTGGCCGCGAATGTGGAACAGGTTGGGGCTAAATTGGAGCTGAAACTGTATAACACCGAGATCGGTAGTGATTTCTTGTATGTTATGGACGTTTATGACTTTGCCACCCCAGTAAAAAGTTTTGAGACTTTTAAAGAAGATTTAACTGCACGTTTCGTTATCGATATTGAAGGTAACTATGAATACAACTATCAACAAGATGGCAGTTTATTTAAGTTGTCGATGAAAAAAACGAAGCGGATGAATATCGTTAAAGAAGAGAAAAAGTACGACGGGCGTTCGCTTTCATTAAACTTCCAAAATATTTCAGTTAGAACCGTGCTGCAGATTATTGCTGATTATAATAACTTTAACTTAGTTACTAGCGACACGGTTGAAGGCGACATTACTTTACGCCTAGATGATGTGCCTTGGGATCAGGCTTTAGATCTGATTTTGCAAGCTAAAGGCTTAGATAAGCGTATCGAAGGTAATATCTTAATGATTGCGCCTAGTGAAGAGATTGCTATTCGTGAAAGCCAAGAACTTAAAAATAAACAAGAAGTAAAAGAGCTGGCACCTTTATATTCAGAATATCTACAAAT
This sequence comes from Shewanella sp. 10N.261.52.F9, assembly GCF_041471165.1. Classification (NCBI taxonomy): domain Bacteria; kingdom Pseudomonadati; phylum Pseudomonadota; class Gammaproteobacteria; order Alteromonadales; family Shewanellaceae; genus Shewanella; species Shewanella sp. 10N.261.52.F9. The sequence continues at coordinate 19,179 of NZ_JBFRNX010000003.1, forward strand.
TAACTACGCTAAGGCAAAAGATATTGCTGCCTTGCTAAAAGGAGAAGATTCTAGCCTGTTAAGCACCCGTGGTAGCGTTGCCGTTGATGAACGAACCAATACATTGCTAGTGAAAGATACCGAAGAGACGTTAGAGAACATTCATCGCTTAATTGAAGTACTTGATATTCCTATTAAGCAAGTACTGATTGAAGCGCGTATGGTAACGGTTAAAGACGATGTCTCTGAAGATTTAGGTGTTCGTTGGGGGATTACAGACCAACAAGGTAATAAAGGCACTTCAGGCAGTTTGGAGGGGGCTGGAGACATAGCAAATGGCATCATTCCAGGTTTGGATGACCGTTTAAATGTAAACTTGCCAGCAGCGGTTGCAAATCCAACGAGCATTGCATTTCATGTCGCTAAGCTTGCTGACGGAACAGTGTTGGATTTAGAGCTTAGTGCGTTAGAGCAAGAGAATAAGGGTGAGATTATCGCTAGTCCGCGCATTACGACTTCTAACCAGAAAGCTGCCTTTATCGAGCAAGGTGTCGAGATCCCTTATGTAGAAGCAAGTTCGAGCGGTGCAACCACGGTAACTTTTAAGAAAGCGGTGTTGTCACTGCGGGTTACTCCACAGATAACACCTGATAATCGTGTTATTTTGGATTTAGAAATCACTCAAGATTCACAAGGTAAAACGGTAGATACGCCGACAGGGCAAGCTGTTTCGATTGATACCCAGCGCATTGGTACCCAAGTGCTGGTGGACCATGGCGAAACGATTGTACTCGGTGGAATTTACCAGCAGCAGCTAATCAGTCGTGTCAGCAAGGTACCTATATTAGGCGATATTCCCTATTTAGGTTTTATGTTTAGAAACACCTCGGACAAAAATGAGCGTCAAGAGTTACTCATTTTTGTGACACCTAAAATAGTTTCAGAATCGCTATAAAATAATCGAGCAGATAAAGCTAGTGCAGAATGCTAGCTTTATCGTTTTGGTCGATACATTTTTGATAGAAATGCATTCCCCGCTTGCCATAGATGGCACTTAGCTGAGATAATCAGCGGTCAAGTCTCAATAGAGCAAGGTAAGATTAAAGGTCAACTCCGTTTATTTGAGTTGACGTAGGCAAACTTAAATAAGATTCAGACGTATAAATCAAATGGCCGAGAAACGTAATATTTTCCTAGTAGGCCCTATGGGGGCTGGTAAAAGCACTATAGGCCGTCATCTGGCACAGATGCTGCACTTAGAGTTCCACGATTCAGATCAAGAAATTGAAAGCCGTACAGGTGCCGATATCGCTTGGGTTTTTGATGTTGAAGGTGAAGAGGGTTTCCGCAACCGTGAAACACAGGTTGTTGCTGATCTAACCGAAAAGCAGGGTATTGTTTTAGCAACAGGCGGTGGTTCAATTCAAAGCAAAGAGATCCGTAATAATCTTTCTGCTCGCGGCATCGTTGTCTACCTAGAAACAACGATTGATAAGCAAGTTGCACGTACGCAAAGAGATAAGCGTCGTCCATTGCTTCAAGTTGATGACCCAAGAGAAGTGCTAGAAAACCTAGCTGAGGTACGTAATCCTCTATATGAAGAGATTGCAGACGTCATTGTAAAGACTGACGAACAAAGTGCCAAAGTTGTAGCAAACCAAATTATTGAACAGTTAGGTTTTTAAGATATGACGAAACAAGTTCTGGTTGAGCTCGGAGAGCGAAGTTACCCAATTGAAATTGGCCAGAATTTGTTTTGTAGTAGCGAGCCTTTGGCTCGCTATCTGCAACATAAAAATATCCTAATCGTCACTAACGAAACGATAGCGCCTCTATACCTTGAAAAGGTACAAGCTATGCTGTCGGATTTCGTATGCGTCAAGCCTGTGGTTCTACCCGATGGTGAGCAATACAAAACCCTCGAACAGATGAATTCTATATTCACTTCACTACTAGAACAAAACCTAGGCCGTGATACGGTGCTGGTGGCGCTAGGTGGTGGCGTGATTGGTGATATGACAGGCTTTGCCGCTGCGAGTTATCAACGCGGTGTCGACTTTATTCAAATTCCAACGACGTTACTGTCTCAGGTGGACTCATCTGTTGGTGGTAAAACTGCAGTTAATCACCCATTAGGCAAAAATATGATAGGTGCTTTCTATCAGCCTAAATGTGTATTGATTGACACTAATTGCTTAAGCACCCTACCCAAGCGTGAGTTTGCAGCAGGGATGGCTGAAGTCATTAAGTATGGTGTTATTTGGGATGCAGAGTTTTTTGAGTGGCTTGAAAACAATGTCGATGCATTGAAGTCATTGGAAAAAGAAGCTCTTGAATATGCTATTAGCCGCTGCTGTGAAATAAAAGCAGAAGTGGTAGAAAAGGACGAAACTGAGCAAGCAGTTCGAGCATTGTTAAACCTCGGACATACCTTTGGCCATGCCATCGAAGCTGAAATGGGCTACGGCGTATGGTTACATGGTGAAGCAGTATCTGCTGGCACAGTCCTTGCTGCAATAACCTCTAATAAGCTTGGGTTAGTTAATGAGTCAATTGTTTGTCGGATAACGGCATTGTTAGCCGCATTTGATTTACCAATAACAGCGCCCGAAACAATGAATTTTGAACAATTCATTAAGCATATGCGCCGCGACAAGAAGGTGCTTAAAGGCCAGTTACGATTAGTGTTACCTGAAGGCATAGGTCAAGCAGGGATCTATAGTGACGTTACCGATGAGCTACTGGAAGAGGTTATCAACTGCGCATAAACCATGTAGCAGGTGATCAGTGAACGCATTACTCATTATCAATATATTGTTTTTACAGTCTTCTTTCGACAAAGCTTTTCTTTTTTGTCGCGCTTCTCTGCTGCCAAAAATTAATGTTACGCCCCGCATGATTCTAGTGAATTGGAGACGAGCCTAATGCCGTTTTCCGATTCAACATTACTCCCCAGCCAGGATGGTTTACTGCACCGACTATGGCATCTTAGTATTTATGGCCAACAGTTAATGGTATTGACGGGATCTGAAGGAGCCGGCAAAACGACATTAGTGACAGCGTTATTAAATGAATTAGAGCAGCATAGCTCAGCTTTCGTTATCTGCCCTAAACACTGTGATAGTGCAGAAATCCGACGTAAAGTTTTGGTGCAGCTACTAAACGATCCTGTATTTGATGACGATATTCCGCTGCCTGAAAGCTTGTTAAGTGTGGTTGATTCATTGCCTGCTGAAAGTTGCATTGTGCTGGATGACGCGCATTTGTTACCACTAGAGATTTGGGCTGAATGCATTGTCCTTAGCCAAATATCGTTAGCGGGTAAGTCGATTAAAATTTTAATGACATCGCCACAGGAATTTTTTGCTGAGGTTTCTAAGCAGCTTCCTGAACATTTAGTTGAGCAAGTCGTAGCAATTGATATTGAGCCATTAGAGCAAATTGAAAGAGAAGGGCTTTATTACACGTTATTAAACCGCAGTGAACAGCAGCCTTTTACACCAAGAGATATCGTTAAAAATCGTTTGGAGATGCAGCAAGGGACTCCTAAAGAAGTTGTTGGTTTACTTGAGCTATCGCTCAATGGCGAGCCTACAGAAGCAGCAACAAAAAACCACTTTAAAGCCATTATGACATTATCGCTGCTTGGATTACTGGGTTTGCTAACATGTTTATGGTGGTTTTTAAAAGCGGATAATTTCCCGCAGCAAACTCGCAATAAAGTTGAGTTTGCCATCCAAGCGAATAGCTCTGCTCGGGATTTTGTTATCGATTATGCCGAACGAGTACTTGCCAATTACTCATTTTATTATCGTGGAGTGGAATCGAACGCTGCAAGTAATACTAATGTTGAGTTGGATATTGTAGTACCAAAAGTGAATCGCAGAGAAGATGATGCAGCCGGAAATGAGAGCCTCTCGATAGCAGAAATTACTAAGCAGCTTGATATGCAAGTTAAACCTGAAGCGAATAAAAAGGTCACAAGTTTTACAGCACGCCAAGTAGTGAGCTTTAATGACTCTGCTGATGGTTACTTGGATACCAAGCTAACAAATCCAACAGAATTACTAGAAGTTACCAAGCGGTTCATTAAGCCTCGTCAGGGATACACGCTGCAATTAGCGAGTGTTAAGCGCTTAGAGTCTCTTAATAATATGCTGCTCCTACTCGAAGGAGATTCTCAGGTAAATGTAGCGCGTTATAGAGACCGTTGGGTCGTGCTAACTGGTCACTTTGAAAGCCGAGAAAAAGCATTAAAACAGTCAGCATTGCTGATGGAAAAAACCGGGATCCCACAACCTTGGCTCCGAGCTTGGAAAAATCTTAATGAATATGAGTTACAAGAAGTGGTTCCAACTCGTGAAATTCAATAATAAACAGAGTACAATCGTCAGCTCTCTTTTTTTCACAGTGTTCAATCAATTTAAATGATTAAAAAACAAAGAGCCTTTTTAAAGTGGGCTGGCGGAAAATTTAAACTGATTGAAGCCTTATCAGCACATTTACCTCAAGGTGGCCGCTTGGTCGAACCTTTTGTTGGTGCCGGCTCAGTATTTCTCAATACTAATTATGATCGTTATTTATTGTGCGATATTAATCATGACTTGATTAATCTGTATAAGATTGTGCAAAAAGAGCCTGAGAAATACATAAAAGCGGCTAAAGCACTTTTTGTTCCTGAAATGAATGAAAAAGAAGCCTATTACAAAGTCCGTACAGATTTTAATACCACCAAAGATCCATTTAAGCGTTCTGTTTACTTTCTATATATGAACCGCCATGGCTTCAATGGCTTATGCCGTTATAACCGTAAAGGCGGTTTTAATGTGCCGTTTGGTTCTTATAAAAAACCTTACTTCCCAGAGAAAGAGATCCGTGCTTTTTCAGAAAAAGCCCAAAATGCTGAGTTTCATTGTATTGGTTATGAGCAAGCTATTGAAATGACAAAAACGGGAGATGTGGTTTATTGCGATCCGCCTTATGCTCCACTGTCATCAACGGCGAGTTTCACTACCTATGTTGGCAGCGGCTTTTCATTAGATGATCAAGCATTACTTGCTAGGCACGCTCGCCATACAGCAATAGAAAGAGGTATTCCAGTGCTGATCAGCAACCATGATATCCCACTAACTCGGGAACTGTATCATGGGGCACGATTTGACACGATCCAGGTACAGCGCAACATTAGTCAGAAAGGCAGCGGGCGTAAGAAGGTTGATGAGCTGATGGCGCTATATGATGACTCTTATCATAGCGAGAATGACTAATCTTATTAAGTAGGTGCCGACTTGCTTCAAGCTGAACTAAACGAGCACTTGCTTAACAATAAACAGTAAGCTAGCCACAAATATAAACGCCAAAATTAGCCCCATGACAATGAAAGGAATTGGGGATTTCGTTTGAAAGTCCCGTTGACGGTTCTTTTCAGTTTGCACGCCGAAAAATGCTGCAATAGTACTTAAAAATATCTGCCAAAATCGATGTATCATAAGATAACTATTTGTTTAACGGTGAGCTTTTATTGATAGGTGCACTTTCATGACCATAGAGCAGTTCAAACAGATCGATGAAATGCAATTGATTTGTTTGACTTTCACCTGTTAACCAACTTTTCCAGCTTAAATCAGTGGATTGGCTGGCGCAGCGGTTACTCGGGTGGCTTGCTGGAAGACTTGGGTTGTATTGGCTTTGCGGGTCATCACAAACACATGCCGCATTGGCGGTGTTTTCTTCACGATCTGAAGACAATGCAAAACTTGTGATTGCAGTGCAAGTTAGCGCAAGAATAGCAGCAGACTTTGCTATTGCTGTATTCTGAAATAATCCTTTCATCACGCCTCCTTATATTACTTGTCGCAGTATTATAGCAAATGTGGCTATATTTTAAACATTTTTTACTTGTAAATTCTAATTTACTGATTGGTTGAATTATTTTATCGACTCAATTTAGTTGAAATGGGGGCTTGAGAGTGGAGGGCTAAGTCTACAGCAGGTAGAATGGCGTACTTCTTAAACATTTAGGTGAGTTCGTTATGCGTCCATTTTTGATTGCTCCTTCTATTTTATCTGCCGATTTTGCGCGTCTAGGTGAAGATGTCGATGCCGTATTAAATGCGGGGGCTGATGTAGTTCATTTCGATGTGATGGATAACCATTACGTGCCTAACCTAACTATTGGCCCAATGGTTTGCCAAGCATTGCGCAATTACGGTGTAACTGCTGATATTGATGTGCACTTAATGGTAAAGCCAGTTGATCGTATTATTCCTGACTTTGCCGACGCAGGCGCTTCGATTATTACTTTCCACCCTGAAGCGTCTGAGCATGTTGACCGTACTTTGCAACTTATCAAAGAGGCAGGTTGTAAAGCGGGCCTAGTGTTTAACCCTGCTACGCCATTACATTACCTAGACCACGTGATGGATAAGCTTGACGTCATTTTATTGATGTCGGTCAATCCTGGGTTCGGCGGTCAGTCATTTATCCCATCGACTCTAGATAAGCTACGTCAAGTTCGTAAGTTGATTGACGACAGCGGGTATGACATTCGTTTGCAAGTTGATGGCGGCGTAAAAGTCGACAATATTGCGGAAATCGCGGCTGCGGGTGCAGACATGTTTGTTGCTGGTTCAGCCATTTTCAATAAACCAGATTACAAAGCGGTTATTGATGAAATGCGCAGTGAATTAGCGACTGTAGAGGCCTAGCCAATGAGCACGTTTAGTCAAATTAAAGCCGTAGCATTTGACTTAGATGGAACGCTAATTGATAGCGTTCCGGATCTCGCAGCAGCTACCCGTGCAACACTTGCTGAGTTGAACCTACCACAGTGTAGCGACGATTTGGTTCGTAGCTGGGTGGGTAATGGTGCTGAGATGCTGATGCGCAGAGCGCTTACTTTCGCGCTTGATACTCAAGTGAGTGAAGAACAGCTACAAAATACCATGCCGCGCTTTATGCATTTTTATAAACAAAATCTGCAGCAACATAGTGTGCTTTATCCTCATGTTGAAGCTGTGTTAGCTCAGTTGCAGCAAGCGGGATATCAAATGGCTATTGTCACCAATAAGCCATATGAATTTACCATTCCTTTATTGAAAGCATTCAATATTGACGGTTACTTTAGCATAGTGCTTGGCGGCGACTCATTAGCTAAGATGAAGCCTGATCCTTTGCCGCTACAACACATTTTGCATGAGTGGCAGCTGCAAGTTGAGCAATTATTGATGGTAGGTGACTCAAAGAATGACATTTTAGCTGCAAAAGCGGCTAAGGTAGCGTCAGCGGGCTTGACCTATGGCTATAACTACGGTGAAGATATTGGGCTAAGCGGCCCTGATGCCGTATGTGAACAATTTAGTGAAATAACCGCGCTACTTGAACTGCGCGACAACGCAACGGAGCAATAAACAAGATGACGACCCCCCTAACGAAACCAGTAGTTCTAAGCGGAGCACAGCCATCAGGCGAGCTTACCATCGGCAACTATATGGGCGCGTTACGTCAGTGGGTTGCAATGCAAGATAGTCATGATTGCCTTTATTGCGTCGTTGACCTGCATGCGATTACTGTCAGACAAGATCCGGTTAAATTACGTGAAGCGTGTCTTGATACGCTAGCACTGTATTTAGCCTGTGGTGTTGACCCTAAAAAGAGCACTGTATTTATTCAGTCTCAAGTACCGCAGCATACACAGCTAGGTTGGGCGCTAAACTGTTACACCCAGATGGGTGAGCTTAACCGTATGACACAGTTTAAAGATAAATCGCAGAAGCATGCCAATAACATTAACGTGGGTCTATTTGGCTACCCAGTGTTAATGGCTGCAGATATTTTGCTTTATCAAGCAAATGAAATCCCAGTAGGACAAGATCAAAAGCAACACTTAGAGTTGACTCGCGACATCGCGACACGCTTTAACAATGCTTACGGTGACACCTTTGTGATCCCAGAGCCATTCATCCCTGAGCACGGCGCTAAGGTGATGTCGCTACAAGATCCGCTGAAGAAGATGTCTAAGTCTGACGATAACCGTAATAACGTTATTGGTTTGCTTGAAGATCCTAAAGCGATCATGAAAAAAATCAAGAAGGCGATGACAGATGGCCAAGAGCCACCAGTCGTGCGTTTTGATGTGGCTGAAAAACCTGGTGTATCTAACCTACTAAGCCTAATGTCTGGTTGTACAGGTCAATCGATTGCTAGCCTTGAAGCTGAATTTGAAGGCAAGATGTATGGTCACTTAAAAGTGGCAACCGGCGACGCCGTTGTGGGTATGCTAGAGCCACTGCAGCAGCGCTTTAAAGAGTACCGTGCTGATCATGCATTCTTGAATCAAGTAATGAAACAAGGTGCTGAAAAAGCACAGGCACGTGCTGAAGTCACTATTAAGAGCGTTTACGAAAAGATCGGTCTTATCGTTTAAGCTTAAAGATTTGACAAGAAAGCCAGTGATTATCACTGGCTTTTTTATTAGCTATAAAATATTAAATATAAAAAAATCAGATGTTTATTGTTGGCTTAGCCAGGTCACAAAGGCTGCAATAGCAGGTTCCTTAAGGCGACGTTGTTTGCAACTGAAATAGAACTCAAACCCCGTCAACATATCCGGTAGATCGAGCTCAACTAATAAGCCCTTTTCAATATCGGCCTGCACCATAAAATCCGATGCAAGCGCAACCCCTTGACCTGCGATAGCCGCTTCAATTGCCATTAATACATGGCTAAAAATATGCTGTTGCTGCGTGGCGGGTAATTGCTGATTATTGGCTACAAACCATCTATTCCAATCTAAACCTAAAAGCCCTTCATCGACCGTTAATAGTGGTTGTGAGGCTAAGATTTGCTGTGCACTGAGCTCAAAAGATAGCAGGCTAGGGCTGATAACGGCAATGAGGCGTTCTTTATGCAGTAGATGATGATGGTAGCCAAGTTGACCACTTTGCCCTGTGATAAACATATCTGCGACATTGTCACTGAGTTCTGGGTCCGCAGCGATCATATCCAGTCTAATTTTAATTTGTGGATGCTGACGCCTAAAATCACTGAGTCTGGGGATCAACCATTTAATCGCAAATGAACTGTATACCGCAAGGCGCAGCTGATCATTGCTGTCACCACTTATCTGCATGCTTAAGTCGCTCAGTTCGTTAAAGATCCGTTCTAGCTCTTTATATAGCAACTCGCCTTTGCTAGTCAGTCGTAGCTGGCGTCCCTCACGCTTAAATAGTCGCTCGCCATAGTGCTCTTCAAGTTGTTTAACTTGATGGGAAACCGCACTTTGAGTGATACATAATTCTGCCGCGGCTCGTGAAAAGTGGGACTGCCTCGCTGCTGCTTCAAATACTTGTAAGGCTCTGAGTGGTGGGAGTTTGCGCATTAAGCTTTGCTCTATCTATGAATTCAGTCGGTGATTTACATCATAGTATTAATTTAATTCATACATTGATAAAAAACATCATTTTAGTTTGTTTTGATGCAGGCATATCATGCGCGCATATTCAGTTGTATGGTGAAAAACAAATGAAATCTAATGTCATGATTGCCATGGCGATACTCGTATTCGGTAACCTTTTTAGCGCGCTGTATGATGTTTCGATCAAATGGCTTCCAGAAGGTAGTAATGCGGCGACGTTTTTGTTTATCCGCCAACTTGTATCGGTACTGATGCTATTACCTTTATGGTTTTATGCTCAAAAACCGACAACTCGTCACCTTAAAATCCACTTTTTTCGCTCTAATACCGGGGCTTTAGGTGCGGTCTGTTTGATTATGGGATTAATGGCATTACCCATGGCAACAGTGAGTTCGTTGTTCTTTTCTGCACCTTTGATGATAGTGCTAATGGGCGCTGTGTTTCTTAAAGAGAAAGTCACGTTGACTCAGTGGTTAGCGACTATTTTGGGATTCATTGGCATTCTAATCTTACTGCGCCCAAGTGAAATTAATTGGTTTGGTATTGCAGTATTACTTTCAGCCTTTACCTTCGCACTGAATCAGTTAGCACTGCGTAAGCTGCCTGATACCGAAAACCCAAGTGTGACACTCATGCTTTATAACCTGTTAAGTATTCCACTGACATTGGTTATGGTGTTAGTACAAGGCTTAGAGGGCGTGAGCTGGGAGTTGGTCGGAATGGCTGCGTTAAGTAATAGCTTTTTGCTTGCTTATCATTGGGCATGCGTATTGGCTTACCGTAAGGCTGAAGCGAGCAAAGTTGCGATAGCTGAATACACTGGGTTGCTGTTTTGCGTATTGTTTGGTTGGTTGCTATTTGATGAGTGGTTAGATGGCTTAAGCTGGGTAGGTGCAGGGTTTATTGTGCTGCCATCATTAATCATTCCTTGGGTATCAGCAAAGATGGTGAATTTCAGGCCAAAAAAAATCATCGAGCCAAAAGCTGGATGATTCTTTAGTTAGGCAGAGAATGCTGATTAAGCGTCGACGTATTCAAACACCTTAATAACTTTACGCACTCCTGCGGTATTGCGCGCGACCTCGACCGCTAAGTCGGCTTGCTCGCGCTCAACGTAACCTATTAAAAATACCTCGCCGTTTTCTGTTACCACTTTAATGTTAGTGACGTCTAAGCCACTCTCATTCAACATGCGACCTTTCACCTTGGTGGTGATCCAAGTGTCGTTGCTGCGAGTTGTAAACGAGGTTGGGTTACCTATGCGGATTTGATTGTGGATCTTACCGCCAATCTTGAGTTCTTTAACCGTGCGAATCGCTTTATCACGCAGCATAGAGTTAGGCGCTTGTCCTATCATCAATACATTGGTATTCATGACTATGCCGCTAATATTCGCCTGATTCTTTAAGTCATCATGAGATGCTAACGCACTTGAAATATTAAAGTCAGCGTTGGTATCGTCAATTTGAGTCTTAAAGCTGCGCTCGTCATTAACCATCATTGCCCCGCCAACTGCGCCGACCATAACGGCCCCTGCGCAGCCTTGCAGCATTAACACAATAGCGATTAATGGGAGCAGTGATCTCATGCCTGTTCGTCCTGCGGGAATAACGTGCGGTCGATGTTGTCACATAGGCAGTGAATCGCTAGTAAGTGTACTTCTTGAATACGTGCAGTCACATTTGAAGGTACACGGATTTCAACGTCATTCACACTTAGCAGGCCAGCCATGGCGCCGCCGTCTTTACCGGTTAGTGACACAATCGTCATATCACGGCTTAATGCTGCTTCCATCGCTTTAATCACGTTGCCAGAGTTACCGCTGGTCGAGATTGCTAATAAGATGTCACCTGGTTGACCAAGGGCCATAATCTGCTTTGAGAAGATTTCGTCATAGCTATAATCGTTGGCAATCGCAGTGATCGTTGAGGTGTCACAACTCAATGCAATTGCAGGTAGTGGTGGACGCTCAATTTCATAGCGGTTTAATAGTTCAGCAGAAAAGTGCTGAGCATCACCTGCGCTACCACCATTACCACAGGCCAAAATTTTATTACCGCTTAATAGGCAGTGCACCATCATTTCTGCCGCTTTAGCAATTGACTCAGGTAGTGCTTCAGAAGCATCAATCTTAGTTTGAATTGACTCTGTAAAGCTGTCTTTAATGCGTTCTAACATGGATAAACCCTATGTTTATTATGCTCATTATTAAAAGGTATGAGCATATGAAAATTAAACTGTTTAAAAGGCATCGCGGATCCATTGGATCCCATTGGGATCGGCCGCAATGACATCGAACCGACATATCGCGTCAATTCGATTTATTTGTATGTAATGGCTAGCCGCTTTTCTTATGCGCTGGGTTTGTGCGGTGCTTAACGCATTCACTGCACCACCATAACGCGATGGAGAGCGGTATTTTACCTCAACAAAGACCCAATCCTTGCCATCTTTCATGATTATGTCGATTTCACCAAAACGGTATCTTACGTTTTGTTCGACAAAGCTTAGGCCCTGTTGTTCCAAATATTGCCGTGCTTTATATTCGGCAATTTGTCCTTGATTATTGGTATTTGCCATCAAATCCGCTCATCCTTGTAGCTTAAATTTGACTATATCTTAAAGTATTAGCCGCGACTATTTACCCCAGCTAATTTAACTGTAAATAAGGCTAAAGGCATTATATATCGACTTTACAGCGGACGTAAGTTGCCTCTTTGGTAACGTCCCCAGCTCAGCTGACGGTTTAAGGTGCCATCCGGCTGTACCGATAATAAGCCACTGCGACCACTAAACTGATAGCCTGGTAGTGCGCGCATTTGTGCCAACTTGCCGACTAAATCTAGTGCATCATAGCCCATAATAAACAGACGCTTACGACCATTACTCCAGTTTGGCCATAAATTATTAACCATTCGAGTTTCGGTGTTAGGTGTGATTAACCACGGTATATCACTAATAGTGAGGTTATTTAACTCTTCAGCTGTTTCACGGTTATTGCCTTCAACTCTGCTACGACTAGTGGTGTAAAGCGGTACCGGCTCTGCAAACACGCTAAAGTTAACGTCAATAAAAGGCTTTAATAGCGCTAAATCTTTGCTCGCAGAGATCATATAAATAGCATCAATATCGCGGCGAGAGCGAAAATCGGCTTCAATTTTAGGTGTTAAAATAGCTTTAATACGGGCGATACGTTCTTTACTGTCGATAACTCCCAAAGCTTTTTGCACAGTGACTTTCATCTTGTCACCGCCATCATAGTAATGAATTTCAGCAGGTTCGTTTGTTAGGGTTTGCCATGCCTTATTAAAACTTTCGGCCATGCGGCGACCAACAGCGTCGTTGCTTACTAACAACAGTGGCTGAGTTATACCGTCGTTGTATAAACGCTGCGCAGCATCAATGGCTTCGTCAGTTGGTGATAATGCAAAGAAAAACTTATCAGGATCAGTGGTAAAAGTATCTATGTGGTTTAAATACAACTGTGGAATGGTTTTATTAGCAACGGGCGCGATTGGAGCTGAAGGACTCGTTGGCAACACGGTAGCAGTTGGCGTCATGCTTTGTAATTGCTCAACTTCTGATTGTAGCAAAGGGCCAATAATAAACTCTGCACCAGCGGTAACGGCTTGCTGGTAAGCAGCTTGCGCACCAGTAGCAGTATCAAAAAAGTTTAGTGTTACGCTGTCGTCAGCTGTTGCCATGTAATTAGCGATAATGCCTTGCTTTACAGTGTTGGCAATAGTCGCTCTAGGGCCAGTTAACGGCAGCAGTACTGCGATATTCTTTGGTTGATACGGCTGAGTATTCAGTGCTTTTTCTAAATCAGTGGGTAGCTTTGCAGCTGCAGGGTGATTGGGATTCAGTTGCTGCCAACTTCCTAGGTGACGCACTAAATCGTTAGGATCGACCGCGTAATGTTTAGCGATATAAGCGAGCTGTATCCATCCCGCAAAAATAGGATTGCTGCTATCGTCTTTAAAGCTAAGTAGCGTTTGCTCATTAATTGGCTGTAAAGAACGCCAAATAGTATCGTTAACTTCATGTGCTTGAGATGCAGGCAAGTATTTGCTCAGCAGACTTAACTGTCTTACTTGCTCGATTGGCTGATTAATTAGCTGATAAAGATGCGCCTTTAATTGGTAATAACTCACCCATTGCCAATTCGGTAATGTCCAGTTGTTAGGGTAGTTTAGTGTTTTTAGAGCATGATCATAGGTTGAAGTCATCTCTAAAACGCGAGCTGAAAGGTAAATATGCTCAGCCAATAGCTCAGGTTTTTGAGTAATATCGTGCGCAATTGACTTCAAAGCTTTATCTGCTGCGCCGGCGTTACCTTCATTAATAAAGGCATGAGCGGCGAGCAAAACATATTTATCGCGAGTTTCTTTATTTTTTTCGCTAGCTGCAAGCGCTAAGTATTGTGATGATGCCATTGTTACCGATGACAAAGAAACTTCAGTCTTTTCAGTCTTTACCGGCGCAGAAGTCGTGCCGCAACCGAACAAAACCGCAGATAAAATTGCGATAGAAATAAATTTTGTTGTATTCAGTCTTTTTAACACGGGTCTTCACTCTGGTAAGATGCTGCTATTAGTTTAACCTGCTCTTCCGCTTGGCGAAAGTCTTGTTAGAAACTCTTGCCAATACTCAATACAGAGGTAGATATGGACCTGTCGGTCGCGCTTTATATTGTTCCCACACCAATTGGGAATTTAGGGGACATCAGTAGCCGCGCAATAGAGGTACTTAATCAAGTATCGCTTATCGCCTGCGAAGACACCCGTCATAGTGGCAAATTACTTAGTCATTTCGGTATTGAAACCCGTAAAACAGCGCTACACGATCATAATGAACGTGATAGAGCGCAGTGGATTATTCAAAAGCTCGGTAATGGTGAAGCTGTCGCGCTTATCTCTGATGCCGGCACACCATTGATTTCAGACCCTGGCTACCACTTGGTTAAGCAAGTGCGCGAAGCAGGCTTTAATGTGATCCCATTGCCGGGTCCATGTGCGGCAATTACAGCGTTAAGTGCTTCAGGCTTACCTTCTGATCGTTTTTCATTTGAAGGTTTTTTACCGTCAAAAGAGAAAGCAAGATTAGATAAATTAATCGCCCTTAAAGATGACCCTCGTACATTAATCTTTTATGAGTCACCACATCGTATTGTGCATAGCTTAGAATCTTTAGTGGCAGCTTTAGGCGGCGATCGCGAAATAGTTATGGCTCGTGAAGTGACTAAAACATTCGAGACCTTTTTGTCTGGTCCAGCGGCTGAAGTTTTGCAAACGGTTAAGGATGATACAAACCAGCAGCGCGGTGAAATCGTGTTGATGTGTCATGGTCACCGTAGCGATGAAGAGTCAGAGTTTTCACCAACGGTAATCAATACCCTTAAATTGTTGTGTGGAGAGTTGCCTTTGAAAAAAGCTGCAGCAGTTGCCGGTCAAATTTACGATATTAAGAAGAATGCGCTTTATAAGCATGGTCTATCTATCGGGCTTTAATACTGAAGCTTTGTTTTAGCTAAAACTTGTACTTTTGGACTTGTAGTTAGATCATAGATTTAGTCCGTAGGAAAATGAATTAGTGGCGCTATATCTAATAGATTGGCTTCTAATTAATACTATGTATGAAAGTCCTTGGTTTGTTGCTTGTGCTTAGGCTATAATCCGCGCCGAGTTGGCTAGACAGTTGCCGCGTTCGCAAGAACGGGGAGGAAAGTCCGGGCTTCAAAGAGCAGGGTACCAGGTAACGCCTGGGCGGTGTGAACCGACGACAAGTGCAGCAGAGAGGAGACCGCCAATCTTCGGATTGGTAAGGGTGAAAGGGTGCGGTAAGAGCGCACCGGGCGGCTAGCAATAGTCCGTTGCAAGGTAAACTCTACCCGAAGCAAGACCAAATAGGGTCCCGTATGGCGCTGCTCGCGTTGGGACCGGGTAGGTCGCTTGAGCCTGTGAGCGATTGCAGGCCTAGATGAATAACTGTCCACGACAGGACCCGGCTTATCGGCCAACTCACCTATTCAAACAAAAAGCCGCATCTCGAAAGAGATGCGGCTTTTTGTTTTCTGTCAGATTAAGATTTGCCTATCTTCAGCTTTAAATGCCATTGCTCAATGAGCAATGGCATAGTGGCTAACTAAGATGTTAGAAATAATAGCCAAAGTTAATATTAAAGCGTTTGTTGGTATCACCGTCACCTACCATGGTGCCACCAATAAAGGGCTGATTTTCTGCCACGACAAAATCAAAGTAGGTGTAAAGACCGCCAGCAGAAACCGCCATACCGGTGACGTTCATAAAAGTGTCTTCCATAGCGGCGGGCTTATCGGTGACTAGGGAGTAATCGTTATAGAAGGTCAGGCTGGATATTGGACCAATATCAACAGGCAAGCTATAAGCGACATTGGCAATGTATGTGGTTGCTTCAGCTGGGATAGAATCATAAAAGTGATAAGCTGCAACCACAATACGATCCACATCCATGCCATCAACATCGTACTTGTAATCAGTCATCTGTAGCTTGACGTTCCAACGGTCATAGTTAACAACGCCATGGATAGCTGCCGCGACATTATCTCCATCGGTGCCATTTTCAATTTCTAATTGGCCGGCTTGAATCGATGCGCCTAGCTCAAGGTTTATGTCGTTAAATACAAAGTTATGCGCATAGCGAGCATTGAAGGTATTGACCTCTCCTGCTGCGTAACCAGCACTTGGAGCATCATAAGCATCTTCTCCATCTAAGCGAATTCCGACTACGTCATAGGCGTAACGGTCGGTACGGTCAGACACGAAACCATCGAGGCCGCCTTGTTCATCATTTTTGTAGAAGGCGAAATCAAATTGGTTATTATCACCTTTGTAGGTGTAGTTCAGACCCATATCATGGTCATCTTCAAGCCCGAGATAGAAGTTAGAGCTGAAAAAGTAGTTATTTGATGCGTAAGTTAAGATACCAAAAGGCACTTGAGTGACACCGATTTTTGCTTGTTGTTGCTCATCAAAATTATAGCCAATCCACGCATGCTGAATGACATTCATATACTCAAACCAGCGGTATTGAGCTGAAAAAATCAAATCTTGGTAATTACCTGATACATCGATACGAAACAGGTCAAAATCAAAGTCACCACCGCGATCTGCATTATCGTCATCAAAGTCTTCATAAGAATAATTTACACGTACAGCGCCGCCAAACTTTAACGAACTCTCAGCTGACTTTTGCTCTTCAGTAGCCGCTTGCTGTTTGGCTTGTTCTTCTTTCTCTCTCGCTTGTTGCTGTTGAGATTCAAGTTGCTCGATACGAGCCTTTAGCGCTGCCAGTTCCTCATCTATTGGGGTGGCGTTTGCATTAGCAGAAAGTGCAAGGGTGATACATGAGGCTGCAAGTGTTTGGCGAATCATCATTTATCCTTATGGATTGAGTTTATTGGTATTGATTGCGGATCTTTTGTAAAAACATAACCAAGATATGCGTTATGAAAGCAAACGCTTAGCTAGTGCTTTTTGAGGTCTAGATCGAGTTGAGCGAAAGGGATAGGCTTACATTGAAGAGTAAACACATCATAAGAGACTCCATGCAGAGGTTAGATACCTTGAATGCACGAGCCTTTTGATTACCTAGCTGCTGCTAGAGTACAAGTTGAAGGTAGTGCTTTAATTACAGTGACTGACAACCCCATAAGCCATATATATTGGGTTTATATGTTGATGTAGGGTTGTTTTTTAGTGAATAAATTTAGCACATCTGTTGCTAATATAACAGTTTTGCTGTTTAACGATTAAATGCAAGCAAGCTTAATGCTTGGTGATAAAAGCCTTGTTGCGACATGAACCAGAGAGAAGAGGCATGAATAAAAAAGCCCATCTACAGCTAAGTAAATGGGCTTTATCGGTACTTTGCTTATTATGCAGGCTTAAACAAACATTTTAAGCGTTTGAAAATAATCAAACGTGACATAGCTAAATAGCCACTGACGGTTTTTTGATGTAAACGGAAAATCGTATCATATAGGCGGCGGACTAAACGGCCCTTTAAGATCAATCTATCGTTCATCATGGTGCTAATGGCAAAGTTATGCCCAATCGCAACCACCATGCCGCCATCGTTGTAAACAAACGGCTTAAGTGGTTTGCCGTTTAAATGGGCGACTAAGTTTTTAGCCAAATGCACTGCTGCGCGATTAGCTGCTTGCGCCTTGGGTGGGACTTGGCTGCCATCTGCTTGTGGAATGGCGGCGCAATCACCCAGCGCAAAAATAGCTGAATCAAATGTGGTTGCTAATGTTTGTTCAACCACTAATTGGTTAAGAGAATTACTTTGCAATCCGCCAATTTCTTTGAGCCAGTCAGGTGCTTTAATCCCAGCAGCCCAAAATTGTACATCGGCATTAAGCACTTGGCCGTCGCTGGTGGTCATACGATCCGCTTCAACACTGGCAATACGAGTATTAAGCATCACATTGATTTGATAGTTCTCAAGTCTTAATAAAGCTTGTTCAGACATTTTCACTGGACCGTTGGGGAGTACTCTATCGGCCGCTTCAATCAAGTTAATGTTAAGCCATGCTGCATAAGGGTTTTCGCTTAGCTCAGCGCTGACCTTAGCAAGTTCTGCAGCAAGCTCTAAACCAGTTGCACCCGCACCGACGATATTAACAGTGCAATCTTTACCTGAGCGCAGTAATGAACTGATTTGGTGCCAGCTATCGCGCGCCTGCTCTGGTGTATCTAAGAACAAGCAATGCTCTTTTGCACCTTGGGTGGCAAAGTCATTACTGATCGCGCCGACGGCAATAATCAGGTAATCGTAAGCTAGCGTATCAGTTTCACCGTTAGGCTTACGTACGACTAGCTGCTTAGCTGCTCGATTAACATCGGTCATCCAAGCTTGGTAATGCATATAGCCATTTTTAGCGCCGTGGCTGAAATAACAGATAGTGTCGAGATCGCTGTCAAAAGTCCCTGCGGCGATTTCGTGAAAGCGTGGCTTCCAGTAGTGATGAGTTTCACCCTCAACCAGAATAACTTCATCTTGGCTATTCACACTACGACCTAGCATGCTGGCGATTTCAAGACCTGCAGCGCCACCGCCAACAATAACAATACGAGACATAATAATTCCTCTGTGCATCGACAGATGCAGACATAATTTGAAAATTGAAATGAGCCTTGGAACTGAATGGGGATACGAAAGGTATGACCGAGTGCAGGGCTATTAGATGGCGCTTATTATAGTTATCGTCGTATTTGGAACAATTAGCTAAAAATGCAAATTACTTTTACCTATAGGTAATAATAAAAGGTGGGTTCTAGATAGGTTATTAATAGATATGTTGTTTAACTTTCTTCGCCAGGGTCTTAAATGGCCTATTACGAGTGTTATAGGCCATGTTTATTGCGAGTTATGCGGTCTTTAGTCCTGCTGTTAGATGATCTAACAGCATACGCACCTTAGGTGAAAGGTGACGATTTTGCGGATACAGCGCCCAAATCCCTTCCTCAGGTTGACGGTTCTGTTCCAGCAATGGGGTGAGCTCTCCTGCTTCAATAAAAGGCTGCACGTAATAATCTGGCAGCTGCACTATGCCTATGCCTTTTATGGCCGCATCTACTAATGCATGACCACTATTACAGCTCAAGCTGCCTTTGACCCGAACATTACGGGCTTTGCCATTCTCCTGAAAGCGCCAATAATCCATGGTGCCAATTAAGCAGTTGTGTTGATCAAGCTCTGATAATGAATGTGGAATGCCATAAGTAGATATATAGCTAGGTGATGCACAAACATATTGGGTACGACTGCTAAGCTTTTTGGCCATCATGCTGGAATCTTCTAGATGCCCAAGTCGAATGGCCAGATCGTAACCTTCATCAACTAAGTCTAACTTTTGATTAGTGAGATTAAGCTTCACCTCAAGCTCGGGGTAGAGCGCTGCAAAGTTATTAATTAATGGTGCTATCGTCATTTCACCATAAGTGACAGGCGCGGTGATCTTCAGTAGTCCACGTGGGCTGGTCTGCAAATTGGTAATCGCACGCTCGGCCTCTTCTAAACCATCTAATACTTGGCGACAATGTTGATAATAGATGCGGCCTACTTCTGTAACCGATACTTTGCGGGTGGTTCGATGAAAAAGCTTAGACGCGAGTCTGGTTTCCAGCGCACTGATTTGGCGGCTGACTTGTGCTGTCGAAATACCTAATCGCTGCGATGCTTTAGTAAAGCTTTCTGCTTCGGCTACAGCAACAAACTCACTGACACCCTCCCAATTAAACATGCTATTTCCTTATAAGGATTGAATAAACTATTTTTACTGTATGGTAAAAGATATTTGCATATTTAGCCAATTATCATCCTTGTTGAAATAAATATAATACATCCATCGAGTCGAGTGCTGCTGATTGATACAGATAATCCGCTTTAATCACTCATGCATCTTCAGCCAATGTCGACTAAAGAGCAGACTTCAACTATAGGTTAATGATTGCTAATTGTACGGATCATTTCTCCTTATCATTTATTGGGCAACACAATTGTCATGCAGAGGTATCAATATGGCGGGTGGATGGTCTAGAGATGGTGCAGTGCAAGACCAAATTGACAGTAGTGTTGAGGACGCAGTAGCCGAGGCAAGAAGTCGACTACGCAATGGTATTAGTTTGCTGCATTGTGAAGAGTGTGGTGAGCCGATCCCAGAGGCAAGACGCAATGCAGTTATAGGCGTTCGGCTCTGTATTAGTTGTCAAAATGAAATTGATAACCAACAGGCTAAACAACATCTATTTAATCGTCGTGGTAGTAAAGATAGCCAACTGCGCTAATGCTTACACGATAGAAAATCAGTCGCAATTAATTAACTAAGCGGCTTGGGTTTAGCTCGAGCCACATAAAGTGCTTCATGTAAATAATGAAGCCATTTTTAAAAGATTATTACCATATGGTAAAGGTAAATTACCTATTGATGGGATTATCAATGTCAAACAGGTAGTTATAATCTTTCCATACCCACTGCGGTGAACCACCGTATATAAAGTTTATTAAGAGTAGGAATACAAGATGACAGCACAAACAATCAAATCAAAAGCCGCAGTAGCTTGGGCCGTTGGTCAACCACTATCTATGGAAATCGTAGATGTAATGCCACCACAAAAAGGTGAAGTGCGCGTTAAAATGATCGCCACTGGTGTATGCCACACTGACGCATTTACATTATCAGGCGATGATCCTGAAGGTATCTTCCCTTGTATTCTTGGTCATGAAGGCGGTGGTATTGTTGAGTCAATCGGTGAGGGCGTAACTAGCGTTCAAGTTGGTGACCACGTTATCCCACTTTACACTCCTGAGTGTGGTGAATGTAAATTCTGTAAGTCTGGTAAGACTAACCTTTGTCAAAAAATTCGTGAAACTCAAGGTAAAGGTTTGATGCCTGATGGCACCACACGTTTCTCTAAAGATGGCGTTGAAATTTTCCATTACATGGGTACATCAACTTTCTCAGAGTACACAGTATTACCTGAGATCTCTCTAGCGAAAGTTAACCCTGAAGCACCACTTGAAGAAGTGTGTCTACTAGGTTGTGGTGTAACAACCGGTATGGGCGCGGTAATGAACACCGCGAAAGTAGAAGAGGGTGCAACGGTTGCAATCTTCGGTATGGGTGGTATTGGTCTGTCAGCGGTTATCGGCGCGGCAATGGCTAAAGCTTCACGCATCATCGCTATCGACATTAACGAAAGCAAGTTCGACCTAGCACGTAAGTTGGGTGCAACTGATTGCATCAACCCTAAAGATTACGACAAGCCAATCCAAGACGTGATTGTTGAGTTAACTGACGGTGGCGTAGATTACTCATTCGAGTGTATCGGTAACGTACATGTGATGCGTAGCGCACTAGAGTGCTGCCATAAAGGTTGGGGTGAGTCAGTAGTTATTGGTGTTGCGGGTGCAGGGCAAGAGATCTCAACTCGTCCATTCCAACTAGTGACTGGCCGTGTTTGGAAAGGCAGTGCATTTGGTGGCGTTAAAGGCCGCTCTGAACTACCTGAATACGTCGAGCGTTACATGGCTGGTGAGTTCAAGTTAAATGACTTTATCACTCACACCATGGGTCTTGAGCAAGTTAACGAAGCATTTGACCTAATGCACGAAGGTAAGAGTATTCGTACTGTTATCCACTTCGACAAGTAATTAAGTCGTACAAAACAACAAGCGCTTTCGGGCGCTTGTTTTTTAAGAGGGTTAATGACTCTCGATGTTACAAGTTTTTAGGAGTCGGTATTACATGACTGTAGAAAATATCAGTGTAAATAAGAGCTTTGGCGGCTGGCATAAGCAATATAGCCACCAGTCTACAACCCTTAATTGCGCCATGCGATTTGCGGTTTATTTACCGCCTCAAGCGTCAAATGGTAAAAAAGTACCGGTGCTTTATTGGTTGTCAGGCTTAACCTGTACCGATGAAAACTTTATGCAAAAAGCCGGTGCACAGCGTATGGCTGCTGAGCTTGGTATTGCGATTGTCGCACCTGATACTAGCCCGCGTGGTGACGATGTTGCCGACGATGCCGGTTACGATTTAGGTAAGGGCGCTGGTTTCTACGTTAACGCGACCCAAGCTCCATGGAACCGTCATTACCGTATGTATGACTATGTGGTAAATGAATTGCCACAGTTGATTGAATCTATGTTCCCGGTTAGTGATAAACGCTCTATTACCGGTCACTCGATGGGCGGTCACGGTGCATTAATGATTGCTATGCGCAATCCGCAGGCTTATCAGTCTGTATCAGCATTCAGCCCGATTGTTAATCCAGTTAATTGCCCTTGGGGTAAAAAGGCATTCACCGCTTACTTAGGCCGTGATACCACAACTTGGGCTGAATACGATGCTAGCTTACTCATGCGTCAAGCTACTGAGTTTGTGCCTGCTTTAGTTGATCAAGGTGAGGCTGATGATTTTCTTATCGAGCAGCTAAAGCCTGAAGTGCTAGAGGCTGCAGCTAAGGTAAGCGGCTATCCGTTAACACTCAACATGCAAGAAGGTTTCGATCATAGTTATTACTTCATCTCTAGCTTTATCGAAAACCACCTGCGTTTTCATGCTGAGCATTTGGCTAAATAGACTAGTCATCGATTAGAACAGTGTTTGATTTTAGAGGGATAGATAGCAAATGGCGATGACTTCCCTCTATCATTAGCTTTATCGAAAACCACCTGCGTTTTCATGCTGAGCACTTGGCTAAGTAACCTAATCATCGATTAGGGATACGCGATTCTGCGCTGAGATACTGACTTAAAAGCTGCCTGTAACGGCAGCTTTTTTATTGCCTTTAAAAAGATTATTACCTAAGGGTAAAAGTCATTTGTATTTTATGGTGATTATCAATGTTAGCCAGATGAATATAATAGCTGTATTGATTTAAACCTCTTTGCAAACATGGCGTTGTAGAGCAAATACCAAGGTAATAGCATGAGCTGGATTTTTCTTTTATTGGGCGTAGTCGCGGAAGTGTTATCTCATGTGGCATTAAAAGCCACCGATGGTTTTAGCAAGCCATTACCTGCGGCACTGGTTATCTTAGGTCACCTCACAGCGTTTATTTTTTTAGGCCAAGCAATGAAGGGCATGCCAGTTGGTGTGGTACATGCTTTATGGGCAGGTTTAGCGATTGTGTCAGTAACATTAATCTCAGCACTATTTTATCGTGAACATTTGGATATGACGGCTTGGGTCGGAATGGTACTGGTAGCAGCTGGCGTAATGATGATTAACTTTTCACAGGGGCATGCTCATTAATGCTTGTGAGGTGTATTTTTCATTCGCATAATTTGATTGATTAGAGCGATCTTACTATTGAGCTTAGATTACTTTGGCGGAATAAGTTCGAGCTGCTACATTCAAGTAAAACTGTCAGGAGATAAATTATGCGTTTATTGAATACGATGCTAGTGATAGTGCTTATGGTGCTCAGCGGTTGTGCATCAACCGAAGCCAATAAAGAGCGTGATGCGATGTATACCTTCCCGGATCTTGAGCAAGTTAACTCGATTGATAATTTCCGTATGGATGGCTGGGAAAGTGTTGATAAATACTCTGTTATTGTTGATTCACGTCCTAGGCAAAGCTACTTATTGATTTTGAATGGCGGTTCGAATGACTTTAATTTTGCTCAAGGTTTATTAGTGACCTCAAGTTTAGGGAAAGTCACCGCTGGTTTTGATACAGTTTCGACAGTGCAAGATCCTATGATTAAGTCGCAAATAAAACGTATTTATAAGCTAGAAGATAAACAGCAGAAGAATGAGATTAAAGCCAAAATAGAGGCTTTTGTCGATAAGAAATAGCGATATTAAAATGCTGCTGTTGTCGGCATAGAGTTGTGAACTACAACCTTTCAGAATTAGCTTAAAGGAGCGTTTTAAAGTTCTTTTTATTACAATCACCTTACAGTTTAGACGCTGACTAACTCCCGCTCAAAATTGCCAATTTATACTCTTAAGGCTGATTTTAAATCTCTTTTTAGCATAAGCTTTAGCTGTTGATTCTGCAAATCTCGTTGGTTTACTGTCATGTTTTTCGATACAAACTGACTGCCAATCGCTAGTTTTTCCATCGGCTTTAAATCGTTAATCTAGCCTCAACATCACTTACAACTGGTAAGCGATAAAATTTAAATTGAGAGTGAGGTCGATGATGAAAGCAAAAACAATTCTAGTGAGTGTATTGTGTTCTGGTTTGATGGTTGGCAGTGTACAAGCCGTTGAAGTCGATTTCTTTGCTGGTGCAGCAGTGGGCTACCAGATGGATAAAGTCGATGGTGGTGTTAACCATGATACTGAAGATATGTCATATCAAGGTCGTATCGGGGTTTTGATTGAACAGCAGCACAGGATCACCGGTACTTTTGGCTATATGGAAGATGAGTTCTCTGATGCCAATACTGACTACAAGCAAGAGCAATACAGCTGGTTGCTTTCTTATGATTATCTAATACCTGTACATAAAGATGTAAATCTATTTGTCGGTGTGAGTGCCGGTGCGAATGACAATAAGATTGCTGGACGAGCCTCAACTGACTTTGTCTATGGTGGACAAGCGGGTGTGCAATATAAATGGACTGAAAATCTATCGTCCGATTTAGGCTATCGCTACTTAGCGCAGGACTACAGTGAAAACGCCATTGATATCGATAATAGCCAACAAATCTATTTGACCTTAGATTATAAGTTCTAGCTCGCTATCATAGAGCTGCAGGCTGATGAATCGAAAGGAGTCGATTTATCTATTGTGCCCATATCATCAAAAATGATTTTTCACCTGAAAACGCCATTCCCAACTATTTACCTCTGGCCCAGAGGTAAAGGGCACGCTTAAATCAATATGGGCAACATTGCCATAGCTGGATTTTGAAGAGTATACCCTAGCACCAATACCAAAACTGCCAATAGGTGATGAGATAGCGTTGTTGTTATCGTTACCGCCAAATGCTTGGCCAATATCAGTGAATACCGCCCAGCCTAATTCTGCTAGTTGGTAAAGATCAATATTTGGGTAGTTACGCAGCTCAGCGGTAAAAGCCCATTGATTATCACCGTATTGGTAATCGTTAGGGTAGCCGCGAATGCCAGTTTCATCGCCAAGTGCAAATGGTCTGTCTAAGTAATTATTTTTTGAAGTGCTTAATCTTAGTTTTGAGTATGCGGTCCATTTGGGCGCGAGTTGATAGAAATATTCTGCGGCCAGATTTAGTTGGTAGAAATCTTTTTGACTGGTGGCAAATACGCCTTCAGCATCCATTTCTAGCAAGAGCAGTTGCTCATCTGCTTGATAACCGCGACTCGATTGCCAATTGAAATGGTAGCCAATAGGTGAGTCGTCATTGAGATCGCGGGTTTCGATGCCTAGCTTAATAAAATGCTGCCAACCTAAATTAAAGTCTTCGTTATAATTTATCAGGTGAATATTTTGTAGGACTTTAAAGTCATCTTGAATGTATTGGTAGGCCAGCCATGGATAAAGAAAATCTCTATCTTGGGGTAACTCTGAAGTCGGATAATTGTCGACATGGTTAAATTCATGGCGATCTTGGGTTATTCCCATAATGATCCGCGACAGCTGTTGCTCATCTTTATCTATTAACCAGCCTAGCCGAGCATTGCTGTAGCTAACCGCGTGTTCAAATTCATTAATGTCTTGGCCATTTTGCTTTAAGGTGTCGATACGTAAATCATTCAAATATTCAGCCGAATACATGTGATTACCGTCAAGGGTATAGAAAGGTTTTTCAAAATATACATGTTGTGCATGACCGTCACTATTATCGTAAAAATCGGCTGCTATCGTCGCGTGTTTGATAAAGTTTACCGGAGCCTCAACCGCAAATTTATAACCGGTTCTGTCGGCATTAGATTGGTATTTAAATCGAGTTCTAACGCCATATCCAAATAAATTATCTTCTTTTATTCCGACAGAGAACTTACTTTCGCCCCCGCTGCGGCTAGCGTTAAATGTCGGTAGTAACGACCAGTTATCCCAAGTCTCGACTAAAACATTTTGACCTTCGTCGGCTAGGTCGGCATCGGGCGCTGGTTCTGAGTAAGTTATTTTCGCATCGCGTATATAAGGCTCTGCCCGTAAAATACGTTGCATCTCATCAAGATCTTTTTGGCTTACACTTTGCCCTTCTCCAAAGCTGAGCTTATTGCGGATAACACTATCTCGAGTATTAATATGTAAGTAGTTAGCCCAGCGGTGAATAAAGAAGGTTTCAGGATCTGAGAGATCAAAGATATCGTTACTTTTTATAACAATGTTCTTGATGGGCTTTTTTTCTAGTGAACTGGCAAGTTTATCACTAGTGGATTTAGGTATTTTCGGAGCAGCAAAAGCCGCATCGCTATGGATGCTGTAACTAATAACAAATATTAGACTGCAAACCCGCTTCATTATGCTGATTTCCTCCCTGACTAGTGCCTATTTTTACCTGATGGTGAAAAAGTATTCTATAGGGTAAGCATAGTTTAGATAAGCAATAACGCACTGATTTTACTTAAGCAAAAAAGTAAATGTTAGAATTGAAAAGAGCGCTTAAAGCGCTCTTTTCAATTTAGCTCATCGCTATAACAGCTATAAGGTGCGCCTCGGCGGTACGGCAACGTTGGCAAAGATTAAGCCAGCCACAATCGACATAAAGATTAAGAAGATTTGAATGCCCAAATGTGACTGGTTAAAGATAGTTTCACCAAGAATTAAGGTGTTAAGGCCAATATAAGTTTTACTGCCAGGCACCAAAATGACAATGCCTTGTAGTAACGCAATCGAAGCTGGCGCTTTCATCCAGCGAGCGAACAAGTTGGAGTAGATCCCAACGGCAAGAGCGCCAAAGAAAATCCCAATAGACTCACCAAAGTAAATACCACCTAGCATAGCAGAGAAAAATGCCACTATTCCGGCCATAATGCCCCAAGGAGAGTCCTTTAAGCGCGCTTTAAAGATAATGACTAGTGCGGTTGAAAGGATTGGTACAGCAGCCCATATTCCCCATTTGGGTATGGATTCTGGAGGTAAATAAGTCACTTCACCAAATAGCGCTTTACCAATTGCCATGCCCAAAATCACACCAAAGTAGAGTTTGAACAGCAACATAAAGGCGTCCATCACTCTTGCTGTACCGGAGATTAAGTCACGCGCCGCAAGTTCAGCGAGTCCTAGGGTTAAGGCCAAGCCCGGAATAAAGATAATAATTCCCGATAGAATAATGACAGGAATATTCACCGAAGGATCGATTTGTGCAATACAGTAGGCAAGAGTGGCACATAAAATGGCGGCAAGGGGTTCGAGCATTTCTGCCATGCGTTTTGAGCGTTCCGCGCGGTAGACTAAACCATAAACCATCAGGCCTAACATGCCAGACCAAAACACATCGTTCCAACTAGTGCCCATGAGCATGGCAAATGCACCAGCTGAAGTGCCAAAAGCTAGCAAAGTTAGCTTAGTACCGTATGGGTTAGGTTTATTGGCTATCTCTTCTAAACGCTCAAGTGCTTCTTGAAGGGTGCGCTGGCCAGACATGAGTTCTTCAACTAACTCGTCGGTGCGAGCAAGTGCACCTAAATCTAAGTCGCCAGGCTTTACTCTAGCAACGTGGTTATATTCTTGGTCTTCATTATGTTGCAACACAAAAGTCATTGCGGTAGGAGAAATTAAAAAATAACCTTCAATACCGAGTACATTAGATACGCCCTGAAGGTGAGTTTCTAAACGATAGGCCGGTGTGCCAAATTTATGCAGGGCTTTACCAAGTCTGATAATAAAGCGGCGTTTTTCTAAAAATTCTTGATTATCCACTACCATGTTCGCTTTAGGTGATTACAGTTCTTATCTAATCTAAACAGTAGTTTAGGGCGTTGTTATTGTTGTATTAGACGCAGACGTTTATTCGCCATAATTTGACCCGCGCATCTTACCTTATTTGGGCCAAAAAAGTTGCCATTTATTTACATAATGTTCGTTAATTGTAATGCTGTGGTGTTAAACACCAATTTAAATGGAAACAATCATGTCACTGGCTATATCAGGGCTGTATATCAGCCTCACTGCATTGCTTATCGTTGCGCTAACTTATCGAGTAATTAAATTAAGACGTACCCACAAAATAGGCATAGGTAATGCCGGTAATGAGTCGCTGACGCTAGCCCAAAGAGTGCATGCTAATTTACTTGAAAATGCACCGATTGCTTTGTTGTTGCTGCTAGTTGCAGAAACTAATGGTACCCATCACCTAGTATTGCATGTGTTTGGCTGTATTTGGTTGGTTGCCCGCGTACTGCATGCTGTAGGTTTAACCCAAGGAAAGGGTGGTTATCATATCGGCCGTTTTTGGGGCATGTTATTAACTTGGGCGGTGATTATTGGTTTAGCCCTAGTAAACTTGTTTTCGTTTATTATGATGCTTTAGGTTACCGTATTTATTACGCCTAAAAAGCCTCAAAGCCCTGCCCATTAATACCCACAGCCAAATTATGGGATAAAGGTCTATACTAAAAAAAGCATCAATCTGATGCTTTTTTAGTCACACCTTGCAGGCGTAGCCTGTTATACTCCGCGTCCCCGATGTGAGAGCTATTGGGGCGCAATATCTGCGTAATTTTTGTATTTCAGTTAGGCTGCCTAATCCATGCAAGTAGAATCCACGTTATTTACCTTTCCAAAGTATCGCCCTGAGCTCACGCGCCCAGCGCCTTTTTTGCCTATGTCTCGTAAAGAGATGGCCAAGTTAGGCTGGGATAGTTGTGACATCATTATCGTCACAGGCGATGCCTACGTGGATCATCCAAGCTTTGGTATGGCGGTGATTGGCCGCATGCTCGAAGCTCAAGGCTTCAGAGTGGGGATTATTTCTCAGCCAGATTGGTCAAACAAAGAAGACTTTATGAAGTTAGGTAAGCCTAACCTCTACTTTGGTGTGACCGCCGGTAACATGGACTCGATGATTAACCGTTATACCGCTGAGCGTCGTATGCGTCATGATGATGCTTACACCGCGGGCAATATCGGTGGCAAACGTCCTGATCGCGCGGTAACCGTGTATACCCAGCGCTGTAAAGAAGCCTTTAAGCAAGTACCAGTGGTGATTGGTGGTATTGAAGCCAGTTTACGCCGCATTGCCCATTACGATTACTGGTCTGACAAAGTGCGCCGCAGCGTGATTTTAGACGCTAAAGCCGACATCTTAGTTTACGGTAATGCCGAGCGTCCTTTGGTAGAACTGTCGCATCGTTTAGCGGCAGGTGAGCCAATAGCGGAATTACACAATATCCGCGGTACTACAGTCATTCGTAAAAAGCCATTACCTGAATGGAAGGGTATGGACTCGCGTAAGATTGATCAGCTGCATAAGATCGATCCAATTCCAAACCCGTATGGCGCCGATGACGTAGGTTGTAAAAACCTGTCTGGGCCTACGGATGAAAAGATTTTTGATAATGACGCGCCAAAGGCGGTTAGTGTTCAGCCAGCTAGACCCAAGCCATGGGAAAAAACCTATGTCTTGTTGCCTAGTTACGAGAAGGTGTCTGAAGATAAATATCTCTATGCCCACGCATCACGTATTTTGCACCAAGAGCAAAACCCAGGCTGTGCTCGTGCGCTGTTTCAAAAGCATGCTGAGCGTGCGATTTGGGTTAACCCGCCTGCGTGGCCACTAAATACCGATGAAATGGATGGTGTGTTTGATCTTGCTTATCAGCGCGTTCCGCATCCATCGTACGGTAAAGAGAAAATTCCAGCTTACGACATGATTAAGACCTCGATCAATATCATGCGCGGTTGCTTTGGTGGCTGTTCGTTCTGCTCTATTACCGAGCATGAAGGACGCATTATTCAGAGTCGCTCGCAAGACTCGATCGTGAAAGAAATTAAAGATATTCAAGATAAAGTGCCGGGCTTTACCGGGGTAATTTCTGACTTGGGTGGCCCTACGGCCAACATGTATCGTTTAGGCTGTACTAGCGTAAAAGCCGAGAGTACCTGTCGCCGTTTATCTTGTGTGTTCCCATCGATTTGTGGCCATTTAGACACTGATCATCAAGCAACTATTGACCTGTACCGCGCAGCGCGTGACGTACCGGGTATTAAAAAGGTACTGATTGCGTCTGGTGTGCGTTATGACTTAGCCACGGAAGATCCGCGTTACGTGAAAGAGCTGGCAACCCACCATGTTGGCGGTTACTTAAAAATTGCTCCAGAGCATACCGAAGAAGGTCCGCTCAACAAGATGATGAAGCCGGGCATGGGCACTTACGACAAGTTTAAAGAGCTTTTCGATAAGTACTCACAAGAGGCGGGTAAGAAGCAGTATTTGATCCCTTACTTTATTTCGGCGCATCCGGGCACGACCAATGAAGATATGGTGAACCTGGCGTTATGGTTAAAAGGCGAGAAGTTTAAGCTGGATCAAGTGCAAAACTTCTATCCATCGCCAATGGCAAATGCGACCACGATTTATCACACAGAGCTTAACTCGCTGAAAAACGTTAAACATACCAGTGAAGAAGTTTCAGTGCCTAAGAAAGGCCGTCAGCGTAAGCTGCATAAAGCTTTGCTGCGTTACCATGATGCAGAGGGCTGGCCGCTGATCCGTGAAGCGCTAATTGCCATGGGTAAAGAGAAGCTGATTGGTAATGGTCCAAATTGCTTAGTGCCAGCAGAATCTCGCCAAGAGCGTGAGGCGATTCGTAATAAGAAGAAGCTGAATACTAAAGATGACGGTAAAGGTAAAAAAGCCTTTACCCGTTTCTCCGGCGATCAATTTGATGATCGTAAAGAGGACGCTAAGTCAGGGCAAAATAAATCAGGGCAAAACAAGTCCGGTGCTAACAAAGCTGGCGCAAATAAGGCAGGCGGTAAAGCTGGTGGCAATAAGTCAGGCCTGAATGGCCAATCCGGACAAGCTAAGTCTGGACAGGGCAAGCCGGGCCAAGCAGGCAAACGTCCTCCTAAAAAGAATGCCTGGGGTACAACGCCTAAACACCAAAGGTAAAGCGTTTGTAAGCTAGCTATATCAGCTAAAATGAGGGAATATCTTATACTAATTGGTATAAATATTCCCTTTTCTATGGGTGCGAAAATGACGCAACAGACAAACGATAATATTGAATATAGCGACGAGAGCTTTTGGCTGAAGGTAAAGCTATTTGCTAAAAAAGCCGGTCGTGAAGTGATCGATAACGCGCTGTGTTTGTATTATGCCGCCAAACGTCCAGACACGCCTAAATGGGCTAAAACGGTCATCTTCGGCGCACTAGCCTATTTTATTTCGCCGATTGATGCGATCCCCGATTTAACACCAATTATGGGGTTCTCTGATGATTTAGGTGCATTAGCCGCTGCTTTGGCGATGGTGTCTATGTATGTTGATGATGGTGTAAAAAGCCAAGCCGCTGAGAAAACCGCAGCTTGGTTTGATTAGCGTAAAGCCCGAGCATTAATAAAGGGATGCTTCGCCATCTGGACGATTCTTAAAGCGTCTATGTAGCCACATATATTGGCTCGGCTTAGCCATAATAGACTCTTCAACAATCTTATTGATAAAGCAGGCGCCAGCATGTTCATCCCCCTTAGGAAACTCATCTATCATTGGCTCTTTAATGGTTAAGGTGTAGTGACCGTTATCGTTATCACGTACAAAAACCACAGGCACGATGGCGCAGTTAGTATTGTCCGCTAACAGGCTAGTTCCCGTTGTTGTACAAGCATTTTCTACCGCAAATAGCGGCGCGAAAGTGGAGCGACGACGGCCATAATCATGATCCGGTGCGTACCACATAAAGGCACCATCATTAAGCGCCTCAAGCATAAACTTAACGTTTTTGCGATGGATCAGCGTATGACCACCCTGAGAGCGGCCTTTCAACTGAAAGTAATCAAAACACGGATTATTGTTTGGGCGGTATACTGCCATGCCCTGTGCATATTGGCCAAATGCCCGGCCACTTAACTCAAGGTTGAGTGAATGCACGGCAATCAGCAGTGCACCACGTCCTTCAGCTTTTAGCTTGTCGATATGCTCCATGCCAACCACTGTGGTGTGTTTAGCAATGCGCTCATTAGACCAAAACCAAGCCATACCTGTTTCAAGTAATGCCAAGCCTGTATTTTCAATATTCTGTTTGGTTAACTTTTCACGCTCGGTGTCTGTCATGTCAGGAAAGCAAAGCTCAAGGTTACGCTTGATAGTGCGGGTGCGACGTTTCATAAAGCTAAGTACGACGCGGCCGAGTAGCTTACCGAAACGAATTTGAATCGCGTAGGGCAATAGGCTGCAAAGGTAGCTAACGCTAATGATTAATAACACGCACCAATATTTGGGATGTAACATTGCGAGCGAGATGGTTGGTACTGTGTACTTACTCATTAGAGGGGGAGCTTTTAGTGATACAGAAAAATGTCGCGCGATTATACGCGATGTTTAGCCTTTCAGCTCTCTCTATATTAGATAATTCAGCCGCATTAAATATGCGGCTGATAAGTAGAGCTTTTTACTTAGTTAGCCTTGCCAAGTTAGGTTAAAGTCGTATCTAAAGCCGATAGTAACGGCATGGTCGTCGTCACGATTATCAAAGCTTTTGTCTAGATATTCGAGGTGCACACGTACGTTGTCGATTGGATTCCACTCTAGCGTGGTATTAAAACCGTTGTAATCGGATGAGGTGATATCATTGATACCATCTTTAAACTGGAAATAACCTAACTTAATTTTGTAGTCATCAAAAATTGGATAGGCTAAAGCGGTATCTAAAGTGCTACCACTGCGATTTTTATTCATGCTGCCAGTATCATAGTTATACTGTTTGTCTTGGTAACTCACAGCCAAGTAAAGGTCATTGCTAAAGGTGTATGCCACCACGCCACCTACGGTCTTATCGTCACCTTCTATATTTTGTGCATCGGTCGTATTTTGCGTGACATAACCTAAACCAATGTGCAGCTGGTCGATGTCATAGCCGACACCGACGTTCACCATATCGGTGGCATCATCACCGTTATCGCCATCAAATTGAGCGCCTGCCATCCAAGTGAAGTCACCAGTAACAAGTTGGTAGGTCACAAAGTTATCGACGAAAAATGGGCTTTCATGGTCGTAAGCGTATGGGCTGTTGCCATGATTGAAGATATCAACATATTCAGCCACTAAAGTGTACTGAGCTGGACGTTGCTTACCAATCCCCACTTGACCATAAGGTGATGCAATCGCAGCGTAGGCTTGGCGGGCTTTACCAAAATTACCCGAGTTGGCTATATCGACACTCCATTCGCCTTGAGCTATTGCAGTCCAGCCGTCAGCAAACTCAGTACTGGCTTTAATGCCAACGCGAGAAAGTGCATCGCGCACATCCCAAGTTTTATCTTGGCTATCATCTAGGTAGCTCAAGGTTGGGCGAATAGAGCCATACAAGCTGACTTGGCTATTTTTGAACTGTGATGGTGCGGTATTATTTTCTAGTTTGGCGATGCGCGCTTCTAGCTCCGCTGTGGTTGCGTCGCTAGCGTAAGCGTTTATGCAGCAAAGACTAACGGCCGCAGCTATGAGTGATTTGAATGTGTGCATTAGTGTATTTCCCTATCTTTCGGCTGCAACAAGTCGCCCTCTCTAAGGACTAGAGTTGGTGCAGTGCGATTAAATATGATTAGTTGCTGTGCCCATCAGCATTTACGCTGATGGGTGGGTGAAGCGTTATGTTTGGATTCGCTTTAAGCTTGTTGCTTTAGCTCTTTGAACCAAAGATTATGGTGCTGTTTAGCCCAGTTCTCATCGCAGTAACCCGAGGTCATATTTGACATGCCACCCTCAGACATTACAGTGGCCATAAAGATATGTACGACAGAGAATGCACTGATGATAACGGTAGAGATAATGTGCACTAATAGCATGGTGTTAGCGGTATTTTTGGTGACCACAAATGTCTCTGGGAACATCATAGTTAGTCCTGATACCACCATCAGGCCGCCAAATAGGGCGAATACCCAAAACCATAGTTTTTCACCCGCATTGGCAAAGCCTGCATCTGGGTGATGCTTCTTGCCAGTATTTAGGTAGCCACCCAATACAGCAAACCACTTAATATCGTAGTTAGCCGGAATTTGCTTTGGCGCCCACATTAAGATCATCAACACGTAACCTAAGATGAACGGGAATGCCATTAGCTCGTGCAAGCCGCTCGATAAACCGACCAGTGATGCCCAGCCTGATTGATTCATACTCGGCTCAAAGTATAAGCGGCCACCTGCTAGCACTAATCCAGTGAGGATAAGTAGCATGCAAGCAATAGCACCCAGCCAGTGCACGCTGATGCTCAAGCCTGACCACCGTTTAATTAACTTGCCAGAAAAGCCTTCATCTAAGCGTGAAATACCATTCACAATAATGAATATGATAAACAGGCCGATGACAGCAAATAAGCTGGCGTAGACTAAAAATGCGATGGTATCGGTTGCGCTCAAATAGCCAAGCACGGCTTCATTGGCATCTTCCGGTATGGCGGCTGGTAGTTGCAGCTGCGCCTGAGTTGGCATACCGCGTAGCTCTGGTATGTCACCTGCAATGGCTTCAACTTTAATTGGCTGCCATTGTTGTGGTTGCAAGCTTGCCTCTTCAGCCATTGCGGCAGTTGAGACAAACAGGCCAAGCACAATAAAACTTAACCATTTTATTGCTCTGTTCATAGGTCACTCCTTTGGCGATCTTGTTCGCCTCTTTTGGCTACACAGCACATTTGTTGGTGCTGTGGTTAAAGCCAGATCCTGAAATGTAATAGGTCGTTGGTTGACGCCTACTCATGCAGTTGTTTAGTGATAAAAAGTTGCAGCTCAACAGCAAACTCACGCCAAAAATCATGTTGAGCGTGTTGTTTAATGCCTTCACAGAAAGGATTAATCCATACACCAAGGTGCTTATTAACAAACTCATCAGCTATAGCGTCTAGTTCGTTAGCAGCATCGAGGTTATTGGCTTGTCGCTGCTCACTTGCAAGGGCGTGCACACAGTAAAGAAACTCCAGTTCATTACCGATAAAATCAGCTGGCTCATTGAATTTGTCATCAATGACTAAACCTATTTGCTGATAGAAATCGGCGACTTCAACGGTTTCATCTGTGTTCATGACGTGGTTACCGCTGCGGTATACCCCTTCATAAGGGGCAACCAACAACTTATATGGGCCAATGCACATTCGATTGAAGTCGAACTCCAATTCTGATGCGTCATCAATGAATTTTTTCGCCTCAACCAGCAGGGGGCTTTGCGGATTATTCAACTCTAGATAAGTGATTAACCCCTGCAATGCTTCAGCTTCTGATGGAAAGAAAATCATTGATTTAAAGGCAAAGTACGCCGTTGCCATCGGACCATATTGGTTTGTCATTATGCGCGTTCCTTAATAATCACCATGTTAGGTTTTGTGATGCAGTCGCCGTATCCAATACCTTGCTTACTGGCTGATGGCTTCTTAAGCACTTCGTCAATATTGCCGATTTTGATACACTCAACAGGACAACCAGTAACACAGGCTGGCTGCATACCACGATCGAGTAATTCAACGCACATATTGCACTTATCTGCTTTGCCATCGTCTTCACGAATGCTCACTGCCGAGTATGGGCAGGCGCTGGCACATAGGCCGCAACCTGTGCACTTTTCACGATCTAACACCACAATACCGTCGTCTCTGACGTGGTAGGCCTTTGCAGGACAAACCATTAAGCAAGCAGGGTTTTCACAATGCATACATGAGTGCGATAGCCACACATCTACCGCACCGTCATCGCGCTTAACTTCATAGCGATCAACTTTACGGAATCGATGGTTCTCTGGTAGCTCATTGTGAATTTGGCAGGCAACAGTACAGGCACCACAACCGACGCAGTTTTCTTGTCTGAAGACAAAGCCTACTCTTTTGTTCATAGTCATTATCTACTCCTTAGGCTTTTTCTAGCGCGACATTGGTCGAGTGGTAGGCTGAACACCCGCCCATATCGGTCAATTTGTCGGTGGTCAGGTTGTTGGTGCAGCTCGCTTTACCGTAAGGATCCATTCGGCGCCAGTTGTTTTTTGGTGCCATAACGGTGCCACGGCCAACTTGTCCAGAAACTTGCGCAGTAAAGAATGCTTCGCCACGATGGTTACTGAGTCTGACTCGGTCGTTGTTTTTAATGCCTAACTCTTTTGCATCTTCGGTATTGATCTTGGCCAAATATGCTGGGAAGTTACGGATGTACTTAACGTTGTAGAAAGAGCTGTTAGCACGCTGCGGGATCGCGGGTGATAACATACGGAACGGCAACGTCTTCTCTTCAGGGATCATCTCGTCCTCAGGCAAGCCGAAGTCAATAACTGGATGGTAGCCAGCATCTTTCATCATTTGTGAGTAGAACTCGATCTTGCCGCTGTCAGTTTTATATTTACCATCACCAAAGTAAGGGCGTTGGTCATAGACGGTGACAAACTTGTCTTTAATGATCTGCTCGTAAGTGATGTTATTGTGTCTAAATGCGGGCTCTTCAGTGTCTAAGAAGTCACGTAAGATCTGTTCGTAATCAACGCGCATCTCTGGGTGATAATCCAGTCCCATATGCGCCGCTAACTCTTTAAAGAAGATCCAGTTATCTTTAGATTCACCTAAAGGCTCAATCACTTTTTCAGAAGTTTGCATGTGGTAGCAGTTGTAGTCAGTACCCATATCTGGGAACTCGAACTGGGTAGTTGATGGCACAATGATGTCGGCAAGTTCTGCGGTATCTGTCATCAAGAAGTCGTGCACTACTAGGAATAAGTCATCACGCATTGCGCCTAAGCGACAGGCATTTGAGTCTGGCGCAACAGAGACAAAGTTACCGTTGTAGTTGATCACAGCCTTAATTGGCTTGATAGGCTTACCGTAAGCAGTTGGGTTAGTTGGATGGATTGCTTTAGCGATTTCTGTCATGTTGACATGACCAACAGTGTCGCCATTAGGGTGAATATGGTCTGCACGGCCTTTTGAGTAGTTAAGGCTGTCATCGGCTTGGGTATTATCATAGATAAAGCCGTTACCAATTTTGCCGTATTGACCCGCGACGGCGTGCATCATGGCGATGGCGCGAGACATACGAGCACCGTTGTAGTTACGCTGCATACCGTAGCCTAAACGAATGACTGATAACTCTGACTCGCCATACACTTTGGCAAATTCGAACATCTTGTCTCTTGGTACGCCGGTAACTTGTTCGATCTCGTCATAGCTCATTTCATCAATACGTTTGAGCAGATCTTGATAGCCAAGTGTATTGGCTTCAATAAACGCCATATCTGCTAAATCATTATCGATAAGGTATTTCATGATCCCTGTCGCCAAGTGAGTATCGGTACTTGGCTTAGGTTGCAGCCAGATATCTGCTTGCGACGCAATGGGTGTACGCATAGGGTTAACGACTAATAACTTGGCACCGTTATCACGAGCTTGGTTAATAAACTTAATACCGTGAACGTTAGTGGCTGTTTCGTTTTGGCCCCAAGAGATATAGCAATTGGTGTAAATGTTGTCGTATGGATCGGGTCCTTGATAAGTACCAGTGACAGACTTCAAACCTTCATAAGCCGCGAAAACACACACTTTACGATCGAGCTTACGAGCACCTACAGCGTTAAAAAAACGGCTTGGTCCGCCGTATTTACCAATAACACCTTCGTGACCCGAGTAGCTGTATGGCAAAATGGAGTCAGCGCCATGCTCCTTGATGATCTGCTGTAAACGGCTAGAGATTTTGGCATAGGCCTCGTCCCAGCTAATACGGCGCCATTTACCTTCACCTTTTGCTCCGGCACGTTCCATTGGATGCAAAATACGATCGGCTGCATAAGTGTACTGCACGTAGGCATGACCTTTAACGCAAGGAGATGTCCCCATTTTTTTCATCTCGGATGCGCCTTCGACGTAAGTCATACGGCCATTTTGTACAGTAAACTTCAGCAGACAACGGTCGGCACAGTTTCGCTGACAAGTGTGATAAACGATTTTACCTTCGCGTTTCAGCATCTTGTCTGGTGCACCGCCACGTTCAGTTGCATTGGCAATGCCTGGCATTAAGCCAGACAAGGAGCCGACAACAGAACTCGCTCCAACTCCCTGCAGGAAGGTGCGTCTGTTAATTTTCATATGTTTTCCCCATCTTGATAGTGTTGATTCACTATTTATTTTTGTAGCAAGTACGACATTGATATTGCTCTGTGAGTTGGCTTGCTTCAGGCGTAGCAAACGCTCACTCGGTTACACACGTTTTTCTGGTAAAACTCCTATAACTGCAAACTCATGATCTCTCATCGATCAGAGTTCGACTTCCCTATGGATTTAACTAACGACGCTAGTCTTCACTTGCTAGACGCCACTCTCTTTCTAGTCCGCAAATGAGTTTTGATTTGACCCAATTAAATGCGGCCGAATGGTTGGTATTGCCAAATAACACATAGTTACCAATCTCGCGATTTTCTCTACGGCGAGTTCGGCATTTTTGCGCTAACTCGTCTGGCAATTTGACGTAATCAATCCCCGGTAGCATGTTGACGAATTGACGAGTGAATTGATTACAGCTCAGAGTTATTGCATCACTTTCGCTTAAAAGGCGCATAGCTGAGGCTAAACTGTCGGTATAACCTTCAACATCCATGCATAAGTCTTTCTCTCGACATAAGTTGACTAATAGTGGGCAACTAAGATCATCGTAGTTATCGATTTCTAAGCAGGGATAGCGAGAGAGGTTTTCGAGAGTAATTGCTTGGCTTAAAACGGGATGATTGCGCTTGGCAAGTATATATAGGCTATCGGTTTCGCTAAACATTTCGTAGTTTAGGTTTTTACCATTGAAACCTTCGTACACCACCACAAAGTCCATGTCGCCATTAGCCAGTGCCGTAGTGCAATCATGAGTGAGTACTCTGACATCAAATCTTAGATTTGGCGCTTCATTTAAGATATCTTCACGCACGACTTTCTGCACTGCGTAGACAAACTCATCGTAGGCATGAATTACAAATTGCCCGCCAGATTCAGCTGGTGTAAATACCGAATGCTGCATTTCAATTTTTTGATATTGTTCTACTAAACTTTTAGCCATTGGGATCAGTTGGTGAGTTTTTTCTGTGGCAACAAAACCTGAACAACGTCTTATAAAGAGAGAGTCTTTAAATATATCTCTTAATATTTTAAGTGTTCTGCTTACACCAGAAGCTGTCATACCTAATTCATTTGCAGCCTGATGGCTTTGTCCGTGTTCATATATAGCAATAAAGACTTTTAATTGGTTGTAATTTAATAGGTCTATTTTGTTCATGACAAATACCTGCTGCAATAATTAAATTCTATAATCTATATAAGAGTTATAATGTGCAGTGTTATATGTCACATTTTTAATAAGCTTATTTTTGTAACTTTGATATATGTCTCGTGTTTTACATATTAAGATTAGCAAATATCAGAATGTGATATTTGCAGTTGATATATATATGATCTTTAAATTCAATAGCTAAAGAGTATTTATCGATATAGCTAAAAATACCTGCAATGCCCGGAGTTACTGTATCTTATTGTTTTTATTTGTATATATATCTACTGTTGTGTTTGTGTTTTATCAGGGTAATAGTATTGATACGTTTTGTTGCATATATATTCTGGATAAATAAATACCTGAAAATCTACCTTCCAATTTTATTTCATAAAATTTCAAATTATTTTCTTATTGTGACCTCTAGTTGATATTCGTTTGTTAGATTATGTCGTTGTTTATATTTTTGTGTTTTTGAGTGTATTTTAAATATAAAGATTTTATAAGTGAGTAAATTAATATTAGTCACTTTTATAATAAGGAATAAATATGTTGGATAGACGGTCCATATTAAAAATGGCTGCTGGTGGTGCAATGTTAACGCTGATCCCCAGTGCTCAACTTCAAGCTAAAACTTCTGGTAAAAGGTTAGCGATGGTGTTTGATGTTCGCCGTTGCACTGGGTGTCTATCTTGCACAGTGTCTTGCGCTATGGAAAACCAAACTGATGCAGGGCGTTGTCGTACTCGGGTGAATCAAGCTGCCATTGAAACATCAACTGGCTTTGCGACACTGGCGATACCTAACCAATGTAATCAGTGTGATAACCCTGCTTGTGTTTATGTTTGCCCTGTAGAGGCGACTTATAAACGCGAAGAAGACGGCATCGTAGTGATTAACCATGATGAATGTATTCATTGCCAACTATGTGTTGATGCATGCCCTTATGGCGCTCGCCGTAAAGACGACACCTTTAACTCACCACCTGAGAAGTGCAATTTCTGTATTCATCGTACATCGGCTGGTTTACTGCCTGCATGTGTTGAAACCTGTATTGGTGAAGCGCGTAACTTTGGCGACCTGAATGATCCCACTAGTACTGTGTCGAAACTTGTTCGCGACAATAAGGTATATGCCATGTTGGCTGCTGAAGGGACAAAGCCAAATATTTTCTACATAGGTTTGCCTGAACAACCGCAGGACAAACAGATTTTGTCTCTTAACTTTCTTGAATGGCAACGCTAGGAGCTGACAATGGACAGACGTAAATTTTTAACTCAAGCAGGCGTTGTTTCTGTGGCTGCTGCAACAGTAGGCTGCAGTGATAAAAGCTCTCCAATTCATCCAAGCCGCAGTCAAGATGTGAGTTGCTTTGGCCATCCTATTCCGGCTGAATGCCAGCAAGACACTAAGGGTGATTGGCAGCTCACACCTGGCATACGTACCGCGTATTCTCGTTGTTTTAGTTGCTACAATATTTGTGGCTTACGTGTACGTATTGATGACAAGAATGACAAAGTGCTAAAGGTGGGCGGCAACCCTTATTGTGAGAATAACTCTGGCTCTCCATTACCAATCGAAACTAGCGTTAAGCAAAGCTATATAGCATTGGCAGGCGAAAAAGGCCTAGAGAACCGAGCGACCACCTGTGCTAAAGGTGCAAGTTGTGCAGACTCTGTTGATGATCAGCGAAGAATGACTCAAGTGCTTAAGCGTGATGGAAAACGGGGTGAAGGTCGTTGGATCACGATTAGTTATGAGCAAGCCTTACAGGAAATTTTACAAGGTGGTGATCTGTTTGGTGAAGGTCATGTTGAGGGCTTGCGTAGTTTGCGCCAGCTCGATAAGCCAGCTAAACCAGGTTTCCCTGAATTTGGTAGCGCGGCCAACCATCTATTTGCAACTTATTGCGCCGAAGATACATTGCGTGGCAGTTTTTATGCTCGTTTTATGCAGCAGGCTTGGGGCACAAGCAATTTGGGTACGAAACATGCGTATTGCGGCGCTGCGCAGGCAACAGGCTATAGCCTAGGCATGGCCGCTGGCTTTGAAGAATGGCTTAATGATGTTGACTGGGAAAACGTCGAGTACGGTTTATTTATGGGAACTAGCCCAGGATCTTCAGGGGTTAGTCTTAACCGTGTTGGCCGCGGCCTTGCTGATAGCCGTGTTGATAGAAAGTTTAAGTATGTGTGTGTCGACCCATTGCTTCGTACCACAGTGGCAGCAGATACTAATGCCACTTGGTTAGCTGTTAAGCCGGGCCAAGATGCCGCATTTTCTTTTGGTGTTATTCGTACCATGTTAGAAGAGGGCTGGTTTAATAGAGTTCACCTTGAAGGTGCGAGTGAAAAAGCGGCTAAAGCCGCTGGCGAACTAAACTATACCAATGCGGGGCATTTGGTTATTACTGATCCTAATCATCCTGATTATCGCCGTTTTGCTAAGGCTAAGGACTTTGGTTTAGGTGATGATGAAGCCATTATTGTAAAAGCTGGCAGCAATAGCGTGGTCTCTGCTGAAAGCGGTGATAAAGCTGAGTTATTTGTCAGTAAAACCCTTAAAGATAGTCGCGGTAAAAAAGTGCATTTGGCGTCTTCTCTTTACCTATTAAGAGCTGAAGCTCAGCGTACGAGTATGAAACAGTATGCAGCGAAATCTGGCATTAGTGTTGATGCGATGCGCCAAGTGGCACAAGACTTAGGAAAATATGGTCGTAAGGCCTGTGTTGCAGGTAATGGTGGCACTAATTCTTCAGACGGTTTTGTAATGGGCTGGATCTGGGCGACTTTAAATACCTTAGTCGGCAGTCATGACGCTAAAGGCGGTGCAATTTACGGTAATGGCCCAATAGGCGGTATGGAAGGGCGCTACGATTTAGCCAATATCGATAACGGTGTCAGCCTTGACGGCGTAGTCAATGCTTGTCGTGATGGCGCTTATGAGTCATCAACTGAGTACAAACAAAAACTAGCTAAAGGGCAAAACCCTTATCCTGCTAGCACACCTTGGCATGAGGTTTTGCCTGCAATGAATGCTGCAGAGCAATGGACTAGCCATGCTAATAACGATCCTTATCAGGCCAAAGTGTTATTTAATTGGCGTAATAACTTCCTCTATAGCGCGGCATCGATTAGCCAAGAGGTCGTAGCAAGTATTGCAGATCCTAAGCGTCTACCACTGATTATTGGCATTGATTGCCATATGAATGAGACGAACCGTTACGCCGATTACTTTATTCCAGACCGTTCCATGCTTGAAGAATATGCAGCAGATAGAATGTGGGGCTCGCATATGTTAGGTGTGGTGGCCGCTGCGCCACTTGTTACTCCAAGAACCGAAAAAAATGCCGCTGGACAGCATGTATGCATGGAGCAGCTATTAGTCGATATAGCACTCGATATGCAGTTAGCTGGCTTTGGTCAAGGTGCGATTGCCCATGCTGATGGTAGCAAAGCCGATCTGCTTTGCTTCGAAGATTGGCACGCTAAGTATTTGGCGAACGTGGCTGCGCAGTGTGAAAACTTGCCGACAGTAACTGCTGAAGATAGACATTGGGCTGGGCTTGAATACGCAATGAAACCGTTAACACCTAGGCTTAATGCTAATGAAGCCGCTGAAGTCGAGGCCTTACTATCTCGCGGTGGTTACTATGTTGCCGATGAGCGCTACGATGGCGACTTTATTAAAGGCGCGGGGCCAAAGTGTTTGCAGCTTTACCATGAGGCGGTAGCGCAGCTACGTCATGCCTATTCTGGCGAGCGCTATCCGGGCACGATAACTTATCATGAGCATAGATTCTGGAATGGTGATAGTTGGGAAAGCCACTGGCCTGCAGCTGAGTATCCGTTGCTGTTCTCAAGTTACAAAGCCACAGTGCGTTCAAACTATGCTGTAGCGTATAAGCGTATCGCAGAGATTAGCCCAACCAATTTTGTGTTTATGCATGAAGAAACAGCCAAGCAGCAAAACTTAAAAGACGGCGATACTGTAAGGCTGGTAACAGCGAATGGCAAACCTACTGAGGGGTTGTTGCAAACTGACTTTGGCGTCGCGCCAGGCGCAGTGTGTGTATCCCATGGTTTTGGTCATTCACAAGGTTTTGGTGGTGATGACCGGGTGATAAATGGTGAAAAGCTAGCTGCGCTAAAAGAGCGTGCCGGTGGCGTTGCGATTAATCAAATGATCCCATCAGATCCCACTCGTAAACAATCTGCAAGTATGCTTAATGACTACTGGACTGGGGCAAACTGCCGTCATGGTATTCCGATCCGTGTTGAGAAAGTGTAATGGCGTTTTAAGATTGAAAAGAGTCTCGAAGCTAACAAATAACAATTAGTTAGCTTCGAGATAGACTGATTTGTTCGGTTCAAAATTTTTGTTTTATCCTGCAACCTTCCCCTCAGTATTATGTTTGGCTGAGGGGGCTTTTCTTCTATTTAATCAAAGCAAATTGCTTCAGTTAAAATTTATCTCTTTGTGATAGTGTTAGTCACAAATCATCGGAGATAATAATGAAAACAATAAAATACTCAGGCCTCGCGTTAGTGGCTGCTAGCTTTGCAGTACCAGCAATGGCCACCACAGTTGAACAGAATGCTTTTTTCGATAACCTCGCAGCGCACTGTGGTAAAGCGTTTGCAGGTACTGTGACTGCGGGCAATACCGCAGATTCGGCGTTTAGTGGCAAAGAGCTTATCATGCATGTGCGTGAATGCAGTGATACTGTACTTAAAGTGCCATTCCACGTAGGTGACGACCACTCTCGTACCTGGGTGATCACTAAAACGCCTTATGGGTTGCACCTTGCACATGATCATCGCCATAAAGATGGCACTGAGGACAAGGTGACTATGTACGGCGGAATGACGGCTGATATGGGCAGCGACACTGAGCAGTCTTTTCCTGTTGATGCTTACTCGATTAACAACTTTAGAGAAAATGGTTTAGATGTGTCGGTGACTAACGTTTGGCATATGTATGTTAAGCCTCAAGAATTTACCTACCGCTTAACCCGTGAAAATCGTGACTTTAGAGTCGATTTCGATCTGACTAAGCCGGTTGCTCTACCTCCAGTACCTTGGGGTCATAAATAGTGGACTCTTATCTTTTTAAGGGATATTAAGGTATGGAAATGACCTAGGTTCAAGCTTTTAATGGCTAGGTCCTAGGTCCTAGCACTACTTTCCGTCTTAGCTTGTTCCTATAACCTTCTTGTCCCCTACTTCTCTTCAAAAGTGAATGACTGTCCGGCAAGTGCAGCTTCAAACATCAAACCGCCTTTTGCGACAGTAAACACGGCCATACCGTTAATGTAGGCGGCCTTAGCTGCGCTCTTACCTGCGCCAGCGGAATTCCCCGT
Source organism: Shewanella sp. 10N.261.52.F9 (assembly GCF_041471165.1). Lineage (NCBI taxonomy): Bacteria > Pseudomonadati > Pseudomonadota > Gammaproteobacteria > Alteromonadales > Shewanellaceae > Shewanella > Shewanella sp. 10N.261.52.F9. Next base: position 63,798 of record NZ_JBFRNX010000003.1, read on the forward strand.
TGTTCCTGCTTGTGCATTGGCACCAATATTAATGGCTACTGCCGATGCCTGTGCGCCAAATTCAAAACTGCCACTGGTGAAGTCTTTATAAGCCGCTTCATCTTTAAAGAAGATAATCTCACTGTAGGCTTGGCCGCCTAGCTGAAAACCAAAGGAAACCTGAGTTAAACTGGTATCACCGGTATACGCTCCGCCTTGATAGACTTGGCCTTTACCGTAAGCGGCACCAATACCAATACCACCTTTACCCACTGTGGGAAATAGAGCATAACCGTAGGCGTTATTAAAAAATTTCTGAGTTTCATTCGCTTGTTGAAAAGTGCTTTTAGCTTGGACATAGCTATCTTCAGCTAAAGCTTGCGGGGCTAATAGAATACCGGCAAGCAGACATAAGCTAGTGGCAATTGTCTTGATAAAGTGAGTCATTCCATTCTCCTAATCTTACAAACTGGCTAAACCTTAGCATACGCTTACTGAACGGAAAGTGAATGGCTTTTACTCAGACTAATTGAAACATAAAATAAAAGCGCCACTGCAGGCGCTTATTATACTAATTGGTATTATTAAGAGGGGGCAGTGCTTATTCTACAGGCTTACCGAGCACGTAGTGATTAAACCATTTCTGATCCCATTCCATCTTAGCTTTACGATGTTGGTACTTGCTTAGACCATGACCTTCACCAGGGTAAACCACTAACTCTACAGGTACATTAAGGTAGTGGTGCAGGGCGCGATATAAGCCTTGGGCATGACCCAGTGGTACGCGTTGGTCGCCTTCACCGATGTGGATTAAGGTTGGGGTTTTAATTTTGTCTGCATAGGTTAACGAAGAACCATGGTTGTATGCTTCTGGCTTTTCCCAAGGTAAGCCCTCCATAAAGTTAACTACGTGGCCAGGGGTATCCTCAAGGATCCACTGCAGACGTTGATCAAACACACCTGCCCCTGAGCTTGCTGCTTTGAAACGGTTATTGGTACTGATTAGCGCGTTAGTAAGGTAACCACCGTTGCTCCATCCCATCACCGCCATCTTGTCACCATCGACAATACCGTTAGCGATGAGTTGATCGACGCCAGCCATAATGTCTTTGACTTCGATATCGTGTTCACGGCCAACCAGATCGGTTAAAAACTTATCGCCATAGCCGGTAGAGCCGCGATAGTTAGGCGATAATAATGCCCAACCATTGGCGGTAAATGTCGAGCGACCGTAAGATCTATGCTGCAGTGCATAAGGGGTGGCTGCAGTTGGTCCACCGTGGATCTGTACGATTAATGGCAGTGGGCCATCTTCTTTTTTATAGTCAGCAGGGAGGTCTAAAATCCCTTCAACTATAGCGCCGTCTGGTGCGGTCCACTTTACAATTGAAACTTGTGGTAGTTTCCAGCTATCAACTTGAGGGTTGATATTCGTTAGACGCTTCGGTTTAGCGCGGCTGCTATTGGCATCGGCAATAAACATATCAGAGAAATGATCTAACCCATTGTGGCTAAAGGCGACAGACTTTCCATTTTGGCTGAAGCTGTAACTACCTATCACCATATCGCCAGGAATAACTGTTCGGGTATCGCCTTGTTCGCCATCATCTATTTCAGTACAGAACAGTTTAACTCTGCCATGATCGGCGCCACGGTAGCAAAGTTCATCGCTATTAGGTCGCCAAGTTAAATCGCTAGCAGTGAGAGTTACGTCGCCTGGGCGGCTTATCTCTAATGATGGTTTGTTAGTTGCGTTAGCATCTGCAATGAACAGCTTACCTGGATGACCATCAAAGTCGACTCTAAAGGCTAATTCAGTATTATCTTGCCATGCAAGGCCAAGCAGCCAACCATAAGGAGAGGGTGCGTTGTCACGCCATTGTGTATCTACTATTACGTTATTTTGCATGGTCTGAGTATCGTAAACTTCAATGTCTGACCAACCCTCTAAAAATACCAATTCGTTATCTGTCGTGGTGATACGGGCTATCTTGCTGTCATCTTGGCTAACCTTGAATTCCCACACCACTTTGTCATCGTCTAGCACTAATTTTTGTTTGAAATGCTCAAGATCGAGTTGATATAAAGGGTTGGTTGTTTGCTCGCCGTGGCCATATTTAGGTGCGCTGTGGCTAGTACGCATTGCTGCCCATTGGTCGTCATCAGTGGTGATTTTAGTGGCTAAAAAGTAAAGGCTTTTTCCGTCATGGCTGAGCTCAAACCCAGCAACACCTTCAGCTTCTTTAGTCATCGGCTGACTGTTACCATTGTTAACTGACAGACGGAATACTTGAGTCTTGCCGTTGTAAGGTGCTTTCGCACCTTCTTGTGCTACTTTTCCTAAATAATAAACATACTCACCGTCAGGGCTCCATTGCGGGCTAGACTCGCTTTCATTGGTGAAGGTCATGCGTTTTGACTGACGAGTTTTGGTATCGAGTAACCATAAATCACGTTGGCTTTTATCTAGCTCTTTGTCCCAGCGAGATTCTAACCAAACTGCTTTTTTGCCATTAGGGCTAAGTGTTACTGAGCCCATGTTACCAATATCGAAGAAGTCATCTATGGTGATATCGTGAGTTCGATCTGCTGCTATGGCGGAAAAGCTGCTACCGACTAGCGCGGCAGCAAGCAGAGAAAGCTTGTGTGCTTGCTTCATGTATTGTTCCTACCCTTCAAATAGTTAACTTTTATTGTGTTGTTATTTTAAGATCTGGGCTCATACACTAGCGTAAGTTTTGTGCGGTTGGCTATGAAATTGTTGTTTGAGTGCTATAAGGTTAGCGATTAGGGCTGGGGCGGCTTTGGGTGATGTTTATCTTCTTGCATTAATTGTTGTAGATAAGCGAGCTCCTCGGAGTTGAGCAGTTGTTGGCTCGCTTGCATTGGCTTTTTTGGTTGTTGTGCTAATTTTCCGCGTAAAAATGCCGCACGAGTTATTTGTTTAAGACCGTAAATAGCTAAAATATAAACTGTGAGCAGTAATGTTAATTTGGCTGCGGCTTGGTTGATGGTGAAAACTTGGCTTGAAAAATAATAGGGCATTATGATGAGAACAACGCGAATTAACCAATTACTCATTAATGCCAAAGTGAGCACCAGTAACCAGCGAAACTTAATGTCTTTTAAACTATCTTGATGAGCACGAGATACCCGCCCTGGGTAACGTATGAGCATTTTAATGATGAAGTAAAAGTATAGGGTGGTTTGGATAAATAATACTGCTGGGAGCAGCATGCTCAAGATAGTTAAATCACTAAGTCTTGGCAGTTGTTCTAGGGGCGCTAAACCGTAACCTATGACAATGCGCAAACAGGCAAGCATAACTAATATTGCTATTATTGTTGCGGGATAAAAGTGCCGAGAAAAGCCAATTGGACGATTAATATCATTTAAGCTGCGATCACAATATAGATAGAGCAATGGCATCATTAAGAAATAGACTGGAATAATAAAGAGAAATAATAAGTGTAGCGGGGCAGGAGCGTTATCACTCGTGAATAACCCAGTGAAAAAATACACAGCCATAAGGCTAAATATTGCCGCTAGAATTTTATGATTACCACTGCGTTCATTATAAATATAACGAATATAGAGGCCTAGCCCTAGGCAGTGAAGACCGCCAAGCAAAGAGACCCACCAATAGCCTTGAGAGAAAAACTCATCAAATTCATTCATGTATTTGCTATTTCAACCTATTGCCTAATGATATGCAAGCGTTGAATTTATCGACAGTTATGTAAGCGCTGAATAGTGCTAATGGTTTTGGACTTTGGCCTTATTCGCTTGTATGCGCTGAACATTTATTGTCGATAGCTCTAGGTTTAAGTGTAGAGCATTTAGCTGGCCAATTTGGGAATAGCTTTTAATTTATGTAGCAGCGCCTCTTTTTTAAAAGGTTTAGCTAAATAGTCATCCATCCCGGACTGGTAACATTTTTGAATGTCTTGATCGAGCACACTAGCGGTTAATGCAATAATCGGCAGTCTATGCTGGGAATGATTGCTCTCCCATTCTCTAATCTTTTCAGTCGCGGTAAAACCATCCATAACTGGCATCATGCAATCCATTAAGATCGCGTGAATAGCTTCTCCAGTACTAATGAACTCATAAGCTTCTTGGCCATTGTTGGCAATAATAAAGTCAAATCCAGCCTGCTTAATAAGTAAAGATGCAACCTTTTGGTTAACAAGGTTGTCTTCCACTATAAGGATCACCACATTTATTTTTTCAGCTGTTTCGGTTTGTTGTTCAGAGCTATAGTATTCACTAGAGCGCTGTTTTTTCCTTAAATCTCTACTTTCTAAGCCATTGTGAATTGCATTTCTAAAGCGATTGCCCAGTAGCGGTAAGGTTACTGTGGCGTCCATATTTTCTAATGCGCGTTTTTCTGTTGGGGTATTGATTGCAATGGTAAAAATATCTTTCTGTTGTAACAGTTCCGGTAGTGTTGCTATTGCATCACGAGTCGATGCAAAATTGTCGACAAATAATAGGTCGAATGTTTGCTTATCTTGCTGTAGGTCGAAGCAAGACTGGTAATGATAGTTAAGACTAAATCCTTGTTGATGGCATTCTTTATTGAGCTCCTCATACAGCTGAACATTGCTGGAAATTAACGCGGCGGTCAGGTCTGTGAATTGATTTGATAATGGCTTTTCCATGGTGATGATTTGAGAGCGTAAGTTAATAGAAAAACAGCAACCTTCACCTTTTACCGAAGTGATGCCAATAGTGCCACCCATAAGTTCAACTAGCTGCTTACAGATAGCTAGCCCTAGCCCTGTGCCGCCGAACTGACGGGTTATAGTGTCGTCTTCTTGGGTGAATGGAGAGAAGATATGTTGTTGTTTATCTTCGGCGATACCTATACCTGAGTCATGAATACTGATTTCCATATCGGTATACCCAGCAGCGTCATTTTTGCAAGCGACAACAATCTTGATCCCTCCTTCATTAGTAAACTTCACCGCGTTAGAGAGCAAGTTCATCAGTACTTGTCTCATTCGGTGTTCATCAAGTGAAATGAGGTAAGGAGTGTTGTCATCTATCTCTACATTTAAGGTTAGTTCTTTCTCTGCTACTTTAGCCAAAACCATAGTTAAGGTGTCGTATACAACCTCGGTGATATTGGCGTCAGAATTGGTGATAGACAGATTGCCAGACTCAATTTTAGAAAGATCGAGAATATCGTTAATTAGCAATAGTAGGGTTTGTGATGAGGTTTCGATAGTCTGCAGGTATTCATTTTGAATAGCTGTAAGTTTTGTCCCAGCCATAATATCTGACATGCCTATAATGCCATTGAGTGGTGTTCTAATTTCATGAGACATATTGGCAAGAAAAGAGCTTTTTGCTTGGTTCGCTTTCTCGGCTTCAGACTTTGCGCGTAAGATTTTTTGTTCGTTTTGGTGACGTTCTAAAATAAGGTTGTTTAGCTTTCCGGAGAAAAAGCTGAGTTCATCGTGACCGCTTTCATTAATTTTGTAAGAATAGTCATGAGTTTCTTCAATTTGCGACATGGTTTTAATGACATGCCGTAAGTAATTGATTATTCGGTTGTATAGATTCGCTCCAATTAATCCAATTAGCAATAACGAGACGAATAAAGCGCCACAAAATAGCATTATTAACTTTTTGGATTGTGCTATTTCATTGTGAATATTGCTGGTGAGCTGCTTGGAAAACGTGTTGACCACATATTGAATCAAACTTAAACGTTGGCTAAAGGCCGTTAAACTTGCTTTAGGGTCATTCGCTAAGTTTTCGCGATTTAATATATCGCTTCTTAGCTTATAGCTTTGCTCAAAGGCTCTATCAGAAAATGTATTCAGTAGTAGAGTGACTTGTTCTGGTTTGGCGTTTATATCGATAAAGCGTTCTACATAAAGCTGTTGTCGTTCAGTAATAGTATTTAATTGGCTGAGTAGTGCAGTGCTATTTCGATCTAATAGTAACTGGTTTATCAGCCACTTTTCTTCTGTAGACCATAGAGATAGCCACTGTAATTGGTACAAAATTGCTAGCTCACGGTTTATTTCTTCGTTAACGTTAGAGCGATCCTTTTCCAATATTGTTAATGCTTGGGTTTGTAACTCACTCAGCCAAGTTGACCAATCTGCTAAACCATCGACTCCGTCTTCCGGTAATTCATCTAATGCGCTGCGAGTACTATCGAGCCAAGATTGCATTTCTTGAATGTGAATTTTAGAAAAGGCTTTTGGCAGTAGTGTTTCAAGTGATGTCAGAGATTTTGAGTATGGGGACGTCTCTGTATAAGCGTTGTCTCGAAATAAAGTTTCGCGTGCTTGGTTGATACTGTTATTAAGCTGGGAGAAAGATTGCAGAAAGTCTATTTTACTATTGAGGGTATTTAACGCCTGAACATTATTTTTTTGCTTTATGATTTCTAATCCAGATAAAAACGAGGCAAAAATTAGTGGTAAAAGCACTAAAGCCAGCATCCGTGTTTTTATTGAAAAGTGGTTCAATAAGTTCATTTCTACTCCATGAATTGAACAAGTTAGCAGCAATCTTGTAGTTTGATCTATGCTTGACTATATTCAGCATAGTACAAAAACTATCTAGGATTGAGGTTTTTAATGTTTAAGGGATTAAACGAACTCACTCGGCTATGTTATGGCCGAATACTGATCTTACTTTTATTATGCTGTGCCTCACCTAGTACACTCGCTGCAGTTGTTGACGATGGCGATGTTGAGTTTGCAATTTTTAGTCTCAATAACGACTTACCTCCTTTAAGTAAAAATAAAGCTCGAATGCTTTATCGGGGAAAATCAAAAAAAATATCTGGCAGTTTGAAGATTATTTTGGTCGATCTTCCCGAAACTTCTATTCATCGAGAAGATTTTTATAAAATGCTATTAGGTAAGTCAGTTTCCCAAATGAATGGCTATTGGGCGGGGTTAGCTTTTTCCGGTAAAGGTTCTCCGCCAGAAGAATTAGATAGTGATGATATAAAACAAATTTTAAAATGGCTGAACGATAACCCTAATGGCATAGCCTATGCTCCAATTGAATCTGTACCAGAAGAAGTCAATATATTAATAACCGTGCCACAGGGAGAGTAGCCATGTTATTTAGACGAGCGCCTTTAATTATCTTATTGTCGATGCTGGTTCCTACCCAAGTAAAAGCAAGTATTGAACTTACCGACAACATTAATTTAAGCGGATTTGGGTCAACCGCGATCAGTAAAAGTGACAATCGAACGCCACTATTTATAAGCCGAGAGATAACCGATGAGGTCTGTTATGACTGTGACACCATTTTTGGTTTGCAGTTGGATGTTGATATCTTTGAAGGTTTTACAGCTTCTGGACAAGTGGTTAAACGAACCCAAGATAAATGGAGCGATCCTGAATTAGAGTGGGCCTATCTATCCTACGAATATGATGATTTTGAGTTTAGAGCTGGGCGTTTACGTTTACCGCTTTTTTTAGTCTCTGAATATTACTATGTTGGCCAAGCTTATCCTTGGGCGCGTCCGCCGCAAGAGGTGTATGACAGTATCTTAGGTTTTACTTCCTATGATGGGTTATCGGTTGCCTGGAACCTTGAGTTGTCGGATGGCTTATTACTGACAGTATCGCCTTACTATGGCTTTGAACGAGTCAACAAAGTCGATTTAGGTGTTGTCGCATTGGAGTTTGATACTGATTATATGGCGGGTATCTATGTTGACTTGGTTGGATTCAACTACCGTATTCATAGCGGTTTTATGCAGGCGAAATATCAACAACGCCCAAGCCCGATAGTAGAAAAACTGGATGTATATACTTTGGGGGGGGAATATAGTTACGATTCTTGGCAATGGATGGCTGAAATTGAAATTGATCGAATTCAAACTAATTGGTACGCCTCTATTATCTATGCTTTCGATGCATTCTCTCCTTATTTCACTTACGCCGAAAGCCACCAGTCTCGTAAAAGTAAGGCGGGGACTTTAGGCCTAAGATACGATGCAACCTCGAGTATTTCATTGAATTTAGAATACCAAATGATTTTTTCTACTGAGGAGGGCAACCGCGGTCAATTTGTCACGTCGCCATTAGTTTATGGTGAAAGCTCTGATGTCGACCTCGTTACCCTTAGCGTTAACTTTGTATTTTGATTATGGAAGACATTACATTTTGGCTTAGTTTTTATCTGCTGATGTTAGTGCTCGCTATCATCATAGGTTATAACAAGGGCAATGTTGTGGCGGGAGCACTCCTCGGCTATGTATTGGGTCCGATAGGGGTTTTATTACTATTGTTAAGTAAAGACCGCAGAATGTTGCCTTGCCCAGAGTGTGCGACCAAAATACATCGGCATTCTTATTTTTGTCCTCGGTGCCAGCAAAAGGTATTTAATCGTTTGAAGTGATAATCCAGATTGTTAGCGGAATGATTAGAACTTAAATGAGTAACTAATGCTGATAGAACCATCTTTAAAGCGGCCGGTATCAGGCCCTCTCTCTGCACTATTCCAGCGATTACCTGAGTAATTATTATATTGTACGGTAATTGTGCCGGGTCGCCAGTCAAAATAGCCAAAACCATAAGTGAAGTCGGGGTTCCATGGTTGTTTCTGCGCACTATCTAAATAATAAAATGCAGTCGCGTTGACATACCAATTCCCGATAATCGAATATTTACAGCCCAAACTGACGGTTTGATGTTGGGTTTTATATTCAACACTTTCTAAATCGAAATACTCAGGCGTGTAGTTATAATCAATTTGGCAGCCTATGGCGCCATCATCAGTAAATGATAGCCAGTCAATAAAGGGTTTAGTCACAGGAAACTTCCAACCTAATGACCAAGTTCCTTGAGAGAACTCTGTACGCCTAAACCCTTTGCTTGGATTGAAGCGGTTACCACCGTAATTAGAGTAAAGTAGGCTAAAGGTATAAGGACGCCAGTCACTATAACCAAACACATAGGTGAAGTCGGGGTTCCAGGCTTGCTGCAGTTCTTTATCAAAATAGTGATAAGCAGTAGCAGATATAAACCAATTACCTATGATGGCATACTTTAAAGATAGGCTGGCGGTGAAGTTTTGATTGCTGGGACCTGTCGTCGAGTTTGCGGGTAACACTGCGGGGGTATCCACCAGCGGATAACCTAAATTGACGCTAGCACTCCAGCGTTTATACCAAGGTATGTCAGCATTCCATTCCTCTACGGGTAGCATAAATGAGCTATTTATACCCTTCCAAATTAGATCCGAGTCGCTTGTTGTGGTGTCATCTTTAATAGGCTTTGCTGTATTGAGAACAGCAGCTGGATTACTCTTGGGAGCATGTTTTGCCATTTGGGTCTGATGTTCATTGGCCCAACACGATATTGTGGCTGTCATTGATGTCATTATGAGCAATTTTTTAGCGTATTGCCTACGGCTACTCGTCCCTGAAAAGCGATTTATCAATGGTGCTTCCTTGATGTTATCCGCGATAAGAGTGTAAAACATTCTATGTTTACTCTTGTTTTATTCAGTATTAATTTCGCGACTTATTGCTAGACATTTCCGCTTGTAAACCTCTAGTGTTATCGGGCAATAAAATTGATTGTTTATTGCGAGATTTATACCAAAGACTAACTAATATCAGTGAGTTAGTATTTATATTATAGGCGGTATTGGTTTTGCCGTTAGCATAAAGGCCTGTAGGAATGACTGTGTGCCGAGCACTGTTACTTATGACTAAATCTGCGAGCTGCTGACTATATGGTTCATCAAACAACACACTCATTGCAAAAGCGGCTTTATTACTAAAGGTCTGCTTGTCATTAATTGGTTTACCGGAGTGAGATACGCTCTGCCAAGGTGAGCCTTGGAAAATAATATTGTTGTACAAAAACCAAGGCGACTTACTCAGAGAATCTTCTGCAAAAGCAACCAATCGATTGTTCGTTGCAGCGTGTTGCTTATGTAACTTATAGAGCTGTTGTAGTTGATTCCAACATGAGTCTTGGTAACCGAGTTCTATCGCGTATAACACGTAGGGATCTAAAGTGAAAAAAGGTAGGTTACCTTGGTCTATTAATAGAGAAATACCCTCCAAATCAATGCTTTCAAGTTTGTAGCATTCAAATGCGGTATCGACATTTAACCCTGCTAATCGATAGCCCGTTGCGGCATATTGTAGGTAACCTAAGCGACCTTCTTGACGAAAGTATTCTCTTTGGGCGGTGAGTTTTGTACCGTATAGATTACCCTGTTTAGTTGCGCGTTCTAGCTGCCATTTATTCTGCACCTGGTTGATTTTTTCGATTAAATAAGGCTTGTGGCGCTTAAGGATTTCAAGCCAAATATACAGTCGACCCAGATCTAAAGCTGACCAGCCGTTGCCATTTGATGAGGTTTGGCTCATACGTCCAGAGGGGAGCGCTGTACGGGTGTTATATTGGCGATTGGGTAAAATGTTTTTATATAGAGGGAGTTTAATGAGTGTATTGAGCATTTTTTCGAGGCGAAAATGTGTAGATTGTTGGCTGCTCATCTCGAGAGCTTCAAGTGCTAACAAACCTGCGATACCACTAGCTACATCCCACATAGTTGCGTGACTATAGCCTTGTACTGAGTCGATAAGCCCTGTTGTTTCGTTCCAGTTTTTATCAAAATAGCGCTTAGCTTTATTGATTAATAATCTATCATGGCGGTTCAATTGTGATACTTGCGACGCAACATCGTCGGTTAAGTTGGTCTTGCTTAATGTTGCTTGTTTTGTTTGCTGCTTATCAAATGTTGGGTTAGGAATAACCGAGCGGCGTTGGAAGTGTATTTTTACCGGAGGAGAGGGATTAGGAGTTTGTTTGATATTACGCGAAATAGCTTGTGCTGGAACTATTTGGGCTGATGATTGTTGGCCAAAACAGTTTAAAGTAGCAAAGAGTAATAACGCCGCCAGATAGCATTTAACTCTCTTAGGTTTGGCCATGTCTTATCAGCCGCTATCTATTGAAACATTGTTTTAATTTGCTGATTAATTTGCTGTATTTCATTACAGAGGTTACTGATGGCGCTTTCCTCGGGGATGGAACCTGCTTGAGAGCTTGATTCTACAATTTGCGCTAAACTCATGGCGTCTTTTGCACATAAGTTGCTGAACATCCCCTTTAGCTCGTGTGAGATTTTAAATAAGCCATCAAGATCGTCGGTTTCATACCTTTGTTGAATGATACTATCGCTCTGGCCGTACTCTTCGAGATAGATGGTAAGAAGCATCTCAACCATAGAGTCATCATCGCCACATAGCGCTTTTAATTCATCAACTTTTATCATGCGTAAATCCTTTGCATTATCGACAGATTGGAGATTATAAATTGGACTCTATAGCTGACATTTTTACTTCAGTTAGCCAAGCCGATAACGCTTTGGGGCTCATTAATGTTTCGCTACCTAATTCGCAATCTTTAGCTTTGATGAGTTCATCTGGAAGTTTATCTATGATGATTTCCAGATCTGCCGTGCAGCGAACATGTTCATCAATCAGCTGCGCCATCTCTTTGCTGTAATGAATATCTCTTGCTCTAAGTGCGGTAACCAAGCCTTGAAGTAGAGTTAACCAAGTGCTCATTGGGCCTTGAGTTATTGAGGCTGATTCAGCGGCAGAATCAATAAAAGCAAATGGCACGGTAACAATTTTGAGATTGTGCTGCATTGCCGCTAAGATCCAGTCCGTATCAAATGAGAAGTCAAAAACACTAGGCTTGGCTAAAATGCAGTGCAGCGCCTCACGGCTAAATAATTTATAGGCAGCTTGAGTGTCGTGGATCCCTTGAGAAAATATACTGGTTCCAACCATTCGTTGCATGTGCCGCAGGGTTTTAATGCCTATCCCCCAGCGCTGTTCTTGCTTTACGAGCACTGACATAGGGTGTTTTCTATTTCCTAAAACAACTTGTGTATGTTGCTCAATAAACGGTTTTAAAATCAGTCCCAGTTGCCCCATATGCACTGAATTATCTGCATCGGTATAGAGTACTGCATCGACATTGTCCTCTAACGCCTGCATACAACCATGAATGATTGCACCACCTTTTTTGGAGTCATCAACGTGCTGTAATTTAGCTAAAGGCCCTGAATCAGATTTCACACCATCGCTAAGTTTAAGAACGTTTATCTTTACGCATTGGTCTGAATGGCTTGCGATACGTTGGGCTATATCATAGCTGGCGTGAGGGCAGCCATCGTCAACAGGGTATAGCCGCCAGTCTACTTTGGACTGTTGGCATACCCACTGCAATTGCTGAACTTTAGTCAGGAGAGAGTTTTCACCATTTGGATTGGCACTGGACTTACCAAGTAGGCGATGGTTTTCACCCCACATGGCAAACACGATACCGACGATAATAGGTTGTTTGATTTGCTTAATTGCTTGTCTAGAAAGCACAAGCTTGACCGCAAGCTTAAAGGCTAGCGGGCAGTCTTCTTTTTGTGCCAATTGCAACAACTGTTCTGGGGAGGTACGTTGCAGATCGAGCAATGAGTCAGCTAGTTCAAGTAAGGCATCTTGATGAGTGGGTTCAGTTAAATCAAATTGATTACTTGCGGCGCGGTACAGTTGTTCAAGATCTTCTCTTGGGGTCATCATAATGAATCCTTTCATCGCAGTTACTCTTCCTGAGGTGCGACATTCTAGCTCTGAACGATAGCAAAAAGCCGCTACTTCAAGGCTAGTAATAAATCCTTAGAACAGCAAGTTTACTTGTAATTTCAACAGTAATTTTAAATATCTTGCATTGGCTGAGTTAGTTTTGTTTGAGTTCTACGTCGGCATCATCTTTTTCAATTGAGGTAGAAGTAGATGTGTCGGGTACGGGCTCTATTTGACGCCTTTGTATCGCGTTGACCTGTGGGTTTTGTGCTGTAGAACGATTCCCTTTTGCCATAGGGCTTTGCTGCGCTGCTGTAGAGATTTCGTTAGCAGACGAGTCAACTTGCGGATTTAGTTTGTCAGCTTGCGAACTGCTGTTGGGCATTTTTTTGGGTGCCAAAGTAAATGATGGCTGCTGAGAACCCGTCGTTTCAATGCCTGATAGTTTTTTATTACCAGCACCTTGTTCTGTTTGCTCAGTAGAATAAGGCATTGGGGCAATCACATTACTTTGCTCATGCCGGTTTAGTCCTAAGCGCGGTGAGCTGAACTCAAATATTTGTAATTTATCATCCCATATTTGTAAAGCACTAAGCTCCAAGTCAAGGGAGGCGTCTATACCAGTATTGATATCGTTGACCTGCATAGCTACAGAAAGTTGGGTATTGGCGGTTTCGAATCGTTGATGTAGTTGTTGTTGTAACTGTGACCAATTAGTGCCACCAGTGAGTAAGTATCGCGTACTGTCAGCCCAATATTGATAGGCTATTGGATCTTGTGCTTTATCTGCGGCAATAGCGGCTAAGGATACTGCCAAGCCGGCGGATTGCCACATCTCTTGCGGTGATAGTTGCTGTGAGTTAGTCATAAATAAAATACTGAGTTGATGCCAATGCGCTGCAGCTTGATCATAAGCGCCTTTTTTTAAGAGGTAATTCCCTTTACTGAATGGCTTTAAAGATATGTTTTGCGGTACGGCATATACCACTAGGGTAAACAGCAGGCTTAGGCTGGCAAAAGTGATTATCCAGCGATAGCGTTTACTCATCTGAAAGTCTCCATTAAGCATTTTCCTGGATGGTCAAAGCGGGAATTAAAGCGAACATCACGGTACTCCTTGTCATCATTGGCGCGATAAAGCTTGCCATTGCTCTTGTATAAAAGAGCCTCTAAAACTCCGGCATTCGTTTTGAGGGTTATGCTTTTTTCGTAGGCGCTAGAGTTTTCATAACGTCCCTCATACCAACCGCGTTGTGGGTGATACATCTCTTGCACAAGCGTCAGTAACTGGTCCGTGTATGCTGTTTTCCATAACGCCCACATTTGAAATACAATACGCGTAGAGACTAAAGCTAAATGGTCGTGACTACTGCCATCTTCGGCAACGGTAATCCATGGGGTGCCTAAGGCGTAAATAGCGTCATAGACAAAGTAAGGTTCACCTGACACTACATGCTCACCTCGTGCGGTGTAAATGCGCTCTTTCTCCCAGCGGCTTTGCTGCACTAAATAGACGGAATCAGCCATTGCCGCTAGGCTTTTGTTACTATGGTTAGCATCTGAAGAATTTAAATCGTCAATATCATCCCAATTGAATTCGAGCCCGAGCCAGAGATACGGCGTGCTAAATACTGGTCGCAATACGTCAGTGAAACGCGGGTCCCTGCCGTCAAAGAGTAAGTCGATACCATTAATGGTAATCACTTTGTATGGCTCTAGATTGATGTTTCTATGGGGAATTATTCCCCAATCTAAATATCCGTAGGAGGCGTACTCTTCAATACCTAACCTGCCTTCTTTATAGCGATGTACTTGGTTTGATGAAATATTTCCGCCGTATAACTCTCCTTCATCAGACACCAAGTTACAAAAATTCCAGCGTAAGACCGCTTTATCGATATATTCGGCAAATTGGGCATTTTTTTGTTTGGTAATAGCTAAAGCAATTAGCAGGCGACCGATATCTACGGCTGACCAGCCTAGCTCCGCTGGTTGATTAGCATAGTTCACCATACCTCTATGGCTGGTGGAGTAGACTTTATTGGGCACGCCTTGACGGGTTAATGGCATGTTGGCGAGAAAATCGATTGTCATGGTGAGACGCTCATCATGCTCACGCGATGTGATTAACTCGAACTGTTTTGCAGCTTGCAAGGCGATAAGGTAGTCAGCGAGTGAAGTCATATCCATGGTGGGGTAGTTATCGATAGAGTTGACTAAACCTGAAGATAATTGAGTGTTGTTTGAAAAATAGCGCCATGCCGTATTAGCCCATGCAAGCTCTTGCTCGCTGAGTTCTCCGTGCCGCCCTTGGCGAAACAGCTGTGATTGACTTACCCCTGATGCGCTCGATTGCACTCCTTGATATATGAGTCCACAACCTTGTAGCCAAATCATAATGAATATTAGCGCTGTGTACCTTTGCATATAACGCTTACGCCTTATTGTGATAATGACGGTTTAGGTAGGCATTGGTTTTGATATTCAAAAGGGTTCTGTAATGCTTTATCCCATAAGCTAGGTGCTGTTTGGGTTTGGTATTGCAACAGCTTCCCCTGTTTTTTATAGAGTAAGATCTCGAGTAAGATCCCGTTATTATTTGACGTAAAGGTGTCGATTAGGCCTGTGCCGTTTTCATAAATTCCCTCGTAAAAACCTTTCTCTCGATCATAAACATGGCTGACATGCTCAAATAGTAAGTCGGTATATTCAGTATCCCAAAGAACCCACATACCCATAGCCCCTTTTATTGCTACCGCAGCGTATTGGGGTAAGAATTCTCCTGCTTCTGAAATCGTATTCCAAGCAAAGCCATCAGTGTAAATGGTGTCGTACACAAAATAAGGCGGACCAGCGAGTTGGTGCTCAGTTCTGGCAGTAATAATGCCTGTTTCGTGGTAACGCTTTTCTTGTACTCGATATATTTGTAGGGCAAAGTCGGCAATCCAGTCATGGGTATAGTCATCATTATGAGCAGATCTATCACTGGTGAGATCCCACCCAAGCTCAATGCCATCCAATACATAGCTCTCCGTCACAACATAACTATGGGCCTTTAGTTTACGAGGGTCGCGCGTATCATAGGGGATATCATAACCATACATATTGATAGTTGCGTAGGGTTCAGGCATAAGGGCTTGCTCGGTATTAAAGCCCCACAGCTCAAAGCCCTTGGCTGCGTATTCCTCATAACCTAAGCGACCTTCTTGCAGGTATTGCACGGCTTTACCTGGTTCAAGTAATGCGCCAAACATGGTGCCGTTTTTATCAACGACATTACAGAAGTTCCAGCGTAGTACTGCTGAGTCAATAGCGCTAGCATACTGAGGAAACCTGTGTTTAATGATGTGCAACCAGATAAGTAGTCGCCCCAAATCTAATGCCGAGTAGCCAATTTCTCCAGGCTGGTTGGCGTAATCAACTTTTGCTGCATTTTGGGTGTTATAAGCTTTGTTGGGCAGCTCACCCATAAATAAATCTAGGGTATTCAGAGTTGTAATAAAGCGAGTAAAACGTCGATCAAACTCTTCTTTATTAATGATGCCAAATTCTAAAGCGCTGACCATTCCGGCTAAATAGGATGAGGCATCCCACCAAGTCACCGAGGGATAATTGTTTACCGCATTCACTAATCCTGTCGATTCTTGGTAATTATTTTCAAAGTATTTCCAAGCGATAGTCGCCATTTCTAGCTCTTTTTCTGTTAATTCACCAGAGCGCGGTTTGGGAGTATTCCAATGGGTGTGGCGTTTAACAATATCATTGGAGAACCCTTGATAACTGTTACCGCAAGCAGTTACAGTTGCCGCTATACATAAGAGTAGTGCTAGTCGCATATTGTCCCCTTTATTGTTGGATATCAGCACCAATATTCAGTAGTGCGCCACTTTGAATATAAGCAAGAGACTCTAAGACAATG
Organism: Shewanella sp. 10N.261.52.F9; assembly: GCF_041471165.1. Taxonomy (NCBI): domain Bacteria; kingdom Pseudomonadati; phylum Pseudomonadota; class Gammaproteobacteria; order Alteromonadales; family Shewanellaceae; genus Shewanella; species Shewanella sp. 10N.261.52.F9. The sequence goes on from NZ_JBFRNX010000003.1 coordinate 80,297, forward strand.
CCGTTGGTATTGGCCGTCAGTGTTTTATTTATTTCGCCATTACTTTCATACAGGCCGGAATACCAACCTTCAGAATCAGAATTAAGTTGATCGACACCATTGATTAGCTTGGTGGCATAGGGGGTGTCATACAGTGAATACCAGCCGAATGCGGCTTTGGTAGATAGCGTTTTAAAAGCTGAGGCATCGGCACCTGTATCTGTAATTGAATTCCATTTTTTACCGTCTGAAAAAACCGTGTTGTAAACAAAATATGGCGCTTGGTCGATATGATCCTCACTCACAGCGGTTAATATACCTTGTTGCTTAAAGCGTTGTTCTTGTGCTTTATAGACCCTATAAGCAAACACCTTAGAGATACTGTCGCCGCCAAATTCGATGCTGTCTAAGATATATGACTCACTAACCACGTAGTTGTGAGCATGATATTTAGCTGGGTCGCGGCTATCGGTAGGGATATCGATACCATTGATTTCGATCAGTTTTAAATAATCGGCATATTTGAGGGCATTAAAAACATCTCGCCCCATTAAACTTAGTGCTTTAGAGGCGTACTCCTCATATCCAATACGGCCTTCTTGGACTAGCTCTAAAGCATTGCCCGTTGAAAGGCGGGCGCCATAGAGGTAACCATCTTGGGTCATGGCTTCAATTTGCCAGTGCTGGAGTACGGCGTTTACCTGACGGTTAAATCTCGGATACTGCCAAATGAGAATATTCATTGGTACTAAAATGCGACCAATATCAATCGCCGACCAGCCAATACCGCCCTCTACAGGGGTATTGTCGTAGTCAACCATGGCTAATGTTTGAGTGTTGTAGGCTTTATTAGGCAGCTCATCGCGGACCAATGGCAACCTCGCGAGTGAGTTGAGTGCTTTTTCTGTTTTCAGGCTGAACTCTTCAAAGCTAATGATATTAAGCCTATGGGCAGATATCAGCGCCATTAAATATGATGCAGTATCCCACATCGTCGTTGAAGGGTAACCATCAACTGAATTAACCAAACCTGTGTTGTCTTGGTAGTTATTCTCGAAATACTGCCACGCAATGTTGGCCCATTGATACTCTTGGTCCGTTAAGACTCTGCTTTGCCTAAAAGGAATGGGTTCACTTGGCGTAAAGGACAGATTGCCGAGTACCTGGTTGTACTCTCGAGTTTCAATGCTAAATGCAATAACTAGCGCGGTGAATAGGCCTGCTAAAAAGACAATATGATGGCGTGCTTTAACCCATGAGCTAGTCGATTCCATAGTTTAACTCCTCTACATTCACTTGGCTGGTGGCATTGGTGGTGGGTGGTGACCAACAGGCTGCGGCTATCATCCCCCACATAGCCATCATGTTATTGATGGCCCAAAAGCTATTTAAAATAAGCCCGCCTAGTGAGTAATTGCCAAAGGCTTGTGTGCTGTAGGCATACCAAGCAAAGCCCATACTGCCGAGGCTAAGTAGCAACACGCTAATTTGCGGAATGACTAAGTGTATAAAGCGGCCTTGTTGTCTGCTCTTAGGTGTTGTTGGAAAACTAATTTTCTTGCCACGTAAAACAGTCCAAAGGGCTTTTAAATTCACTGGGAAAAATGATAAGAAATTGGTCTTTCCTTGGTAACCAGCAACTCCCCAAGTACCAACCATCATGGCTAGCTCTGCGGTAATCACAAAGGGTAAAAAATGCATGTAGAAAGTCGTGTCATAAGCACTAACAGGTGCAATACTTGTTAGGAAATAAACGATGGGACAGGCTAGGAAAATGATATTCCAGATGGCTGATAAATTAGACCAGAAGCTCGCCCCATACATAAACTTTTGCTTGAGACTCATGCCTTTTTTAAACAAGGGGTTATCGTTCATAAAGATATCGATAGAGCCACCAGAATACTTGAATCTCTGTACCGTCCAGCTTTGCAGATCTTGAGGGGACAACATTTTACTTTCTATTTTCGGGTGTTGAATTGAACGCCATTGACGCTCGGTATCGCCATGAAGAATGAGTGATGTATAAATATCTTCTGATACGTGGAATTTATAAGGGGTGAATTCAGTATCAAAGATGATCTCCTGACGTAGATTATTCGAGATGCTGCTATCGACTTGCTTCTCTTTAGTCAGTTTGCGTATCTGTTTTTCTACCGCATCATGTTCCTGGCTTATCTGGTGACTATAGCTACGTAAAGCTGCTTCCATAACGGCTTCCCGGCGGTGGATTGAACCAGCACCACAGCAAAATGAAGCGTTAGCCCAATTGCGTCTTCTCTGAATGATGTCGTAAAACATCTGTGGGTCGTTAGCGAATGGATCTTTACCTAAGGTGACCGGACCATAAATTTTTTCAATGGCACTACCTAGCCAGCCAAACGGAGTACCTAAACGACTTTTTAGCCATAGTGGTAAGCGCTCTCCTGCTGGTAAATCAAAGAACCATTGCGGTGTTTGTACCCAAGCCACATCGGCATCTTTAAAGTAGCCTAAAGTGTTTTCTAATAAAGACGGGAATGGGCGGGTATCTGCATCACAAATAACAATAAAATCACCATAAGTTTGCTCTAAGGCATTACGCAGGTTACCGGCTTTGTAACCTACATTATTGTCTCTGGTGATATATTCAACCTGCATCTTTTGGGCTAGCTCGGCCATTTCAGGGCGTTTGCCATCATCTAAAATAAAAATTCTAATCTCGATGTCGTGTGGGTAGCGTACCTTAAGAGCATCTTTAATACTCAGAGCGACCAGTTCAGGTTCTTCATCGTAAGTTGGAAACAGAATATCAACGCTTAATGGCCTATCTTCCATTGGCTCATTGATACATTGATTGATAGATTTTGGGGGACTTTGTTGCGGTTCATCTTTAGTTTTCCAAAGATTAAACGTAAAGAGTATTGTGCCAATGAAGGCACAAGATTCAGCGAATGCTAGTGGCAGCGAAAACCACATGGCATCGTAGTTTAATGCAAATCCCCAGCGCCAAACGAGATACCAAATGCCTAGGCAGATATTACAGGTCGCCAGGTATTGATAAAGTAACTCTCTCGGTAAACTATAGGGAGTTGGTTCGGGCGGCTTGCGCTTTTCAAACTCATTGAAGTAAAAATCCATTTAGCCTTCTCCCTATCTTTCTTACCATGTGACTTATCAATAGTGTTTGTAGCTGTGCTCTATGGGTTAAGCTTTACCATTGGCTACGCTAGCTTCTTTTAACAGTCTGAATGTGTTTTTGTTTGCCGTTGTGGTGTACTCAAATGTGTCTGCTAGCTGTTTAACAATCTTTAACCCTCTGCTGCTTTGTAGCCATGTAGATGGGTCGTCGGCCACAGGTTCAATAAAGTCAGCATTGGCTAAATCCGTCAGGGTTTGTGGTGTCATAGTGTTGCCATAATCAGAGATTTCAATAGTGAGCTGCTTGGTTGCATTTAGGTAAGAGCTAATATCAAAAAGTGAACCTTCGTTATTAGCATAAGCGTGCTCAAACACATTGTTGACTAACTCCACTAAGCACAGCTCCATTTGATCTATCGTGGTGACTGCAACACCGAGTTGTTGCCAAAATGGCACAATATCAGCAGCCACAAGACGAGAAGCGTCTAGGCTGCTTGAGTATTGTTTGTGAAACGTCCTTGTATTCACTCGTCGCCCCTTATTTGACTTGATGTAGTGGCGTAGGGGCTGTTGGTAGCGAAAGATCATCTTTATAAAAGGAACCAACACTGGATTTGCCAAGTAACGGCCGAGAGACATTGCGGTTTTTTAAAATATGTACGTATTGGCAATCAGCCAAAACTTGTGTATAGCCATCATGGCCTAGCAGGTAATCGCCAAACATGGTTTTATTAACGATATAAGCATCATCTGCTAAGTGGATGTAATCACAGATAAGCGTATTACTAACTAGACTTTTGCTTTCGACTTTACAATTTGCGCCAATAACTGCGGGGCCAATGATGGTGGCACCATCTTGAATTTCACAGCCACTACTGATAATGACAGGAGGAGTTATCTTGCATTTCGAGGTATCGACTCGAGAATTTATGCCGACCCATACACCGGGAGACACTTGAGTCCCTGGAATAGGGTAGCCCTTAACTTTGCCGTTTAAAATATCGCTGGTGACCTCCCATACATCTTTAACCTTGCCAACATCAAGCCATTGAAAGTCCATATTGACGGCATAGAAATTAGCTTGTCTCTCAACGAGTAATGGGAAAAGGTCACTACCAATATCAAATTCAACATCTTTTGGGATAAAGTCAAAGATGGCAGGCTCAAAGATATAAATACCAGTGTTAATTTTATTTGAAAGTGCTTCTTCTTCGGCAGGTTTTTCTTGGAAGCTTGTGACCTGGCAATATTTATCGGTGACAATAACGCCATATTTACTGACTTCAGAAGTTTCGACTTCACGGGTAATAATTGTTGCAAGTCCACCATGCTTTTTATGGTGTTCAATGGCTTCTTTTAGATCGAGATCGATCCAAGCATCACCACAAACAACCACAAAGGTCTCGTTAAAGAACCCTGAGAAATCTTGGATTTTGCGCATACCACCAGCACTGCCTAATGCCTGACTAATAAACTCACCGTTTACTTCTTTGGCTTCATAGGAGTATGACAATTGAACATTAAAGTGGTGACCGTCGCCAAAGTAATTTTCAATTATCTCAGCTAAATGGCTGGTATTAACCACTATTTTATCTATGCCGTGTTTGGCAAAGAGCTGGATCATCGATTCCATAACGGGTTTACCCAAGATAGGCACCATGGGTTTAGGAATAGCATAAGAGATTGGTTTTATTCGAGTGCCTTTCCCTGCGGCGAGTATCATCCCTTTCATTACATTTACCTCTTTATGCCGTTGCTGCTAATGCTGATTCAATCGTTGGATGGCTTAAAATTAGTTTGTCCATACGAGTGAGTTTGAGCAGGTCTAGAATTGGTTTTTGTGGATTCACTATGCTGATTTTTGTATTACGCAACATCTTATAAGCGCCCATTACTGCGCCAAGTCCACTGCTATCCATAAAACGCACATGGCTTAAATCCAGTACTAGATGGTCACGAATATTGCCTTTAATATTTTCTAACTCTTCTCTAAAAGAGGGAGCTAGCTTGGCATCAAACCGTGCTTCATTAATTTGGATTACCGTATATTGGCCTTTTTCAATTATGTCGAATTGCATGATATTTCCTCGTTTAGTTTCCTTTCCATTCAAAGGTTAGCAAGCTGATGTCATCATCAAATTGCTCTATGCCACACCAGCCCTTTACAATGCTTACAATAGTTTCTGTTTGCTCGTTGATTGGCTGTGGCGCTAGTTTTTGTACTAGTTCTTTTAAGCCCAGTTCGGAATATTGTTGATTGTTAGCAGATTCTGCTTCAGTGATGCCGTCAGAGTATAAAAAGATGCGATCGCCATGATGGAGTTGTACGTGTTCAGTTTTATAGCTCGCAAAATCAAACATGCCTGCTACAAAGCTGCCTTGCTCAATAAAGTGTGAACATTGTTGTTGCTTCTGCAGCCAGATCATGGGGGGATGCCCTGCACTGGCGTAGCTTAATGTACCGTTGCGGATATTAAGCACAGCATACACCATAGTGAAATATAGATTGTTGTTGTCTTGGCTGAGGTAGCTTTGGTTTAACCTAGCGAGAACTTCGCTGGGATCTCTAAGCATATAAAATGGGTCGGTGTCTTTTTTTCGTTTGACGTTTGAATGCGTGCCAGTGTTGGCACTTAAGCTTTGCTGAATAGCAAATGACATTAATGCTGAGGCAACACCGTGGCCTGCAACGTCAAAGAGATAGACTGCAACATGCTCCTCATCGAGCTGCATGCAGCCGAGCATATCACCGCCAATTTGTGCACTGGGTATGTGAGTGTAATGCAGTTCAACGCCTGGAAAACTGGTTTGCTTAGGTAGCATTCGACGTATAAGAGCGTTAGCGGAATCTAAATCTTGATGAATGGTGGCGTAAGCGCGGTCGAGCTCAATATTTTTAGCGACTAATTGGTTATGTAGTTCTAAGGTTCTAAAGCCAGCTTTTAGGCGAGCATCTAGCTCGTTAATATTGGTTTCTTTTGCAATAAAATCATCGGCACCAGCATTAATGCCTTCAACAATTGAATCATCATCGTCACGGCCAGACAGTAAGATAAAGAAAATATAGCGGCCATAATCTGGAGATTTGAGACGAAAGCACAGTTCGATACCGTTAAGTTCCGGCATCATCCAATCACTGAGAACCAATTGAATAGAGGGCGATTTTTCTAGTTGCTTAAGCGCGTGATTACCATTGATAGCGGTAATAACTTGATAGCCTCGTGAAGACAACATTTTAGTCATGAGCAGTTGCATGACTCTGTTATCTTCGACCAATAGGATTTCTTTGCTCAAACTTCAGCCTCCGTGCTGCCTCGTACTCGTCGAGCTAAACTTGTCTCGATTTTGAATAAGTCCTTTTACTTTTCAAAAGTCTAGTAGTGAATTTTGCATACGGCAAGCTGGTGGCAAATACTAAGGTAGATGCCTGTTGAAATTCTAAAATGAGTCTCTTTTATAGTAGCGATACAGCCTAATCTTTATCGTTTAAACTTAGTCGCTGGTGGCGGTTTGAGTTTGCTTTAGGTGGTTTAGCAGGAGCGTTTTTGCGCTCAGACATTAAATGTCTAATTGCCATAATCGGGTGAGGAAGTAGCATTCTTGGGCCTGCAAAAATCATTATTTCACGAGCTTTGGCTTTCATATGGGGTTTGTAGCAGTGCACTGGGCATTTATTACATGTGGGCTTATCTTGGCCATAAGGGCAACGATCTAAACGAACATGAGCATACTCAATAAAGCTAGCGCATTCTTCGCAAGGATGTTGTTCTGCATCGGTATGATGCGCTTTACAGTAAATTTTAACCATAGCTGAAATGGTTTCAAACTCTCGAAGAAGTTTACCACTGAGAAGTTGTTCTAATGCCATGGGATACCTTAGTAAGCTACTGGGTTATTTATTATGATAAGAGGCTTAGCATTAGCTGACAAAATATAACGATGAAACTTTGAAGATGTGCACAAAATATTGGTTTTGGTTACTAACATCTGTAGTTCATGGCAGAGCTAAAATCTGTACCCTGTAATAAACATTAGGTTTTTATTTGGCGTAAAAGCAGTTTTAATCACTCAATCATTGATAACAATAGCGATTAATCTGGGATTATTTTTATGTAAGTATAAATTACGCTTGTCAGAGTGATTCACACTGGCTTAAAATCCGCCGCGACATTTTTATGTCAAAAATTTTTAGACTAAATATTAGCAACATACGCAAATGGATAGCGACAAATATAGTGCTGTTACCGAACATGTATAGGGTAGTTCTACATTGAGGTTTTCTATATCTGTTTAAGTTACTTAGCTTGCTAATATTTAAAGCAAGATTGAAGTTAACTTCCATAGCCCTTCCTAAAGTAGCTTGTAAGTCTACAAGAATCAAAATCACTCTTTTTTATCAGGGATGCACTAGCTATTCCTAATATTGGCACGGCGCTGAATGTTGCGATGCCATTGATATATGGCACCACTTTTAACATGACAATTGATACTCTGAGATATTTCTTATTGCGATTAATAGGTATAGATCGTCCGATCCTTAAACCTTGTTTACAGCCGACTCAAATATTTAAGTCATTGGTTGTTTTTCTGTTGGCTGTAATTCCACAAGCTAAGGCAAGTGAGCTTATTACTGAAGATTCAATTGAAATAATCGAGGTACATGGGATCCAAGCTTCAATGAAGGCCTCCATTAACAGCAAAAGGTTTGCTGATTCGGTCATTGATATAGTGACTGCCGAGGATATCGGTAAGTTTCCCGACGCAGATGTAGCAGATTCATTAGCCAGAATGCCAGGCATTGCAGTTAACCGCCAATTTGGACAAGGGCAGCAGGTATCTATTAGAGGTGCATCGAATCAACTAACGAGCACCCTATTAAATGGTCACTCCGTAGCATCAACAGGATGGTTTGATCAGCAAACAACAGATCGTAGTTTTAATTATTCTTTATTACCGCCTGAAGTAGTGGGAGATATTGAGGTTTATAAATCTTCCCAAGCGGATATCGCTGAGGGTGGTGTTGGTGGAACTGTCATCATTAATACTCGAAAACCGTTGGATTTAGATGCCAATTCACTCTTCTTTAGTACTAAACAAGATTATGGCAGTGTATCAGAAAAAGTTGACCCTGAATTTTCTGGTTTATACAGCTGGAAAAACAATGAAGAAAGCTTAGGTGTTTTGCTTGCGGTAGCTGATGCGAAAACGCGTTATCAGCGTAATGGTATTGAGTCTCAAATAGGTTGGGGTGATATTGTGCCGACGACTTTTGAGCAGCAGCGCGAGCGCACAGCCATTAATGTGGCTTTACAATATCAAGCTACGGACAACTTAATATTGGGCTTAAATGTCATGCGCCTTAATATGCAGGCTAATAATGCTAACACTTCACTATTTCTTATGTTTCCAGATGATAAAGAAGCAGCTTGCGAACAAAGAAATGAAGCTGGAACTTGCATTTTTTATCGCCGTGGTGCGGATGATGCTAATCCTGGCTGGGCACAAACGTGGGTGCGTGAAGCCAGCATGGATTCAAACACCTATGATTTAGATTTTACCTATGAAACCGATAATTACACTCTAGAGGGATTAGTGGGTAATACGCAATCTGACGGTGGAACCAATACGACGGCTAACTATGGATTTTGGTTGGGGCAAGCCAATGATTTTGCCGGGACCTATGATGCAACTGGTGATGTAATACATATCGATATCGCCGATAAAACTTTTGTAGCAAGTGACTTTAATGGTCCACTAGCACCAGAGAGTTGGTCGCTTCGCAAACAGCCAAACTCTGACCAAGAAAGCTATATTAAACTCGATCTTACTGTACCAGTGGAGTTAGATTTTATTAGTGCTGTTAAAATGGGGATTAGCTGGGCTGATCATGATGTAAAGCAGGAGTCATTTGACGGCGTTTTTAATCCTAATGTGCTTGCCAAAAATGCATCGGCTTATTACTCAGGCACGGTGTCATCAGGTGGGGGCTTTACTCTGCCCAAGCCTATTTTTGATGCGATGCTTAATGATGCTAAAGCCGCGATAAGCTATTTTGACCGAGATGGGCAAGTATATAAGTCCGGCTACGGTACCATTAGCGAAGACAATCTAGCGGTATATCTAATGGCTAATTTTGAGTCTGCAGGCCTTCGCGGCAATATTGGTTTGCGTTATGTTGCTACTAGCGTGGCTTCAGATTTTTATCAGCTAAATGCCGAAGGCACCTATAGCGACGAATTGAGTCGGTTAGCATCTAGTTATAGTGAGCTGTTACCTAGTATCAATCTTGCCTATAACATGCGAGACAATTTGTTACTCCGTGCAGCAGCTGCCAAAGTTATTTCCCGACCTAATTATGACGATATGTTTGCTTCTTCTGCGCTTTCTGGTTTTGCTGACGGATTACCCTGCAATGAAGTTGTTGATAAAGGCAACATTGGGTTAAAGCCTTTTAAAGCCACGCAAGCCGAAATTGGCCTCGAATGGTATTTTAATTCTGAAAGTTTAGCCGCAGCGACCTACTTTGTTAAACATATCAGTTCATTTGTGACCTCTGAACAATTGCTAGATCAAAGTATAGGTATTGTCGATCCTGATACTGGCGAAGATAATTGGACTGTATCGACCAAGAAAAATGGCTCCGGCGGCTACATTCAAGGCGTTGAATTACAGCTGCAAAGCAACTTTGAAACAGGTTTAGGTTATGCGGTTAATTATACTTTTTCCGATTCTAGCGCGCCTGCACACTATTACCCTGATCAGATAGGTGTGTTTTCTGACTCTTCAAAACATACAGTAAACTTAGTAAGTTACTATGAGACAGATGCATTTTTTGCTCGGCTTGCCTATAACTGGCGCAGTGAATATATGATTAGAGAGCTGCCAGGCTACTACGGTAATCGAGAGCATCAAGATTATGCAACGGTCGATTTGAGCAGCGCATACTATGTTACTGATTATCTCGCCGTGACATTCGAGGTCGTTAACTTATTCGCAGAAGATAGTATTCAACTTGGTGTAGCATCACAATCTGCGGATGTTAAGCCTGAGTTTAAAAATAACTATCCAGTCTTTAGTGCTAAGGGTGAAGCGAGATACAAATTGGGTGTAGCGCTTCGCTTCTAAGATTTTGCTATGGAAAATATATATTTAATCGCGAAAAAAAGTCATGATGAGCGTGGCTGTACTTTTAATGTTAACGCTCTTACTGCATGTTTTTTCTGGGGTTTAGCTCAAGGTTGTTACGCATGATTTTACGCAATATCTCAGCTAGAGTGTCAAACTTGAGTCAAGGCTCTAAACTCTACTTATCTGATCTTGCTGCAATTGCATTACTACTGCTGCCAATTACATTAGCTAACTCGTTAACTATGTTGTTAGGTCATGCTTTTAACCTTATAGAGATTAATTATGTTTCTGAGTTAATGTTCTATGTTTCGAACATTCTTATTAATCTCTATCCAACGACTTTTTGTATCGTTGCCTGCTACTATTTATCACAGAAAACGAACGCATCTAGCGCCATTTTTATTATTTATGGCTTAGTACTTTTCTATATCCTTTCGCTGGGAAGTTTCGATTTATCAACAAACTACACCTTGCCTAATAACCCGCTACTTGCACTATTAAGCGCCATAGTGACCTATTTATATTATCTGTATTTTCCTATTCGTTTACTCGATCCTAATTCGTTTGATTTTGCGTCTAGGCTAATAAAATATATTGGTCATATTTTCTGTTTCCTAATTATTGCCTTGTTGCTTTCTCAGTGGATTATTCATATTGGGGATTATATTAGAGAGGAAGTTTCATCATTTGGATTCAATCCACTTACGTTTAGCGGTGGTTTGTTATATCAAACACTTCTTGGCATGCTGGGGGCTGTAGGAATTAATGGGCATAACATGCTGTTTGCCGTTAAGCAGCAAATCTATGCTGATACACTAACTAATATTGAAGCTTGGAAAGCAGGTGAAGCCACGATAAATGTGATTAGCCAAGGTTTTTATGACGCGTTTTTATCTATGGGCGGTTCGGGTAATTGCATTAGCTTATTATTGTGTGTGTTACTTTTTAGCAAAAAATATAATCATAAAATGCTCGCTGTCGTCGCGATACCTATGGTGCTATTTAATATTAATGAAGTACTGCTATTTGGATTACCGATCCTCTTCAACCCTATACTCATAGTGCCGTTTATTGTTGTTCCGTTAGTCAGTTTTGTGATTGTGTATTCCTGCATCGCTTTAGGCGTTGTTTCACCTATAGTCAGCATTGTTAATTGGTTAACCCCGCCTATTTTTAGTGGCTACTTTGCCATGGGGGAGCAGATTGACGGCGCGATATTACAGATAGCGGTCATTATCGTTGGTATTTTTATCTATCGACCTTTCTATTTGGCTTATGTTGGTAGGCATTTAATTACGCTTGACCCTGCAACTCGCTTTGCGGCAGCTGAAGGTTCGATATTTAATAACGTGTTACGCAGTGTTAGAGACTCTGCAAACAATAATATTAGCCAATCTTCAGCACAGAAACGCCTTGCTCAAATCTTAAGGCAGGGACAGTTGGTGATGTTTTATCAGAAAATTCAATCGGTGCAGGATCATAGCCAATATAATTACGAGGCTTTAATTCGTTATATTGATGATAGCGGCGAGCTTCGCCAACCGACATTTATTGCGGACTTTCAATTACTAAAATCGATGCCGCTACTAGATAGGTTAGTCATAGAGTTGGTGTTAACTGATATGCAAAAAATGCACTTGCCTGAAGGTGGACGTGTAGCAATAAATGTCTCTGTTGCGTCCATAGAGCAAGCTGATTTTGTAAGTCATTTACTAGCACGATTAGCACATTATGGAGTTAGTCCGTCAAAAGTAGAGATAGAAATTACCGAAGAAGCTATGTTGAGTGACAAGGTGTTCCTGACTCGAGTGATGACAGAGTTGCAGGCAAAAAATATTGCGATCTCTATGGATGATTTTGGTTCCGGTTATGCGTCATTCCCGCATTTGCTACAGTACCCATTTAACAAGGTCAAAATAGATAGGTCGTTATTATTAGATGCTACGTCGAAAAAGGGCAGAGAGGTTTATAAATTGGTTGCAACTTTAGGTTGCATCGCAAATTGTAGAATTGTCGCTGAAGGGGTAGAAACAGCGCAGGAATATGAATTTGTTGAACATTGTGGTGTTGATCTTGTTCAGGGATATTACTTAGCCAAGCCTGCTCCTCTTGAAAAATTAACTGGTCAAAACAGCTAAATTTGGCTGCTATTTATGCTTTGTAACATTCAAAAAACGAATATTTTTGATACCCGATTAAAAAAGAGATATAAATACTTGATATTAGACGAGACAATGCATTATTAATAATGTTTGATTTTTGCACACTCCAAAGCTAAAAAGTGCTTAAGGGATGTGTTTTATGGCCAACTCAGGTGGAAGATAATGAAAGAAATTGCCATTATATTACTGATTGTAATAGGTGTTTATCTCTATATGCGTACTCAAAAAACGGCACAAGCCGAAAAAGAGCAGGCAGCAGAGCAAGCAAAGCCGACGGAAAGTGCGGCAGAGTCAGAGATGAAAGATATCACTCCTGAACAGTCTGAACCTACCTCTACGCCAACGGTTGATGGCGTGAGTTTTGAGCCGAAAGAGGCTACAGAAACTGAAATTCAACAAGCTGCAGAGCCAGAGCCAAAAGTGGTAGTAGAGCCAACTGTTGAAGATAAGGCTGAACCTAAAATTACTGTTGAAGTTGAACCAGAAGTGCCTACCGAGAAGCTCAATATTGTTGCTGAGCCAGAGCCTGGCAATACTGAAGAAGTGATTGTTGAAGCTCCCCCCGTTGTAGTGCCAGCCGTTAAAGCTGAAGAAGCTGTTAAGTCTGAGGCGGTTGAGAAAACCGCAGAGTCGGGTGATTTAGATTGGGCTAACCCTAAGTTGGTTAAAGCATTAGCTGATTTCGAATCGGCTAATGACTCCGCGACTCAACATCTTGCGCTCTCAGCTGCCGTTGCAGAATGTTATAAGCAACGCAAAACCGCTGAATATGTAGAGTACGGTGCAGGGTTATCACAGCGTTACCTTGAAGTGTTTGCTGCCTTTATAAAAGGTGTTAAAGCAGAGAATCCTGATACTGATGTTAAGGGCGCTGGCATGATGCATTTATCAACCTTGCTTAATGATAAAGGTGAATTTGATAGCGCTATTTCTATCTGTAAAACAGCAATTGAATATGGTCTTACGGACGGTACAGTTACTGATTTTTCAGGACGAATTGTTCGTATCGAAAAAGCCAAAGCAAAGGCGAATAAAGCGGGTTAATCTGCGAAAAATAATCAATCCATAACCAAGCTGTGTAGAATTAGCTTAATGGTTAGCAAAAGGCGAAATCCAGACGGATTTCGCCTTTTTCATTTCTTATTATTTTAACGTTTTATTAGGATGTATTTCATGAACCTTAAATCATTATGTTTAGTTGTTGCCGCAGGGGTGAGCTTAACAGCTTGTATCCAATCGCCAGAGTGGACATTGCTTTATTACCCTGACAAAGAAGCTAAGCCGAGCGTAGCAGAATCAGGTGAATTTATTAATGGTTACTACGAGTCGATTGAGCAATGTCATGCTAAAGGTAAAGGATTGAAGCGCTTAAGTGGTAATGATAATGGGACTTATGTGTGTGGTTATCAGTGTGAAGCGTCTGATAAGTCTCTTAGCTGTAAAAGCGTTATTACGCCGCAAGAGTCATAGTGAAGGGTCAGCACTTTATCCTGATTTTGGCTTATATCGGCGTCAAGGATTGGGGTTGTTACAATCAGGAATGAGTTGAACGGGGTTAACCTCAGGCTTTGTACGCTATGGTTACTTTGACAGATTACGTACAGGCGTTGAATATCGAGATTATCTATTGCAACATAGCTGTCTAATACTCATTAGCGTAGTGTTGAAGCTCTATTATAGGTGTAAAGGGTAAACTTGACGCGACGAACTACTGGGCCCACTTTAGCAGGATTGGAGTAACATGCAGTTAAAACAGGACTTCTTTGAGCAGCTACCAGAGTTTTATTCGCAGGTTTTCCCACTTGGGATCAGTAACCCACATTGGCTCGCATGGAGCCAAGATGCAGCCGATTTGCTTGCTATTAATGCGCCGACAGAGTCATTGTTACAAGGGCTGTCAGGAAACGCCGCTATTGATGGGGCAAGCTATTACGCGCAGGTTTATAGTGGTCATCAATTTGGTGGTTACTCATCTCAATTAGGCGACGGCCGCTCTATTATTCTTGGAGAAGCATTAGGTCCACAAGGCGCTTGGGATGTGGCACTAAAAGGCGGCGGGCCAACACCGTATTCTCGTCATGGTGATGGTCGTGCAGTTATGCGTTCTGCTGTAAGAGAGTTTTTGATTTCTGAGGCTTTACATCATTTGCATGTCCCGACTACGCGAGCGTTAGCCGTTATTGGCTCTGACTTACCAGTATGGCGAGAAACGCAAGAGGCCGCTGCAATCACAGTGCGCCTGGCTAGGAGTCACATTCGATTTGGTCACTTTGAATTCTTTTGCCACAGTGAACGTGGTGCACCCGATAAGCTAAAACAGTTGCTGAACTTCACCATTAAGCAACACTACCCAGATTTAAGCTGTGATGCATTAGGATATAAAGCATGGTTTGCCCGTGTAGTAGCAGATACCGCCAAGATGATTGCTCATTGGCAAACAATCGGTTTTGCGCATGGTGTGATGAACACTGACAATATGTCGATACTCGGCGATACCTTCGATTTTGGTCCTTTTGCTTTTCTCGATACCTTCAAAGAAGACTTTATTTGCAATCATTCAGACCCTGAGGGGCGTTATGCATTTGGCCAGCAGCCGGGCATTGGTCTATGGAATTTACAACGCTTAGCTCAGGCGTTAACACCGATAATTCCATCTGATGATCTTGTGGCTGCATTGAACCTTTACCAAGTTGAACTGGTGCAGCAATACCTTGTGCTAATGCGCCCTAAATTAGGGCTAACAACCACTTACCAATGTGTAGAACAAGACCAAAGTGATTTAGAGTTAATCGGGGGCTTTACGACTTTGATGGAGAAAAACCATTTAGATCATACTAATACTTGGCGTCGATTCGGTTTATTAGACCCTAATGCCTGTTCGTCTGCTTTGCGAGATGACTTTGTTGATCTGAACGGTTTCGATACTTGGTATCAGGCATACCAAATGCGGCTAGGTAAAGTTGATGAGGTTCATCAATGGCAGGTTGCTCGCAATCAAGTTAACCCTAAATATGTTTTGCGAAATTATTTAGCTCAAGAGGCAATAATTGCTGTTGAAGAAGGTAATTTAACCCCACTACATCAGTTGCAAAAGGTGCTACAAACCCCTTTTGATGAGCAAGCAGAATTCGAACATTTAGCTAAACGTCCGCCGGATTGGGGCCAAGGTTTGATAATGTCTTGTAGCAGTTAGGCGCCAAGCGAATGTTTATCGATACAAATACAATAATAAGAGTAAACTAATGCAATTAATCTCGATTAAATTAGACCGCGAAACATTAAGTTTAGCAGTGCAGGCTGATATTGATTTTGAACAGTTTGAGTTGTTTGCGGAACCATTTGCTAAAGCCTTGGATTGCCGAGTCTTAGAAAAGCAGTGGGGAGCAGACCGTCACCAGTGGTTACTCGAGTTTGAAGGGACACATCTACAGCTGAATTATGAGTTTTACGGCGATATCTGTTGGTTATCAACTGACAGAGAAGATGAGTTTGAAGTGTTGGTCTATTTGGCAGAGTTAATACGGCCTTATCAAGTTTAGCCTGAGCGCTATTATAGAATTTTGTGACCGAAGCTTAAGCTAGGCCATGGGAAATTGAGCAAATTAATATGAATATAATCCCTCCTCAAGCGCCACAAGAGCAAGAGTCTAGCTCGGCGTTCCATTATCAGGCGTTGACTCCAGATTTGATTTTAACGGCGATAGAAACCCTGGGGATTTACCCTGAAACCGGCTTGTTGGCGTTAAACAGTTATGAAAACCGGGTTTATCAGTTTCGTTGTGACCGAGGCCAACGTTATGTGGTTAAGTTTTACCGACCTGAACGTTGGAGCGATGCGCAAATTCAGGAGGAACACGACTTCTCTGCAGCTCTTGCAGATCAAGAAGTTCCAATTGCAACACCAGTGATTATTGATGGTAAGTCACTACATGAGTATCAAGGCTTTAGGTTTGCTCTGTTCCCTTCTATTGGTGGTAGAGCCTTTGAAGTCGACAACCTAGATCAGTTAGAACAAGTTGGTCGCTTTATCGGTCGTATCCACCAATATTCGAAGCAGGCTGATTTCATTTATCGTGATGTAATGTCCCCAAAGCTGTTAGGCCAAGAGTCATTAACATGGCTTAAAGGATCAGGACATATTCCAGCAAGCCTTGAACTGCCTTACTTCACTGTGGTTGAGCAAATTTTAGAAAAAGCATCTGCACTGTGGCAGCCAGAGCAATATCGTGCAATTCGTCTTCATGGTGATTTGCATCCTAGCAATATATTATGGACTCCTGATGGTCCAGGTTTTGTTGATCTTGATGACGCTAAAATGGGCCCTGCGGTACAAGATATCTGGATGATGCTTGCTGGCGATAGACCACAACAATTATTACAATTAGAAGTCTTGCTTGAAGGTTATGAAGAGTTTTGTGAGTTTGATAGTAGAGAGCTTAAATTAATAGAGCCACTGCGAGCGATGCGAATGCTGCATTATAATGCGTGGTTAAGTCGCCGTTGGGAAGATCCCGCTTTTCCAATGAACTTCCCTTGGTTTGCGGAAGATAAATATTGGGAACAGCAAATTTTAGCTTTTAAAGAGCAGTTGGCTGCGCTTGATGAAACTCCCTTGAGTTTGACACCGCAATATTAGTTTTAAAAGCAGCTAAGACAGGGATTTTGTAACAGAAAAATGAACTTTTGCGCTTGAGGTCGACTCAAAAGCACATTATGTTATGTCCAAATTACTATGGTGATGCAAAGAGCATCCAGGGGAATCGAGATGAAAAAAGCTTTATTAGTTGCATTTGCACTATTGATGGCACCGATGGCTGCAATGGCAGCTCAGTATGAAGAAGGTGTGCACTACACAGTTATTAATGAAGGTCCAGGTACGGCTAAACCGGAGATTGCTGAGTTCTTCTCTTTTTATTGCCCACATTGCTACACGTTTGCTAAAGAGCAAGTGCCAAAGATCAAAGCGACTTTGCCTGAAGGTGTAACTTTCAAGCAGAACCATGTCGAGTTTATTGGTCGTCAAATGGGTGTTGAAATGTCTCGCGCTTTTGCTATTGCCCACCAGCTAAAAATTGAAGAGAAAATGGAAAAAGCACTTTTCTCTGCAATCCAAGATAAGAAGCAAAACTTCACTAACTTAGATGATATTAAAGCTGTTTTCGTAGTTAATGGTGTTGAGCCTAAAGCATTTGATGCTGCGGCTAAGTCATTTATGGTGAACGCACAGATGTCTAAGATGAAGCGTGATACTGAAAATGCAAAGATTGCGGGTGTTCCAGCGCTTGTCGTTAATGGTAAGTACCGTGTCGAAACGGGTGCGATTAAGTCATACCAAGAATTGCTTGATATCGCTTATTACTTAGCAACACAAAAGTAATTTGTCGCGATAGCTAAAAAAGGAGCCAATAGGCTCCTTTTTTGTATATGGAAGTACTGATCCCTGAACGCTGGGACAGCCTAAGAAAGGATTTATGCCCGGCATCTTATAATTGTGAGCGATGCTAATCACCATAGGTAGCCAAGCCGTGGTAGTTGTGTTTGTTCATCTTTATTAAAGAAAACGACTTACTGTTGTTTCGACCCATTTTCTTTGCTTATAAGAAAAGCGGCTTAACTAAACTCCCAGCATAAAAAAACCGCACTTCCTGATCGCAAGAAGCACGGCTATCGAGCTAGTAGCTCAATGTTACCCTGAGTAACATTTAAACGGTAACAGAGCGTCAAAAATCTGGCAAGCGTCAATTAAAAATAAGTATTTATTTTGAAAATGAGTTATACATCTGATTGCCAAGAATAAATTATTTTTTCTAACATTCTGATTCAAAAATTTACAATTAAATGCTCAAATAAATGAAACTCTCGTGGTAAAACACCTGTCCAACTTAAAAATTAATAACAACAAACCAAAGTTGTCGGGAGGTCTTGTGAGAGTTTTTCCTGTCTATGCACCTAAGCTAATTGTAAAACACGCGCGCATTTTTCTTACTGGGGTAATCTGGGTAAAAGATTTGGGGCGACTAGAATTTGATAAAGGCAGGTTCTTGTTGCCAAGAAAAAGCCTGCCTAAAGTTAAGCAGGCTATTTTAGAGCTCAATGAGTTGATTGAGTCTCAAAGTAACGAGATGCAAACTGCATAACGTTAGGAATTTAGTTAACTTCGTCGTTGAGTAGACCAACTAAACCAGTCACTTTCTCATTCCAAGAGTTAAGTTCCTGCTGTAGCTGTTGGTTCTGCTCTGACAGACCTGTATTTGTCTGCTTCTCTTCTTCAAGCTCCATTTTTAGTAGCTCAATAGTTTCTAACGCAGCTTGGATTTTAGTTTCCAATTTTGATAATAGTTCTAGGCTCATGGGGAGTCCCTTTAATAGCGAGATGATAGCTCCGATTCTAGCAGTGACGGGCTATTGCTGAATAGCTAATTATGCTAAATGAGCAAAAAAGACGCGATAAATTTGTTGGAAAATGATTTTTTTTGTACTTGTTACTAAGTCGTTAGTATTCTTCTATTTATTTCCTATTGGATCTTGGCTATGAGCAATAGTTTGCTGATTCTTATTCCCCTGTTGCTAACCTTAAGTTTAGCGCTCATTTTACGTAAAACCTTAGTTGCTTTAGGTGCGGGAATTGTCTCTGGTGCGCTGATTATCACGGATTTTAGCTTGTCGAAAACGTTAAGCTATATGGCAGATAAAGCTTGGTTACAGCTCTATAGCGATGGTCATTGGCAAGCGTGGCACTTAAATGTTTTAGCGGCGATGATCCTACTTGGCATGATGACGCAGTTACTTGCTCGCGGCGGAGCTGTTAAGCGTTTTGCTGATTGGCTGTATCATCGAATAAAGAGTGGTCGCCAAGCGCGGATCGGTGTGGTGTTATTAGGCTGGGTCGTTTTTATCGATGGAATTTTTAGTTGCTTGGCGGTTGGGCATGTTTGTCAGCCTTTGAGCCAAAGGTACAATATGTCTCGAGAACAGATTGCTTACCTGGTGGACTCAAATGCTTCTCCTTTATGTGCCTTGTTGCCTTTTTCGAGTTGGGGCCCCTATGTCATGGCCATTCTGGCGGGTATCACGTTACTGCCATTAACTCCGCTCGAGTCATTTATTGAAATCGCTAAAACTAACTTTTACGCTATTACCGTTATTTTGCTGTCTTTACTGATAGCGTGGTTCGGTATTGGTTTTAACTCTGACTCGGATACTGCTGCTATACAAACCAATGATGAAGTTGATGCCGGCAGCCCTTGGTTGTTAGGTTTGCCTATGGCGACGTTATTACTCGCATCAATCGGTTTGACCTTATATTCAGGTGCTAGCAATGCTCAGGGTGACAGCATTACTGATTGGATCACTGCAGCCGATATTGGCAGCGCCATGCGAAATGCCTGTTTGTTGGCGACATTGTTGGCTGTCGTTATGTTGAAGTTAGATGGGCGCACGTTAAGGTTACTCATTGGTGATTTAATATCAGGTATACGTGCTATTAGCTTTGCGATTTTTATTCTACTTTTTACTTGGATGATAGGCGCTGTCATTGCCGATCTGGGCGTAGCTAAGCTGCTGGCAAATTGGGCAGAGGCTTTCTTGTCACAAGAAGTGTTGGTGGCAGGAACATTTTTACTTTGCGCGATAATGGCATTTACTACCGGCTCAAGTTGGGGGACGTTCGCTATTATGATCCCTATTGGCGCCGAAGTTGCGTTAGCGGTGGATCCATCTTTATTATTACCTTGTTTAAGCGCGGTAATGGCTGGCTCTGTATTTGGTGACCATTGTTCACCGATATCTGATACTAGTGTTATTAGTGCAACAAGTTCTGGTTGTCAGCCCCATGACCATGTCATTACCCAACTGCCGTTTGCAATTATTGCGGCTTTGAGTGCTTTGATTGGTTTTCAGTTACTAAACCTTGGAGTGTCGATGAGTTGGGCGTGGCTGGCTGTGGCTGCGGCAGCAATACTGATGTTGGCCGCTTTTAATAGGTGGAGTCACGCAGATGCATTAGTCGAGAATTCTATTTAGTCTGCAAACAGAGTCACTTGTTATTAATTTATAGGCTTATATAGCGAAAGCCCGCCACTAACTTAAGTCTGTGGCGGGCTTTTCTATTTACGGCGTTTTAGAAGCGGTAATCAACCGATAGGTAAAGTTGTTGGCTATCGTTCAATGAGGCTGTTTCAGACCCCGCTGCAATACCATTGTATGGCGTTGGTACTGGACCACTTACATCATAATCTTGCTTCAGGTAACGGTAACCAATTTCGGTACTTACCTTGTCGTTAATCTTATACATTAGACCCGTTTGACCACCCCAAACGAAGCGATTTTTTGAGTCTAGGACGCTAGTATCTGGGCTGATATGATTCATACCTGCTGTCGCACCAATAAACCAATTAAGCTTATTGCTATCGCCTAGGCCGACTAAGTAGTCATAAGACATTAAGAAGCTTTGCTGACGGCTAAAGTCATCAGAGTTATATGAGTAAGTACCATAAACACGGTTAGCATCATTTAGATAAACACCCGCTCTGACTTCATAGATAACGTTATTTTCAGTCTCTTTAAAGTGCTCGGTTTGAGGACCTCCAGCAATTGGGTTTTGTAGTGCTGGGTCGTAAGAACCTTTATAAGTGTTCTGCTGGGCGCCAACACCGCCACCAACAAACCAGTCTGCCGCCATAGTTGGTGCCGAGATTGCCGTTGCCATTACAGACGCTAAGATAAGTGATTTAGTTTTCATGTTGTGCTCCAGTGTAGGATAAATTAAGTCGGTGTCGCGTTTTGTTGGGCACATCATAGGGCAGGCTTGCTGAATAATAACTGAATGGTATTAACGATCGCTGAAGTTGACTATTTTGCTATATAGATACCGAATATCATTTGGTAACCTATTGAAAATTATTAATTAGCTAATTTTGACTATATAAATAAGTCGAAGCGTTTTGTCACCTAAAGGCAAGTTGGATTTTATCGAGGTCATAATGGATTTAGTGTTTATTCATGGATGGAGTGTTACTGATACTGACACTTATGCTCAGTTACCCCAGGCAATAGAAAAGCGAATGCAAGGCTCTACTGAGCTTACTATTCGGCATATTTATCTTGGACGTTATATCAGTTTTGATGATGAAGTTCGCCTAACCGATCTCGCTAAAGCATTTGATAATGCGCGTATTGATTTGCTTGGTGATAAGCCATTTGCGGTGATCACTCATTCCACTGGCGCACCGGTTTTACGTCAATGGTTGCAAATGTTTTATGTTGGCGAGCAGTTAGCTCATTGCCCTCTTACTCACTTGATCATGCTCGCTCCAGCAAATCATGGCTCTGCATTAGCCCAATTAGGTAAATCGAGGGTAGGGCGGATTAAAAGCTTTTTTTCAGGCATTGAACCCGGACGGAGAATACTCGACTGGTTGGAGCTTGGTAGTGATGGCCAATATCAATTGAATTTACATTGGCTTAATGATTTTAGTTTAATTGGACCGCTTCCGTTTGTGTTGACCGGCACTACGATTGACCCGAAGTTTTACGATTTCCTCAATAGCTATACTGCAGAAAAAGGCTCTGATGGTGTAGTTCGAGCCGCCTCCGCTAACCTTAATTTTAGTCATATAGTGTTAGCGCAAACGGAGCAAACCTGTAATAGTTTCGATGCGAGTTGTGTGACCAAGTTGCAAGTTGCTAAATATTTAGAACCTAAGCAGCGCACTGCTTTTGAGTTAATAAAAAATGCCAGCCATAGCGGCAGTGAAAAAGGCATTATGGGCTCAGTTACCACTCGTAATGCGAGTAAAAAACATGTGGTTCATCGAATCATTGATTGTTTAAATGTTAATAGTCATAAGCAGTATCAACAACTAGTAGATGAAATGCACCAAGCAAGCTCATTGGTTAGGTCTAAGGTGAGTGGTTGTATGCTTGTGGTACGCGTGATTGACGATACTGGCTTGCCAGTAGAAGACTTCGATATCATTTTGCTTTCAGGTACAGGTTTTTCTCCCAACGTATTTAAGCCCGGCTTTATGCTTGATAAGCAAAAAAATCATCAAAATAACCACGTAATGACCTTTTATTTTGACGCTGCCAAAATCGCTAAAGTGGCTAATGGGAAAATAGGCATACGCATTGAGCCTAGGCCAGAACAAGGAATGTGTTATTACCAAAATGCTGAGTATCATTCTGATAGCAAGCAAGTTACTAGACTTTTAAAAGCTGATCAAACCACAATGGTCGATATCATTTTACAGCGTCAGATTAGTCCAAATACCTTTAGCCTAGTGACGCCGGAACAAGCAGGTGATTTTTCTGATTTAGCTGACGATTTAGCAGTTATCCGGGAGTAGCGGCCGAATTACTATGGCCGTTATCGATTTTAGTTTGTCTGAGAATTTGTGTTAACTAAGCGCGAACTGTTAAATTAGAGTTTAAACTCTAATTTGTGCGCGTCGCGCGCAGAATTTCATATTGAGTTCATCTTGTTGAGCGATAATTCGCCTAAGTTAATTGTATCCCGCCATTACAAAGCTGCGGCAAACTCTTTTAGTACGACATCTGATTTCTATTTTCAGCTAAGGTTTAATTTTTACATGCTTAAAATGACTACTTTTTTAGCAGCACTTTCGGTGCTGTTTTTTGTTTCTCCTGTTCACTCTGAATCGATTGAGCGCGAACCACAGCAGCCAAGATATGAGCGGGTGTTTCCCATCTGGGCTCAAGAGGTGATCGATCTTGGCTATGAGCTACCTAAACCATACGGTGTTTCACTTAATTATATGACGATGGATCAACCTTTGATTGTCGACTCTGTCGGTTTTACGGGTTTAGGTCCGTTAGATGAGATGCTCAGTATTAAGGGCAGTGAAGCAATCCAAGACTCAGAAACCTTGACCTTAAGAGGTGATGTATGGGTATTGCCATTTTTAAACCTCTACGGTGTGCTGGGGAAAACCAACGGTAGCAGTGTGGCCAATGTTCAGTTGGAGGCCGATTGGTCTTCAGTGTTACCGCCTTGGATGTGCACTGTAAATTCTTGTAATGCAACCAGTGATCCTTTTGATTTTGTTTTAGATTTTAGAGGGACAACCTATGGTGTCGGTGGCACTTTAGTTGGAGGTATCGATAATTGGTTTGCCTTACTTGATGTTAATTATACTAACACTCGCCTAAACATCCTTGATGGCGAGATCAGCAGTATAGTGGTATCCCCACGAGCAGGTTATCGCACCAGCTATAACAACCACGATATTCAAATTTGGGTTGGCGCTATGTATCAAAACGTAGAGCAAACCTTTAGTGGATATTTGCGCGATATTGGCTTTCCACTTGGAGATGCAAAGTTTGAGGTAAATCAGCATTTGGCTGATAAATGGAATGGTCTGATAGGTAGCCAAATAGGTCTAACTAAAAACATCGACTTACTGATGGAAGTCGGTATCGGCACTCGTAGTAGTTTTATGATGAGTTTAGGTTATCGCTTTTAAGGTTATACCCATTCGTGAAAATTTTTAACTGCTAGCCTTTGGCTAGCGCCGTTGTAAATTGATGTTGGAGTTTAGAGTATGCGCACTATCTGTATGTTGCTACTGACGTTATTGATTGGTGGCTGCTCGGCCGTTGATATTGTCGATTCTAAAGAAAGGGCTGCGCTACAAAGCGTGGGGTTTGAGCAACATCAATTGATGCTCAAAGAAGGTGGAGAGTTGAACTATTGGCAAGCAGGACAAGGTAAACCGCTGTTACTGATTCATGGTTTTGGTGGTTCAGCGGTATCGAGTTGGCAGCAGGTAATGCTTGAGCTAAGTCAAGACTACCAAGTAATTGCGCCAGATCTTGCATGGTTTGGCGATTCTGTCAGCCAAGGAGATCCAAGCCTTGCTACGCAAACTCAAGCTGTTATGCAATTGATAGATAAACTTGAGCTGGAAAAAGTTAACTTAGTAGGGATCTCCTATGGTGGCTTTGTGACTTTCGATTTAATGATTAATGAGCCAAAGGTTGATAAGACCATTCTGCTAGCCAGTCCTGGCGTGCTATTTTCTGATGCTGAATTAGCGTTGATGAATCAGCGTTTTGGTGTTGATGATCCGACTCAGATTTTTGTTCCTGAAACTCCAAAACAGATGCGACGTTTGTTGGATGCAACTTTTATCGATTTTCCTTGGTATCCAGGCTTTATTGATGCCGAAATCTACGATAAATATTTTGCTGGTTATTTAACCGAAAAGCGCAAACTGATTGAAGGACTTCCGGCTGACCGAGATCGAATTGCAGCTAACCTTTCGGTAGAAACCTTACCGCCTAGCCTACTGATTTGGGGCGAGCATGACCAAGTTTTTCCGTTGTACTCGGGTTTGCAGTTAGCTGAGCTATTAAGTGCCCCTATTGTTGTTATCCCACAAGGAGCACACGGAATAAGTAATGATTATCCGCAGATTATCAGCCAAAGCATTAGGGCATTTGTACAATGATGGGCCGTATATATATGCGCAGTGGCGGGGTTGCTGCTTTAATTTTATTGCTTGCGGCTTGTAGCAGTAATGATTGGCAAGTCCGTGCTTTACCAAGTGATATCGCTATCGGTGCTGCCTTAGATAACGAGCCTGATTTAGACTTACTGCATGAGATTAATCTGCAAGAATTGCCTTTGGTACCAATTCCCAAGGCTGTGCGTCCTTGCTGTGCTTTCGGTAATGCGCAAAAAGTTAAAGTCGGGCCTGTTCCTGTACCATTTTTTCGTTATGCCAATACCTTAGCAGTTGATAAAGTCGGCCCTCATGCCTTTGAGGCGGGTACGTTTAGCTTCCAAAAAGATGCGCCTAATGGCAGCCGAGGCACAGAAAATAATGGACTGATGTATACGCTACGAGGTGGCTTTATTGACTTAGCTCATGTGCGCGATACCGCAGACAATGCTATTGCGCTGTTTTATCGTATTTATCCTCAACTGGGACAACAGCAGACGATTAAACTGCCAGATGAAATAGGCCCAAGAGTGATAGAGTTAAGTGAATTTGATTTAAGCCACTTAACGCCAAGGCAACGTTGGGAAACGGCTGCAGCTATTTCAGTTCGGTTAGCTTATTTTATGGCTGAAGCACATGAGATAGCCCAGTGGCATGGATATCGTAGTTGGGCTCCTTGGTCTGAAACTGTTTCAGCTTACTCTCCGGAAGATCTTTACTCGAATATGCTTGGCGCAAAGATTGCTCTAGCATTGATTAATAATAATTTGGCGATGAGTAAAGATCTTTATAATCAGCATATGACTCAGTGGTTTGCTGCAACACTAAATTGGCTTGAGCCAGTTTCAATTGAGCAAACGAATGCTTTATTTGATGTGATTGATGGCCATTGGTGGGATTCAAATCAGCCATTACCCAGTAAGTTTATGTTGCTTAAGCGGCACTATCAGTTAAGTGATCTACAGGCACCTTATTTAGTGCCACAATCTTTGGCGCAGAACCATGAAAAATGGAATGAAGTCGCAGCGTTATTTGCCTCCACACAGCAAGCGCATAACTTGTCATTAAGCCGCATCATTCATGGCGTAGAGATAGATAGCATTGCTACCCAAAAGCTGATTGTTGCCGATAAATTTAAGCAAAGTTTTAAGCATATTCCGGCTGAACTTTGGCAAGATGGTTTTACCCAAGCCGACTTTTACCAAATTAGCGAATATAACCAAGCACAAGATGAACTGGAATTACAGCTGTTTCAGCAGTCAGAAACTGTGGAGAAAGCGTTAGCTTCCAAGGAACAGACTTGATGCTTTATGGTGCGTATCATAGGAAAACAATGGGGCGGAATTTTCGCATGTTGATGGTTAAAGCTTGCAGTGGTATCACGCTACTTGCTTGTTTAGTATTGCCCGCATGGGCAGAAGAGACTGCAAATGATCCTGAGGTAAATAATGACGCTACCGATAGTAAAGAGTCACAAGGTTGGATAGAGGACTTTTTACAAACTTTGGGCGCCGATGGGGAATTCGATCCTGATAAGTTGATTGATTTTAGCTATTTACCAGGGCCATTTTACAACCCTGAGATGGATTTAGGCGTGGGGATCTCGGCGGTAGGCTTATATCAATACGATCCCAACGATGAAGTCAGCCAGTTATCATCTTTGGTTATAAACGGCTTAGCATCCACCAATGGTGCATTGGGCATGGTGATCGCGAATAAGACCTTCATTAATCAAGATCAGCAACGTTTTTATCTGAATGCAGAAATTTTTGATGCTCCGGATGTGTTCTATGGCGTGGGCTACGATAACAATCATCAGGAAAGCAATCGAGTTGAGTTTAATCAGCGCATTGTGTCTTTCAATCCCATGTTATTGCACCGTATGAGCCCGACCAGCTTTGTCGGTATAGGCTTTGATTTTAGCTATGCCAACGCCAGTAAAATAAACTCATTAGACTCAGGCGTCGATACCGGAATAATTGATGACAGCTCACGCAGTGTAGGGGTAAATTTGCTGCTGAATCATGATAGCCGAGACAATGTCCTTAATCCCCAGTCCGGTCGTATTTTAGAAATTGATGCAACTTTTTATCGTCAGTATTTAGGTAGTAAAACTGACTTTGATGTTTATGACGCACTATACAGTGAATATATGCAAACTGGCCGCGGTGAAGATATCTTAGCGTGGCAAATTCGAGGTCGCTTTACTAATGGCGAGGTGCCGTGGGATCAGTTATCAAAAGCGGGTGGTGGTGACTTACTACGTGGCTATACATCGGGTCGCTATCGTGACAAGCAGATGTTAATGACACAAGTGGAATACCGGCTTAATTTACCAGGGCGTCACGGTATGGTGTTCTGGGGCGGCGCAGGCATGATTGCCGGTGATATTAGCGAGTTTAATGCAAATAAAATCTTACCTAATGGTGGTGTAGGTTATCGCTTTGAGGTTAAACCTCGGGTTAATTTAAGGCTCGACATGGCGTTTGGTGACGGTGACAGCGGTTTTTATTTCAATGTAAATGAGGCTTTTTAGATACTGTAGCCGGTAAAGTATGAATACACAAAAAGGGCCTTATAGGCCCTTTTTGTGTTTACTATAAAGCTTATTTTTTGAAGATAGCTTCGTTAGTGCCGTATGCGCCTAAGTTAAGGTCACGTTTACGGATCTCATCTACACGGTCAAATGCTTCCTCAGCCACGCGTAGGTTTTGTACGTCTTTACGCCAGTAGTATTTAAAGCCGTTGAAGTTAGCGTTATTTGGGTACCAGTACATTACACCTAGGCCTTTATCACTTAAGATCGGTGTGTTGTGAATTGTAGCCCCAGGAATATAGAAATACTGTCCAAGTGATAGTTTTTGAAACTTGTTTTGTGCCAAAGTTTGGCTTTCACCCGTTACTACGTAATAACATTCTGGTTGGCCGTGGAAATGTGGTGCGTGGTCAGATTTTCCACCGTCTGTAATACCAATAACAACAGGGCTGTCAGACAGCTCTTTCCAGATATATCCAACTGGTGATTTTGACTTATCACAGTCCGCAATTTCTAATACGTTGCCATCGTCATCTAGCGATTTACAGAACTGCTGGTCTGCTGCAATACTGCTGTTTGATTTGATGGTTGTAAAGTCGATCTCACCTGCTTCCCAAGCAGCAATATAGGCCTCAACCTCTGGGTTAGCACATTGTGCAGGCATAGTATCTTGTGGTGCATATGGAGTGCTGTCATATGGCACTGGTGTCATTTGTTGGTAAGGCAGTTGAGCATGATCGCACTGCGGCCCTTGAGCAAAAGCAGCTGTAGATGTTAGTGCGGCAATGCCGAAAATCATTTTTAGTTTCATCATTCCAATCCTATTTTTAGCTGATGCAGCTAAAGCTGCGATATTGTGCTCGCTTTAACGGGCTTGAACTAACAATAAAGTGATAATTGCTGCGTAAAGTTGAATTGGATCACGCACCGTTTTTAGCAGCAAACTTATTCGTGAGCAGAGTCGCGAATAATATTTTTTTGATGGGTGACGAAGCGCACACTCATTAGCTAGAGGACTTAAAGTTAGCAATTGCGTGAAGTCTAGATAGTTCTTATGAATGACACGGATAAACTCGCTGGATTTTGATTACAGCCCAAGCTCATTTGGTATTGTGGAATTTAGTCATATGCAAAGTTAAGTGAATGTCGTAGGGCTCTATTTTGCATAGCAACTGAATGCTATGGTGCAACATCTGACAGATGTTGCGCTTTTGCTCAGTTGGTTTTTAGTGAACAAAAGCGATTTTTTCCATATGTAGGCCCGTACCTTAGATATGAAGTTGCAGGCTTAGTTGGGCATAATTTGATGTTCCTTGAGGAGCACTGACTCCTGTATAAGGGTTTATTTTATCGGCAATTTGGTAACGACCTACTTCGACACCAACAGCTAAAGCTGGCGTTAAATTAGTAAACAAGTTTACTCCAGTATGAAATCGGTCGTTTTGTTCTTCTTCTGTGATTGTACGGCCATAAAATAGACTTGAACGCATATGCTCCGACCAAAAATGGCGGTAAGCAAACATAGCCGAAGTGGTGGTTTCAACCTTGCCATTTATCATATCGCGAGCAGCATCTGTTCCCACATATCGCCCTAAATTACCGTGGTGTAGTTGTAAGCGAAGATCATCTTTCCCGAGTGTATATATTTTGGCTGCAACGGATACTCCGGCTGCAAGTTGCGCAGTTTCCTCAGGGTCTAAATAACGTAATAGACTCGACACCGACACATTGCCCCAATCACCTTGTTGATTAAAGCGTACCACTGCGTCGGGAACATAATCGTTGCTGGTATCTACCCATTGCTGTTTTACTTGCTCACTTTCGGCTTTAGTTCCGTAGGTATAAGGGTTTTCCAGTGCAAACTGCCAATTCTCTGTGCTATAGCGTACTAATGTTTGGCGCACCATTGCTTGCCCTACTAGGGGGCCGCCAAGATCCGCTGTTTCAGCAAAGGTGCTGGTATTGACCATTGTTGACCAAGTTTGGCCAGCGGTGAACTGTTGATAATTAATGTAAGCATGTCGTAATCGCGGGCTATAGGAGTTAGAAAATGCAGCATTACCCTGTGCAGAACCAGCAAAATCTATTTCTGCAAAGCCACTGACTTCAGCATGAGTTATTTTTACGTTAAAGCGGCTTTCAGCGGCGCTAAATTGGGTTCTTTTAGCTGAATTCGAGACGTTACCACCACCCGTCCAACTATCTTGAAAGGCGATATTGCCGTCAACATAACGTGCATTTGCTTTAAGGAAACCACCGAAGTGATACTCACTTGCCATCAAGGGGGGAAATAGATTGCTCGTTAAACAAATACAAATAGCTATTTTTGTTATTGATTTCATATTGATTTCTTGTTTTTTTAGATAAAAAAGCCCTAAAAAGGGCGTGATCCATCGAGGCCACAGCAGGAAGGGGCGCTGTTTCCGTTAAAATGTAGGTTGGGATCGAAAGACTATCTTAAGAGGGTAAAAGCGAAGTGAGAGCAGCTTCGCCTTTACCGGTAACGCGTTTAATCTTTGATTAGCTTATCGATGTGATTGTTATACTCCATGTATTTAAATCACTGATAAAAATCACTAAAGCCTAAGCCGGCGTTAGAAGTAATAACCAAAGTTGATGTTAACTCGCTTGTCCCAGCTATCGCCCATTTCTGGTAGACCTACGTGGTCATTGTTAGCTGTAGAGAAGGTCATGTTTTTGCCCATTACAAAGTCAACCATAGTATAAGTTGGGCCTGCTGAAATCGCACAGCCAGTAACGTTTTGCATACTATTGTCAAAGCTGTTATCGCTAACATCCGGCGTCATTAAACCAAAGTCGTTGTAGCACTTTACGCTACCCCAGTCTGTCGCAAACGTCTTAGCAATATTGGCACTATAAGATTGTCCTTTAGAAGCGATCTCATATTGCCAGCTAACAACAGAAACACCGATTGTGTTTTCATGCTCCTTGTCATCATACTCGTATTGCATGGCTTGCAGCTGCAGGTTCCAGTCTTTGTAGGTACTGTCTAAGTGCAGTGCTACTGCATAACGGTCGCCATTTTCTTGCAAGTTGCTGTTATAGATCTGGCCGTACTGGACAGAACCACCAATCGTCGTTTGACCGCCTTCATGTTCAGTTGTATATGTTTGGCGAACGTTAAACTGATTTGTTTCTTCGTTAGCATACTCAGTACCATTAATCGTGCCTGTGTATATATCCGTAGAATAACGCTTGTTTTCTGATGGACCGTATTCAGCGCTCTTATAGAACGCTAGGTCGGTATGCCAGCCATTTTTGTCGTAAACAGCTTTAATACCTGTGTCATGGTCGTCTTCAAAACCTAGGTAATAAGGAATGCCAAACCAGTAGCTGTTTGAGATGAAATCACGGTTACCAAAAGGTACCTTGTTGATACCAACCTGTAATTGCCAGTCAGGGTTTATATCGTAAAAGCCGTAGCCATACTTGATGTAGTTAGTGCCAGATGTAAAGCGGTATTCTGCTGACAGTCCCCAGTCACCTTGCTTACCATCAAACTTAATAGCGGCCATATCAAAGTAAAAGTCACCGCCTTTATCTTTGTTAGCTTTATCGTAGTCACGGTAAGCGTAGTTAACACGCACTGCACCGCCTAGCTTGATACCATCTTCTTGCTCAGCGGCAAACGCTGTTGCGCCTGAAAGAGCAATTGCTGTAGCCACCATAGACAACATAAACTTAGTGGTTTTTTTCATCATCATTCCCTATTTCTATTTTTTAGATTTTGTAAATCAGTATCTTGAATTACATCTCTTCAAACCAAGTACGGTGACACTCTGTACAAATAGGTGCTTTTTTCTCGTGCTCAGCGTGACACGCTAGGCAACTTGCACCTTGGTTGTAGTGCAGCGACTTGTGAGGATGCGCTTCTGGAATCGCCAGCTTACTTTCATCAACTGGGATGCTATTAATGTCGCCATGACATTCGACACATGCAGCATCAGTAGTATTCTTTTTACCTGAACCTTGGTGGCATGTTTGGCAGCCATCTTGGTAAATAAACTCGTGGTTTACACGACCTTCGGTTTTGCCTTTCATCTTGATTAAATCGCCAGCCATAACGCTGCCAGACACTGAAAGACTAAGTAAAATGCTTAGTAATAACTTGTTCATTACACAGCTCCTTGAAGGTCAGTTTTAATTGTTTCAGCCACTACAATGCCCATGACTAGACACTCTAGGCATGATGTAGAACTCAAGCGGGCTTCGCCGTGAATACCACCAGTAGCTTCACCAATGGCGTAAAGGTTCTTAATTGGCGACATAGAGCGGCCGTCGATAACACGAGCGCCTAAATCAGTTTTTAGACCACCCATGCAGTAATGTACTTTTGGCCAAATGCGCGACACTACAAATGGACCTGTAAGCTCTTCAGCGGTATCCATCTTACGATTGAATAGTGGATCTTTGCGGTCACCAACGTGTTTGTTGTATTCAACAATACTGCGTTTTAGTTCTGCTACAGGGATATCGAATTTAGTTGCTATTTCATCTAATGAATCAACTTTCCAAGCCATTTTATCGCGCAGGGCACGGACAACACGGTCGTCCTGAGCGTAGTTGTTGTAGTTGAAAAATACGACCGGATAAGCAGGGCTGCCATCAGCGTTACGGTTTTTCATAATCGCTTCCGAGCAGGTCTTGCGGTCAGCACGCTCATCCATAAAACGCTTACCGTTTAATACGCTAATCGCCACACCTTGATGCCAGCCGATAGATAACAGTGCGTTTGACCAACCGAACCCACCCTCATCAGGTGAACCCCAGTGGCCAGTTTGGATTAGGTTCATGTGTACAGGTAGTGCACCATAAGCCATGGCTGTAAGGGTGACTTCGCCAGTAGCGCCCATTGCGTTGGTACAATCTAGTGTTGGATCTAGAGATGGATCGACCGCTTCACGTAGTGCCATATTGCGAGCAAAACCACCGTTAGCTAGTACCACAGCTTTATTGGCTTTTATAAAGATAGTGCTACCGGTTTTTAGATCGGGAAAGCGGTAGTTTTTGCGTACTTTAACGCCGATGATCTGCTGACCATCCATGATGAAATCTTCGATATAGTGCTGTAGACGATGGTCAACGCCTTCTTTTTCGCCCGCTTCATAAAGTTTGGTGGTGATATCGCCGCCTGTACCATGTTGAGTACGAATTGCGCGGGCTTTGTTGTGGCCACCTACTTGAATGTTAAAGCCATCACGAAACTTCACGCCAGTGTCGATACATAGATCGTAAGCATCGAGAGAACGGTTAGCTATTTGACGCAGGGCTGGTTCATTTTGCATACCACGCCCAGAAATTATTTGGTCTTTAACTAGCTCTTCTGGCGAGTCATCGTTGACACCTTGGGCAAGCTGAATAGGATTTTTAGGAATAGCTAACCAACCGCCATTAATTGCAGAGTTGCCACCAATCACTTGCATTTTTTCTAAAACAAGTACTGAGCCTAGACCTTGGCGTTTAGCGTTTAATGCTGCTGAAAGACCCGCAAAACCAGAGCCTACAACAATAACGTCAGCACTTTCGTCCCAGTTTATTTCGCCACAAGTTTGTGCTTGAACTGTTCCTGGTAACGTCGCAGCTAGACTACCAATGGTAGCTCCAGCGGTTAGTTTTAAAAAATTTCTTCTACCTTGCATTTTGTGATTCTCTTAATGGGAATAACCTAAAGATAAACGCAAGTTCAGTTACTAAAGGTGAACTAAGTCACGCGATTTTTTCAGTGACAAACTTATTCGTGAGGCAGATCTCGAATAAATTTTCTCTATAAAAGGCGGCGTAGTGGACTATGAAAAATGTGAACGGATTCTATATTGAGTTACAAGTTATTGCTGTAATGTTTATATGACGTAACTCACAAAGCCTGCCGATAAAGTCATTTTTGCGTGAAGTTAATCCCGATTAAGAAAGAGTTATCTATAATCTGCAATTGTTAGAAGCGCATAATTCGCCTAATTCGATATACAGGTTTTTTATAGATGAAATGTCCTACAGAAGCATTGCCTATGATGCGCTGCAATCAAATACTTGATGCAGCTGAGCAGCTAATTGAGTCGCAAGGCATTGTGTCTTTTAAATTCTCGCAACTTGCGAAAGAAGTGGGATGTTCCACGGGTACGTTATATAAATTTTTTGAGCGAAAAGAAGATGTTTTAGTATGCTTGTTTTTGCGTAGTGCAACATCGAATCACCTTCCAATATTTATTAACAAATATCCAGAACTAACGGCTCAAGAAAAAGCACTGTTACCCATTTTGTTTACATTTGAGACCATAAAACGCAGTAAAAGCTTTTTTACTCTGCGGTCTGTTTCGGTGAATACTATGGTGTGGCAATTGGCGAGTGACGAAAAAGTTGAACGCTTTAAAAAGCGTATTAATGCTTTTTGGGGGTGGTTTACTGACTCGTTAAACGAAGCGGTAGAAAGAGGTGAGCTTGAGGCAACACCATTACAGGTAAAAGAATTAGTACAAGGAATTACTTTCTATTTAACCGGGTCGCTAACTCAATTTGAAAGCCAGTTAATCGCACCGGAGTACTTATCTAATCGACGTGAAACCTGTTACCGGCATTTAGCGCGTTTAATGGCGCAGTATAAATGGGCTAAGCCACTTAATCCTGAGCTATTTGAGTCATTAGAAGAAAGAAGCTCAAGCTTCTTTGATAAACACTATCGTGATCATATGAGTTGCAGTGCTTGTAGTGCCTTGGCTTGTAATCCTAAGGACGACTCGTGTTC
Organism: Shewanella sp. 10N.261.52.F9; assembly: GCF_041471165.1. Lineage (NCBI taxonomy): Bacteria > Pseudomonadati > Pseudomonadota > Gammaproteobacteria > Alteromonadales > Shewanellaceae > Shewanella > Shewanella sp. 10N.261.52.F9. The sequence continues at coordinate 114,443 of NZ_JBFRNX010000003.1, forward strand.
TCGGATCAAAGAGCATGCTGCTTAATTTTATTGTCAGATTGAATATAAAAAAGCCCTCTTATTTAAGAGGGCTGGGTCAGAAGTATTGGTGTGATATATGAGATGAGCTTTGTCTATGACCCAAAAGCTAGATTGGCAGGGAACGCTGCCGTCTAAAAGTAGTAGCCAAAGTTGATATTAACGCGTTTATCCCAGTTATCACCGACTTCGGGGAGGCCGATATGATCGTTGTTAGCCGTAGAGAAGGTCATGTTTTTGCCCATAATAAAGTCAACCATGGTGTAAGTTGGACCCGCTGAAATCGCACAGCCTGTGACGTTTTGCATACTGTTGTCGTAAGTTTCGTCGGCCACATCAGGGGTCATTAAACCAAAATCGTTATAGCATTTTACACTCCCCCAATCGGTATCGATGATTTTGGCTATATTGGCGCTATAAGACTGCCCTTTGGTGGCTATTTCGTATTGCCAACTCACAACAGAGACGCCAATTTTATTGGGATCAATTGCGTCTGCAGCGTCGTACTCATATTGCAAAGCTTGCAGTTGGAGGTTCCAGTCGTTATAGCTGCTGTCTAAGTGCAGCGCTAACGCATAGCGATCACCATTATTACCCGTTTTACTATTGTAAATTTGTCCAAATTGCGCGGAGCCGCCTAAGGTGGTTGAGCCACCATTGTGCTCAAAAGTATAGGTTTGACGTAGGTTTACTTGGTTGGTTTCCTCGTTGTGATACTCAGTACCATTGATGCTGCCTGTGTATAGATCTGTCGCATAACGCTTATTTTCAGATGCTGCGTATTCTGGATTTTTATAAAAAGCCAAGTCGGTATGCCAACCGTTGCTTTGGTATACCGCCTTGATGCCGATGTCGTGATCATCTTCAAAGCCAAGATAATAAGGTAGACCAAACCAAAAGCTGTTAGAGATAAACTCAGGGTTACCAAAAGGGACCTTGTTAATACCAAATTGTAATTGCCACTAGGGGTTAATGTCGTAGAAGCCATAACCGTACTTGATATAATTAGTTTCCGAGGTAAAGCGATATTCCGCTGCAAGCCCCCAGTTATCTAACCTACCGTTAAACTTTATTGCCGCCATATCAAAGCTAAAGTCACCGGCTTTATCTTTTGAGTTTTCACTGTAATCTTTGTAGGCATAATTGGCTCGAACGGCACCGCCGACATTGATACCATTTTCTGAGTTATCAGCGAGTGCTGGTGTTGCTAAAGTGGATAACACTGCGACTGTCGCTAAGGCTGCTAGTGTAAAGGGTGTCTTGTTCATGAGCTTTCCTTGATCTTTTATTCTTACCGCTATCATTGCAGTTGATACTTATGGTTAGCGCTTTAGTGTTGATGTTCTGCAGATGAAGCCACTTGAACAGGATATGCAATTGCTTCTACGCCTTGCAGGTAATAGCCCGTTTTAGCAAATCCTGATTGCGCGTTTTTAATGCTGAGTTTGCCCGCTATATAGATAGGCTGTTCTGCGACGGGTACGGCTATGGGATTATCAAATACCACATGGATTAATTGATTTTGCGGTGAAGGTGGCTTGTGAAAACAAGCTCCTTGCTGTGGTGTGAGTAAGAAATTCTTACTGTGGCTTTTACCTTGGCCATCTAATGGCACAATAAAGCCGGGAATAATCACGTTTTTTCCGTCTAAGGCTAAATTGACGTTAGATTCTACAGGCAACTCAGGCCCTCCGGGAGCAAGTTGGCTCCACAGAATAGAAACGGCTTCTTCAGCTAACGCGTTACCACAAAAGAGCATGCTTAGCAGGATAATGACTGTTCTATACATAATGTTGTATCGGGGCTAACTTGCGTTAGCCCCTCTCTTCGTTAGAGGTTAAAGAAAGCTATTTTGACTTTTGAACAACATCCCAGCCATAGCCACCATTACCTGAACGAACAAGCTTTGAGTTGGTGTATGGAATGAAATCAAACATCAATTGCTCACCAGGGCCCACATCTTGTGGCCATTGGTATTTGAAGGTCGAGAACTTGCCATCTAACGGGAACCAGTACATGTAGATCAGATCTTGATCATCATAGGTGTTTGGCGTGTAGTGCATTGCTTTACTTGGGATCTCAATGTAATCACCAGGACCAAATGGTTGCATACGCTCTTGCGCCCAAGTTAAGCCTTGGCCGCTTAATCCGTAATAACACTCCATTTCACGGTGGTAATGTGGGGCAGCTGTACCAGGTGCAACTCGTACTAAACCAATTACAGTAGGTTCATCGTTAAGCTCTTTCCAACACATCCCTACTTCTGAGTCAGCAGCACCGCCTGCAGGGCAAGGGATTAGGTTGCTCGGATCATCTACTCGCCATGTCAGCCAGCCTGAGTCATTAGCACCTTTACCACCATGATCGTTAGACTTAATGGTGAAGATATCTTTTTCACCACTTTGTAGTTCTTTTAGATAGGCCATGGCTTGTTCTTGCTTACAGACCATTGGCATCACTTTTGTTGGTGCGTTAATTGTTGATAGTGTTGGCTTTTCATTGTGCCAAGGCTTATCAGCTGGTTTGTCTGCTGCAACAGCACACCCTGTGACGAGAATTGCCGATACGGCGAGTAGTTTTTTCATCATTATTTCCCCATGTTTTGATGTTTTATTACTTAATTTATCTATTTAAATTTTGGATAATCGAAGTTGTGACAATCCATACAGATAGCTTGCTTCTTGGTATGCTCTCCGTGGCATTCCATACATGGCGCTTCTTGGCCGTAGTGCATACTGTCGTGTGGGTTTTGTTTCGCTTCGTGGCCTTCGCGTTTGGTCAGCTCTGCTACTTCCGCCATGTCGTGGCATTGCAAGCAAGAGTTATCAGAAGGGAAGGCTTTCATTCCTTGGTCATGGCAGGTTTTACATCCCTGCTCATAAACCATTTCGTGATAATCTCGTTTGTCTCTAGCTTGTGCTGATAGGGCGATAACGCTGCTTACGGTAAGCACAAGTAAGGTGTTGATTAGTTTCATGTTGGTTTCCTTATGCTTTCATCATCGAACGGGCGGCAGTAACACCAAAAGCCATGCACTCTGGTGTTGAACACCCTCCGAGGCGACTTACCCCGTGCACACCGCCAGACACTTCGCCTGCAGCGTATAGTTTTGAAATAGGCTGACCGTTTTTAGCTGCAATGACCTCTGCATTGGTGTTGATTTGAATACCGCCTTGGCAGTAATGAACTTTTGGCCATAAACGTTGAACAATGAATGGCGCTGTTAGGTAGATCCCCGTACTCATGTTCATGCGTTTGCCAAACTGCGGATCTTCACCAGCTTTCACGTAGGTATTCCAATCTTCTATCTGCTTTTTCAGTGTTTTCTCTGGTAGATTGAAGTGCTTAGCGATAGCTTCAATACTGTCAAATTCCCAAGCTACGTTGTACTTGAGCACGTTTGCCATTGATGGGTCTTTTTGTGCTTCATGCTTAGGTGCAATTAGTAATGCAGGGTTTGGATTGCCATCTTTGTCTCGGCGTTGAACTTCTAAGTCTGCGCGAGTTTTACGGTCGGCAGTTTCATTCATAAAGCGCATACCAGTGTTACGATCAATCGCGATTGAGTGAGGGAAGTTATACAGTGAGAAACCAGCACCGTAGCCAAAGCCACCTTCGTCTGGAGATGCCCAAGGGCCTGATTGAATGAAGCTTAGATGTACTGGCATAGCGCCTTCGGCTAGCATGGCTATCAGGCCGTCACCTGTTGCGCCTCGGGCATTAGTGCAACCGACTTCACTGCCTAATGTTGGGTCAAGTGCTTGACGAAATGATACATTAGCACCAAAACCACCGGTCGCAATTAGCACGCCTTTATCAGCTTTTACATTAATTATTTTGCCAGAGTCATCATGGCCGAAGTGGTAGTCTTTGCGGACTTGGATGCCAAGCACTGTGCCGTCTTTATCCGTTATAAGGTGCTCGAATTTATGGCGAATTTTAGTTTTTACCCCATAACTGCGTGCCGTTTTTAACATTGGACGGATAAAGCCAGCGCCAGAACGTTCTACAACTTGATGGCTGCGAGTAGCACTTGTACCGCCAGTATTAATAATGTGTTCGCGATAAACACAGCCGCAGTCTTTAGTTAATTGATAAATGTAGGGGCCAAGTTCAGCGCTATGACGTAATAGTTCTTCACTGGCATAGCCGCGGCCTGAAGCAAGTTGGTCTTGCACCATTAATTCGGCACTATCCTCAATACCTAATTTCTTCTGTAAATCAGTATTGGCGAAGCAAGCTTGGCCGGCATTAAGTGTTGAGTTACCGCCATAAACACCTAGTTTTTCAAATACCACAATATCTTTGGCACCGAGTTTACCCGCTTCTACTGCGGCAGCGAGTCCCGCAAATCCAGAGCCAACGATGACGATTTCATGTACTTCGTCCCACTTTATATCTGATGAATTCGCGCTGACTGATAATGGTGCTAATGCACCTACAGCGGCAGCTCCTGCCCCAAATTTTAAAAACGAACGTCTTGTTTGCATTTTGTAGCCTCCGATTAACTTGGGTTAACAATATGGTCTTGAGATGTAATCGAATATGCGCGAAATCACACTTTGTATTGGGGGAGAAAGTTTTTTGTGCAGACCTTCAAGAAAATGTTTCTTTTAAGTATCTAATTCGACGTATCGCCGTAGTATTAAATTCAATTAATTAAAAATAAGGGGCGAGTATGCAATGTCCTAGCAATAATATGGATGCTATTCGTTGTAATCAGTTATTAGATGTTGCTGAGCAACTTGTTGATAATCAAGGTGTTGTTTCTTTTAGGTTTGCACAAATTGCGAAAGGGGCTGAGTGCTCAACGAATACGCTTTATAAATACTTTGAATCTAAAGAAGATGTATTAGTTTGTTTATTCTTAAGAAACACAACTTCAAGTCAAATACCTATTTTTATAAAAGAAAATCCAGATTTAAATATTCATGAGCGAGCTGTTCTTTCTATTTTATTTACATTTGAAGTAGTGAAGCGAAGCCCGATATTTAACATTTTGCGGGTTGTATCAATTAATAGTATGTTCTGGCAACTTGCTAGTGCAGATAAGATTGAAATTCTGAGAAATAGAGTCAATTTATTCTGGAGTCGAATAAAACGTCCATTAGAAGAAGCTGTTGAGCAAGGTGAATTACAAGCGACTCAAATTGAAATAGATAACTTGAGCCAGGCGTTATATTTTTTCCTTGCAGGTGCAACATCTTCCTATGAAAGCCGATTGATGGAGGATCAGTACTTAGTCAACGATGATGAAACAGGTTACCGCCATATCAGCTGTATAATGAACCACTATCAATGGCGTAAGCCTATTACGCGGGAGATGATGCAAGCACTAACGATTCGGATCCATGATTTTTTGGACAAAGGTCATGGTAATATTCGTAGTTGTGAAACTTGCTTAGCTATCGGCAAGCTATCTGATTGTAAACTGCAAGACAGTTGATTACAGAGAGAATATTGCTTAACAATAGTTGCCAATCCGGCGTTTCCCTTGACTTTTATATGACCACTGATAGGCTGCTCAGTCAGTAATTAAGGTGGTATACAATGCAAATAACTTATAACTTAAAACCTGCGTTAGAACGCCGTACCGAACAGTTCCTGCCTACAACGAATGTTGGTTTCGGTAACCTCAGAACTGACCACATGTTTTTAATGGATTACCTAGATGGCGAGTGGTGTGATCCACGCGTTGTCCCGTATGGACCTTTTCAAGTCGCTCCCGGTGCCATTGCTCTTCATTATGGTCAGTCTGTATTTGAAGGGGCTAAGGCCTTTCAACATGAAGATGGCGAGATCTACACTTTTCGTATAGACAAAAATGCTGAGCGTTTAAATCGTTCTGCCGACATTCTTTGTATTCCTGCATTACCAGAACAGATGCAGATAGATGCGATCAATGCGCTGATTGACGTGGATCGCTTGTGGTTTCCCATGCAAGAGGGCGCATGCTTATATATTCGCCCATTTATTTTTGCTACTGAAGATCGCTTATCAGTCAGCCCGAGTGAGCAATACACCTTCTGCGTAATGCTAAGTCCCAGTGGCCCTTATTACGCAGATGGCTTCGATAAAGCGATTCGGTTGCTAATTAGCGAGCGTTTTCACCGTGCAGTATCTGGTGGTACTGGTGCATCAAAAGCTGCGGGCAATTACGCAGCATCATTAAAAGCGGGCAAAGCGGCTGCTGAATATGGCGCTGCGCAAGTGCTGTATTTGGACGCTAATAATAAGCAGATTGAAGAAGTGGGGGCAATGAACCACTTTCACGTGCGTAAAGATGGCACGATTATCATCCCTAAGTTTACCGATACAATTCTCAAGTCCATTACCTCTGAGTCTATTCTCGATTTGGGCGAATTACTGGGCTGTGAAGTTCGTCAAGAGACGGTAATGCTAGATCAGTTTATTGCCGATATCGAATCGGGTGAGATCATTGAGGCCGGTGGCTTTGGAACGGCTGCAGTTGTTTCGCCTGTTGGTTCTTATATCTTTGAAGATAACCGCATTGTCACTGTTGGTGATGGTAGGGTCGGTGAGCATACCAAGCGTATTTACAAAGTGTTGACTGAAATTCAGAAAGGTCATATTCAAGGGCCTGAAGGTTGGGTTCAGCATGTAAAACGAGTTAATGTGTAGCTCTAACTTAAATAAAAAAGGCTCCTAAATAGGAGCCTTTTTTATTTATTGGGCTAAATTGAGTGACTAATTCTATGTGTTTTGACACGACTCAATATTAGCTTAACCTATAGTTTAACTATGCTGTTTATCCTTACTGCTTGGCGAGTAATGTTTCGCGCTGTTGGATAAAACTTGAAGCCTTCAATTCCTGACATTTCACTGCCAATAACCTCATTACCATTATCTGTATTTTGCATGCTAGCTTGTTGAATATAGCCTTGACTATCTACTATAAAAGAGACTTTATAACTGGAGTTGTCCCAAGAGTCGTCAAACTCTGATACAGGCAGAAAGTACTGCCAATCGATCAGTTTATCTTGTGCCACCCAATAATGGGCAAGTTCAGTACTATCGATTTCAATTATATGCTTAGTGTCGTGATTCAGGTTTTGATTAGCACAGCCACTGCCCAAGATAAAAATCACCAATACAGCTGCAAATTTCAATGAGTGATACATTTTGTTGCTCATGTTGTATTTTTGTGTGGGTAACTTAACCTTGTTAAACGGCAGAGTCTAGTCAAAGCGTTGACAGTTTGCTGATGGAAAGAGGCTTGAAAGAGTGTTTCTGTCTAAAACTTTGAGGTTTTAACTACTTTGTTGGTAGGGAAGCTAAGCGATATAGTTGATTGGTTGGAAAGAGGGGGGGGAAGTGTAGGTATTTGAACTTTATAGTTTGTTGAGTTAATAAATTGACGATTATTGTACTTAAGCTCATGCAGGTTAGATGAACTTAACAGCTACAACATATTGCTCGCAGCTGTTAAGTTGAATTTTTTATGACATTTATGAATTGTCAGTGTTTTTTGCTTTATGGACGATATGCTCACTAGCGCTATTATGTTTGAGCATTAATTGGTGGATCTCTTCGTCTTTATGTTCCCATATTTCGTTGAGCCAACGTTGAAACTCAACACGATAAGGTGCTTCAGAAAAGTAGCGTTTGTTATCGACTTCTGGAACTGGCAACACTTTTACACGTACAACGATTTTTTTCATACGGCCGTGCATGACTTCGTATAGTGCATCTTTTTTAAAGACCTCAGGATATAACACGGTAACATCTAGCAGGTTAGTAAATTGCTCCCCCATCGCTGATAAAGCAAAGGCGATGCCGCCTGCTTTAGGGCGGAGTAAATAGCGATAAGGTGAATCTTGGCGAGCATGTTTTTCTGCGGTGAAGCGGCTACCTTCAACATAATTGATAATAGAGGTAGGCATGCCTCGAAACTTTTCACAGGCGCGGCGTGTTGATTGCAAATCCTTACCTTTAAGCTTGGGGTTCTTCTTTAACTTAGCAGGGCTAGTGCGGGACATAAATGGCATATCCAATGCCCAGCAACCTAACCCTAGAAAAGGCACATACATGAGCTCTTTTTTAAGGAAAAACTTAAGCATTGGGATATGGTTACGTAGCACATAAGTTTGCGCTGCAATATCAAAGCCGCTGAGATGGTTACTGATCAGCAGGTACCAGCTGTTCTTATCGAGGTTATCTAACCCTTCAATATCCCATTCAATATTGGCGAGTAAAGCTAAAATACCGCCATTACAGGTTGCCCAAGCCCACATAAAGCGATTCATCAAGTGAGTTAAGGCATTACGGAGTACCGTGATAGGTAACAGTAATTTAATGATGCCGCCTAAGCTAATTAAAGATGCCCATATAACGGTATTAATAATAAGTAAAATGGTGCTCAAGAAGTACAGCACTGGGCCTGGTAAAAAGTTTAACATTGCGGGTTTACGCCTCTTCTCGGGTTTGTGCTAACTCAGTGAGCACTTGATCTTTCTGCTGCCAAATAAGGTTTAGTTCTTCTTGGAATTGGATCTTAAATTGGCGATCTTTAATATAATCACCGCGCAATTCATCGCCAATATTCTTGACTTCAATATGTACTCTAACTTCATTAACTTGGCCGCTGATATATTCCCAATAAGTTGGCACCTTATCTGGGTAATAAATAGAGACATCCACTAATTTATGAATATGCTCGCCCATTGCTGATAGCGCAAATGCCATACCGCCGGCTTTAGGCTTAAGTAAGTGCTCAAAAGGTGAGTTTTGTTTATTGTGTTTACTGGCATTAAAACGAGTGCCTTCAACGAAGTTCATTACGCTAACGGGTTTACTTTTAAACTTGGAGCAAGCTTTACGGGTTATTTCTATATCTTTACCGCGCAGCTTAGGATTCTTCTTTAACTGCGCGGTGCTATAACGTCGCATAAATGGAAAGTCTAGCGCCCACCAAGCTAAGCCAAGTACAGGTACAAAGATTAATTCTTGTTTCAAGAAAAACTTCAAAAAAGGAATTTTACGATTCAAGATGCGTTGTAAAATCAGAATATCTACCCAAGACTGGTGGTTAGCAATAACCATATACCACTCTTTGGTAGACAGCTGGCTATCACCTTCAACGGTTAGTTTTATGGGATGAAGCGTGTTTTCAATAACACCGTTGACGCTAATCCATGCACTGGCGCAAAAATCGAGAAAATAGGTACAGGCTTTGCGAGTCACAGCTAAAGGAATGAGTTTGAAGAGACTCATTATTAATATGGGGGTGACCCAAAATAGTGTGTTAATGAAATAACAGAAGAAGGCAAAGCTTCCCCTAATGCGTGACACTATCGCGCCCATTCAAAACCTCAACAAAAAAATTGGAAACCTATAGTACTCGTTGTCGAGTTCTGTCTCAATCTAGATGTTAAATTTTACCTGTTAACTGATGGTTCTATCGCTTGATTGGGTGAGTTTGTTAGTGAAAGAGACCGTATTCATAGACAATTTTTTATCGTGTTAATGCTGAAATTTAGCCCTGCGAACAACAACTACAGGGCTAAGTAAGCTTTTCTTAATGGTTAAAGAGGTAAGCTCTTAATTCTGTTGCTGGTAGTGCTTTACAATAAAGCCAGCCCTGATGCAGGTGTATGCCCAAGTGTTTTAAGGTATCAGCTTGCTCTTGGGTTTCAACGCCCTCAGCAATCAGCCCGATATCCAGTTCATTGGCAATCGCAATATACGAGCGGATCAAAAAAGGTTTTTTAAGACCACTGGCTAGCATTAAGGTAAAGGCTTTATCTATTTTCAAGCAGTCGAACTCGAGCTGCTGCAGCATTAAACCGCCGCTATAGCCAGTGCCAACATCATCGAGTTGCACTTGGCAACCTAACTGCTTACAACCAGCAATAAAATCACGGATCTTTTCCCAAGATGTGATGGGTTGGCGCTCCGTTAGTTCAAAACAGAGCTTATCAATACTGTACCCGTGCCCAGCTAAATATTGTAAATAAGGCAGAATATTGCCTTGCTCAATTTGTTTAGCGCTAATGTTGATACTGCACTTAGCTATTTGTTCGCTGAGCAATAGTGACTTTAGCTCATTAAGCGCTGTTTTTATCATCCACTGATTAACCAGAGACATTATTGAATCTTGCTCTAGATAATGAATGTAGCTGCGGGTATCACGATAATGGTCACCCTTCGTTCGCCAACGTAGTAAGGCTTCGACGCCATGTGGCTTATTGGTGTCAGTATCGATAATAGGTTGATAGGCTAGATAAAAAGCCTCTTCCTTCAATGCGAGAGCAAACTTTTTATGCCAGTACTGTTTAACCACTGAGCCCCGCAGTGAGTAAGCAAACCATGAAAGCGCGAAGAAAGGTAATAGTAACAATAAGAAAATAGTCAGCCATAGCTGATTTCTAGCTGATTCGTTCGCACTTAGACTGTATTTAAACTGTGAATTTTCAGCTTGATATTCAATAGTGAAAAATGGGTTAGCTTGAGTGCTGCGATTGATCCATTCAATACCATTCACTGCAACTTTGATGTCGCCACAAAATTGGCATATAGCCAGTTCGTCAGTAATCGCTTGTATGGATTGAACGGGGACAAATACATTGGCTCTGCTATCTGTTACCCCTGCATAGATGGTTTTCTGTTGGTTAAAGGTGCGATCATCACTTCCTTCAATTAAGCTATGGCCATCCATATCACGACTGAGTAGACGGCTACCAGCAGGTTCTGGCCAGCGGCCAAGGGCCGAGCAAATAATTTCTTCATCATTAAAGCGCACCCAAGGCACAGGTAAGCTACTTTGCTTAAATAATTTATTTTTAAGCAGGCGAATTGTTTCGTCTGAGCAGTGACTTTCTTGCTCTTTTTCGAGCATGTCCTGCACTTCAGCCATCTGTAGTTTCGCTACAGCAAGTCTTTGCTGATATTCCTTATCCAGTATGGCTGCAACATCTGTCAGTTGCTTAGATAATAGGTAGTTACTTACCCCAAGTGACATAGCTAATAAACTAACTAAAACAAGCCCTGCCAAGACTGAGCGTGCGACATGTATACGATTATATTTAAGTTTACTTGGCATGTTTTAGTAACTATTCGGTTAGGGCATTTGTTGATAGGCATTACCGCTAGAAATGCACGAGCTAATCTTGCACGTTGCGGCGGTTACTCTATGTTAGCGTTAATGCTATAAAGGCGTGAGCTAAGTAAGTTCAAAGTAAACGAATGTTTGCCACTTCAACATCATCGAGTTAATGAAGTCGGCGGAATTTACTGGAATCTTAAGCGCTATTCAACTTATTTGTTAATTGATTATCGGATCTTTAACCTAGCGCAGTTTTGTAAGGCATTTTTAGGTATTTTGTCACTAAAAAAAGCTAGATATACCTCTTAAGTGTAAGCCTGTTACCGACTGTATTTAGCTTGAATGATCTACCTTGTTTAATCCACCACGATAAAATCGACAATCAATTGATTAGACACTATTGCCTTGCAAGGGAAGCAAGTAGTCTATCCATCGCACGGTAGCCTAGTGCTTGAGCAATATGGGAGCGTTCAACACCTCGGGCTTGTTGTAGATCTGCAATGGTTCGCGCCACGCGCTGGATCCGATGATAGCTGCGTACCGATAGGCCAAGTTGATTAACACTCTGCTCTAAAAACAGCAGATCTTTGTCATTAAAAAGCGCATCTTGTTTTAACTGCTTTCCTGACAGCTGACTATTTAGCACTCCGCTGCGGGCTAGTTGGGTCTCTCGTGAGCGAAGCACGCGCTCAGCAATCTTTTCACTGGTTTCAGCTTGTGTATTTTCACTATTAAGGGCACCTAAGGGTAACTTTGGTACATCAATGGTTAGATCAAATCTATCAAGAAAAGGGCCCGATAGTTTTGCGAGGTATCGTAAGATTTGTTCATTGCTAGCTCTCGCGTTGTCAGCATCGCCGCAAGGGCTTGGGTTCATTGCTGCAATCAATTGAAAACGGCTGGCAAAGGTTAGCTTTGCCGCTGCCCGTGAAATACTGACTTCACCAGTTTCCATGGGCTCGCGCAGGCAATCTAATACTTTACGTGGAAACTCAGCAACTTCATCGAGAAACAGTACGCCGCGATGGGCAAGAGATATTTCTCCGGGTTTCGGCTGAGCCCCTCCTCCAACTAATGAAATCGCCGAGCAAGTGTGATGTGGGCTTCGAAAAGGACGACGATAAAAGCTTGCTGGTTTAATGCTTTGCCCTGCGACAGAATGAATAGCAGCGACCTCTAAAGCTTCATGATAATCGAGTTGCGGTAATAGTTTCATCATACGGCTGGCTAGCATTGTCTTACCTGTTCCGGGGGGGCCAAGCATTAATAAATTATGGTTTCCTGCTGCGGCGATTTCTAATGCTTGTTTGGCTTGATGCTGACCCACAACTTCGCTTATACAAGATAAGGGGAGTGTTTTGTCTAACGTTAACCATTCAAGGTTTAAATCGATACTGGGTAACTGAGACTGACCATGCAGATAAGCCGCTAATGATTGTAAGTGAGTGGCAAATCGTACCTTTTCAAACCCAACCAGTTCAGCATCGGCACGGTTATCAATTGGCAAAACTAAAGTGCTGTTTTGTTTACTTGCATCAACGATTACTGGCAGTAACCCTTGGCAATACCGCACGTGTCCAGATAATGCTAATTCACCAACAAACTCATGTTGTGCCAACGATTCAAGCGGGATCTGCTTAGACGCGGCAAGAATGCCTATTGCGATAGGTAGATCGTAGCGCCCACCTTGTTTCGGCAAATCTGCTGGAGCTAAGTTGACGGTTATACGCTGCATCGGAAACTCAAAACCTGCGTTAATCAGTGCGCTCCGTACCCGCTCTTTTGCTTCTTTTACTGAGGCTTCTGGAAGTCCTACGAGATTGAATGCAGGGAGCCCATTGCTTAAATGAACTTCAACTTGTACGGCGGGGGCTTGGACTCCGTGGCTGGCACGGGTGGCAACACAGGCGATGGGCATAAACAAATCCTTTTGTTTTATGGAGAAGTCGATGTGGATAAAGAAATCCAATTTTGGATACTGATTAAGTTTAGCAGCTATATAGGGGTTGTTGTTTTTGCCTCATATAGCTAGTGCTTACTTGACTCTAGGTCCAAACTATTTTGCTTTTCTAACTTGGTGTAGATACGGCCGTGACCGTCCATGATCTGGTGAGAGATAACGAAGTTATCAAGCTCTCGAACAAGAGGCATGGATGCCGAACTGGCTTTTAAACATGGATGTTGTTCGTCATGGACGAGCTTCCAGGGATGGACTTGCTGCGTGTCGCGGAAGTGTCTGCACATGCGCTGGCCGCAGGCCATTGGAACCATTGATGTAAGAAGTTGGTTTGAAGATTCAAGCGATGAACAATCTATAGGTTTATCGCTTTAAACTGTGCAATAGTTTCAACTACAGAGCCAAACCAAACCACCAAAAAGAGAATCGCTAAAGGGTCTCCCCTTTGGCAGAAAACACCAAAGTAGTGCGAAACTCAATGCCGTTATCATGAGGATGATATCCCCAGCCCATGCGCTCACAGATGCGCTCGACAATAACTAAGCCGACACCATAACCTGCATTGTAAGTTTCATTGCCGTCATGACGGTTGGTGATGGTTAGCGTATGTTGCTCAACCTTAATCGCAATGTCGCCGATACTATAACTAAAGGCATTTTTGATAACGTTATTAAGTACAATCGCGATAAAGCTCGATGGAGCATGCACGGTAGCGGCATCCTTGATGCTTAAGTGATAGCTGCTACCTTGACGGGCGAATAGTACCGCCATTTCAGTTAACTGTTTTTGTAAGGCTTCGGCTAAATCAACATCGGCAAAGTAGCGCGGGCTGATGGACTCTTTACCTAATAATAAAAAGGTTTCTGTAAGTACCTGCATTTCATCGCTGGCTTGCTGTAAGCGCTTAACAGCATTGACGGCCACAGGATGTTGATTAGGGATCTTAGCCAGTAACTCGGCGGAGCCTTTTACCACTGTTATTGGCGTTCTCAATTCATGGGAGGCAAAGTGGCTAAACTCCTTTTCGCGTTGAAAAAAGCCATTGATATCATTTTTACTATCAAGCAAGGTCTGCTCAATATTGCGAGTTTCCACAAACGTCGTATCGATGTTAAAAGGCGGGTCGTCAGGCGACATCTGAGCGATCTTTTGTTCAATAATCGTCAGTGGTTTTGATAGCGTGCGAATAAAATACAGACTGTATATTGTCATCAATAGACCAATTAATACGCCCAAGATTAAAATGTAGTCGTGTAAATGCTCCTCATATTCATCAAGGTAGTCGTCGGCATCGTCTTGAAACACGACATACATTAAGCCTTTACCTGAAGGATGGCGACTAACAATAAAGTGTTTGTCCTCTTCGCCTCTTAGCTCTTCATATACGCCTGGGGAAGTATAAGCGTTGAGCCACTGCGGAAGGTTTTTCTCACTCCAATAAGTTTTAAACTCATTGGTATTAGGTAATACGGTTTTATCACCATAAATCTTATAGTCTTGGCTATAACGATACACTTCTGTATCTAGCCAATGATTAAGACTGATTTTTTCAATTTGGTTTTCAGCAATGTAAATCAAAGACCAGAAAAGGCTGAACATAGCAAACGTCATTAAGCCGAAGCTCCAACGGATCTTGCGATAGAAGCTTGGAAAGTGCTTATGCTTTGAGTCGGTAACCTTGTCCATGTATTGTCTCTAGTCGTGAATCTTCGAAGCCTTTGTTTAGTGCTGTGCGTAAACCATAAATATGGCTACGTAATGCATCACTTGGAGGTGATTCATCACCCCAAACTGCATCAGTAACATCCTGACGACTAACAATACTCGGAGCACGCTTGATTAATACTTTTAAAATCTTGAGTTGAATGCGGCTAAGTTTGATAGGTCGCTCTGCACGAGTCACGATATCAGTTTGAGTATTTATATTGATATCAGCAAAAGTGAGCACGCCAACATCCTGTCTTGGGCCGCGATTACTTAATGCATGTAATCTGAGGCTTAGCTCCTCCATTGCGAATGGCTTGAGTAAGTAGTCATCTCCACCGGCCTTAAAAGCAGCGACCTTGTCTTCAAGACTATCTTTAGCTGTTAAGAACAGTATAGGTGTATTGCAGTATAGATCTTCTCGCAGTTTACGTACCGCACTGATGCCATCCAACTTAGGCATCATGATATCCATAATAATTACATCGTAACTATTTTCAGATAAAAGATTGATTGCCGCTTCACCGTGATAGGCGCAGTCAATGACCATACCTTCAAGTTCCAAATAGTCAGCAATTGTTTCCGCTAGGTTGTGGCTGTCATCAACAATTAAAACTTTCATAGATTATTTTATCTTTCTTCACGATCGCTTCACGGTCGTAGATTTAACATACGCCCAAATTTGATAATTATCTTACAAAGTAAGGGTATTTAGATGAAAAAAATAGCTTTAGTTTCAACACTTGCTCTGATTTTAACTGCTTGTGGCGGTGGAAGCGATAGTTCTTCTGACAACGGTAATGGCGGCGACAATGGTAACGGTGGCGCAGTTACGGCACCTGCAGCAGTGAAAGGCACCATTGATTCAGTTGACACAGTTAAAAGCAAAATCGTTGTAAATGGCTATAGCTATGATGTTGCTGGCGTTGTATACGGAAACACACAACTAAATATCAGCGATCTGCAATCGAATATGATGGTACAGATCGGCGGCGCGCAAAAAGCAGCTGGCGTTCAGGTTAACTTAGAACCAACGATTACCGGTACTGTAACGGCTATTGATCGTGTAGCAGGCACATTTGAGGTTAACGGCATTTCGCTAACTTACAAGCTATCTAACGAAATTGAGTTGGGTGACTGGGTAATGGTGTCTTCATTACCAACGGCTGACGCTGGTTATAAAGTATTGTCTGTTGTTAAATTTGAAAACGATGATTTAATCAACCACTACGAAGTGGAAGGTCGCTTATCTAACTTAGATAACAATGCATTGAGCTTTAAAGTCGGTGCAGCATTAATTGTTGATTATTCAGCAGCGCATGTAGAAGACAATGCCGTTCTTGCTAATGGCCAGTGGGTTGAAGTAGAAGGCAGTATGAATGTAAATACACTTGAAGCGACAAGTGTAGAAGTTGAAGACTATAGCGATCTAGCTAACGATACTGAGGTTGAAGGCATCGTGACTTGGGTTGACGCTCAGCAAACAGCATTCGAACTTAACTACCAAGGTCGTTTTGTTGTAAATGCTCAAACTAAGTTTGAAGATGGTTTTAAGACAGATCTGAAACAAGGTGCTTTAGTTGAAGTGACTTCTGTGAAGCAAGGTGCACAACAAGTTGCTACAGAAGTCGAATTCGACGATGACAACTCAACTGGTGATGACAACGACAATGATAACGTTGGCAGCTGGAAAGAGTTTGAAGCTGAAGGTTTTGCTACTTCTGTGAATGCTACTGATAAGAGCTTTGTCATTACGACTGCAGGTAAAGCAATCACTATATATGTTGATGCAAAAACTCAGTTTGAAGACCGTCTTCAGTTTGACACTATTGATCAACAGCGCATCGAAGTTGAAGGTGTAGTGATTAATGGTCAGAACATCGCACGTGAAATTGAAGCTGACAACGACTAATCGTTTGGTTACTTCGGCTTGTGTCTGAAATTTAAAGAGTCCTGTAGGTTAGCTTAGAGTTGATACTATGCTAACTAATGAAAATGCCTTCCTTTATGGAATAATGCTATTCGGTTAAGCATTACCCCTTATATTTTAGTGGGTAACGACTAGGTATATAGAGCACTGAGCGTGGATACGTTCGGTGCTTTCTTTTATCTGGAAGGATAAAGTGTTTTATATCGGCTCGCATTTGCTTCAGCTTAGCTGGCAATTTCCCATCAGGTGATAAAGCAAGCCACCTCAATTGTGTGTCTATTAGGCTTATTGCTGCGGTAAAACTGATACGGGTTGGAGCGACCTCAGCTTCCTTTGCTATCGCCACCATCTCTAATCTAACCAGATTGTAAGCGATAAGTACGCCCCATAGTTCTTGCCTAACACCTTCAACAAATCGACTTCGTAACGTCACCTTACTTTGCAGTTGAGTTTGCTTAAGCTCGCCATACCCCTCTTCTATTTCCCAGCGTTGCCAGTAGATATTAAGCAACTTATCCAGTGGATACTTTTTGGGGTCAACTAACGAGGTAACGAATCCTTTAATCTCCCCCTTTGGCTTTTGATAAGCAATAAAGCGGGCACGCCATGTTTCAGGTAAATCTGGGCTCTTCTTTCTAGCTTGAGGGGAAACAGGCATATCAATAAGTAAATCATTACCAGAGAACTCTTCGACAACTTCATAGCGCATTTTCGATTTTACTGGCGTTAACCAATGTCGCTGTTTTCCTGAGCCTGCCCAGCTTAAAAGTAAGTCTGCAGAGAAGTAACAACGGTCAAATAAGGTTAAGGAGTTATCAGGGGTATCTTCAATTAAACGTTGAGCTAGCGTGACCTCTCCTGTGTGACAACCATCAAAGGCTGCACCTAATACCATTCTGGTCTCGGTCGAAATGAGGCTGACTAATCGAAGCTGAGGGTAAGGTTTGTGCGTGTTTGAAATAAAACCAAACTCGTTTGCGTTCTCTTCTGAGTCTTGGCAACGAAACATTGTTCCATCAACAGCGAGAGTTGCCAGGCCCAAGTCATTACTCTCCCCCACAGCTTGCTCAAGCCAAGCAGAGATAGTGGATTTAAATAAGTATGACATTGGGGCTTCGCCTAGGCGACGGCGGCAATCAGTCAGCACACTCGGTGCGACACGAGACCAAGGGATATTTCCTGGCTGAAGCGCAATATCCATCGAGCTACAGACCTCTTTGATAGATTGATTACGTATTAACCCCATCCACAGTACAAGCCAGACGGCCTGCTGAGCAGGCAAGCGACGATTACGGATACTTGCCTTATTGGCTGTGAGCAATGACAGCTCGATCCAATCTGAATCGATAGCCTCCATTACAGAACTATAAGACCCACTTTCTTCAACAGACTCATGAACTAGCTCAAGCTCTTGCGCAAACATAAAAAAAATCCCCACCAGAATACTGGTAGGGATTATCTTTCATCTGCAGGATCGTTCAAGTCCTCTTAAACGATCGGCATTGTTCCTTTATGGAAGGCATTTTTGTATCTGCAGTTTACTCAGCGGATATCTAGTTCACGCTGGTGACTTTGATTGGCCACTGCTCAAATTAATATGCCTGAATGGATGTCCCTTTCAACATTAAGTATCCGTTAGATAGAGCATCTGCATATCGCTTCCATATCCCCAATATGGCCTGTTTATTTTTCTCCACTTATATAGCTAATGTAAATACCTGTTATCCACTTATCTATTGAAGCTCAATCGCAGAAGTGAAGTAAGGCGAATAGGTATCTTTAGAGGCATGTATACTCTGACTGATAGTATAGAGATAACGCAGCTATATATAGCTAAGTTGTTATTGCTACATATAGTGGAGAAGCATGTGCTTAGCTTTTCTTATATCGGTAGTTAAAGGCGTCTAAAGAGTAAAAAAGAGGTAGGACAGAGGACAAAGACCTTTGAGTTACCGGGCCAAACGATAAAAGCCATGATGACGTGCATGTTAGATGTAGAGTTTAAACACGGAAAATGAACAAGTCTGTGGATAACCTGTCTGTTAGCTGTAACTAATAAAGGTATAAAAAATAAATGTATTTTTCCTACAAAAAGCCCTTGCGCAACTTCGATAACTCCCTATAATGCGCATCCACTGACACGGCACAGCAGGCCAACTAGCTAAACGAAAGCTTAGGTAGCACGGGACTTGCAGCGGTGTTAGAGAGATTAACTTCTACGGAAATTAATCTCAGGTGACAATCGCTTTAAGAGCTTCGAATGGTGTGACTTGAACAAAGAATCATCGCTTGAAAAACTTCTTAAAATAAGCGCTTGACGCCGACACTGGGAAGTGTAGAATACGCCTCCTC
>NZ_JBFRNX010000004.1:0-54590 GCF_041471165.1 Shewanella sp. 10N.261.52.F9
CATTTTAGGTACAAAAAAACCAGCTTTCGCTGGCCTACATATCACGCCATTTTTTTAGTAAAAGAATTGGTTGCGGGAGCTGGATTTGAACCAACGACCTTCGGGTTATGAGCCCGACGAGCTACCAAACTGCTCCATCCCGCGTCCGTATTGACGCTAATAACTGTTTTGATTCTGCTATAAAAGAATCTATCACGTAAACTGGATTGCTTTTTACAAAAGCTTGGCAACGACCTTCGCCTATCTTTTATAAAGAGTTGAGTCCGAGTAGCTTTTATACTGCTCCATCCCGCGTCCGCAATAACAACTCAGTTCGAGCAGCCTACATAGCTTCTCCAACTAGCGTTAAATAATAGATTTTTGGATTCTTCTACAAAAGAATTGGTACAACCGAGTGGATTCGAACCACCGACCCCTACCATGTCAAGGTAGTGCTCTAACCAACTGAGCTACGGTTGTATTGGTTGCGGGAGCTGGATTTGAACCAACGACCTTCGGGTTATGAGCCCGACGAGCTACCAAACTGCTCCATCCCGCGACAGGATTATAGATTTTTGAATTCTTCTATAAAAGAATTGGTACAACCGAGTGGATTCGAACCACCGACCCCTACCATGTCAAGGTAGTGCTCTAACCAACTGAGCTACGGTTGTATCGTTTAAGAACTGGTTGCGGGAGCTGGATTTGAACCAACGACCTTCGGGTTATGAGCCCGACGAGCTACCAAACTGCTCCATCCCGCGACTATGTTCTTGCTGTCCGTTTGGCTGTTGCCTTGGAACGAGCGCTATAGTATGGCGATAGCGCTTTCGTTGCAAGTAAAAAAACACAAATAGATGTTAAGCGGTGATTTGCTAGTCAACTTGAGTGGTGTTTAAGCATTTTCGGCATTTTATAAGTAAAACAATTACAAACAAGAATGTTTTAACCCAGTTTTTAAGCAGCTTTTATTGTTTTACGACTCGGTAAAAGCAGCATGCAAACATAAACATGACTCAAATTAGTCATGTTATAGATATCAGCCACTAAAATTGCCTCATTATATCGAACGCTTTTCGAACACTCTACCACTTGCCATCATGCCTTCGAACTCGCACACATCACTCATTAGACTAAATGAAGTAAATTGAACGCAATATAGAAGCCATACATTTAATTGGTATTTAAGTTTACCAACTCAACTTGAATCTAAAACGGAAATTGTTAGGCTAATTTACAGCTATCAAATCTCGCATGACGTAAAAGCATTTAATACGACTGAGTCCATCGTAGAGAAAGAGCCATCCAATTGATGACTCAACTAGTGCTTAGTTTTAAACAATACAGATTAAGCTTGCTTAGGCAAATCGATTACAGTCGCTATAGGAGCAAGTCTGGGATCAAGACTTAATGGCTCAGGCTTATTGAAAGTAAATAAAGGGCGGTCATCAATTGGTAGATGTAATAAAGCTGCTATAAACGCTAGCACCACCGTAGACCACCAAATAGGATCGTAACTACCATAATAGTCATATATACGCCCACCAACCCAAGCCCCTAAAAAACTCCCAACTTGGTGCGTAAAGAACACTAGCCCATAAAGTGTCGAAAGATAACGAGCACCAAAGATCTGCCTAACTAGACCAGATGTGAGAGGTACAGTCCCTAACCAACAAAAACCAATTGCTGCACCAAACAATGCTGCAGTGTTGTCGGTCACAGGCAAAGTCACAAACGCAGCAATAACTGCCGTTCTTACGAAGTAAAGCGCACTCATCACATATCGCTTGCTATACCTGTCACCCATTACGCCCCAAAAATAAGAACCAAAAATATTAAATATACCAACATAGGCCAAGGCTAGTGCTGCAGTAGAAGCATCTAAGTGCTTATCAGCAAGGTAGCTAGGTAGATGTGTGGCAATAAACATAACGTGAAAACCACATACAAAGAACCCCATATGGATTAACCAATAGTTACGATTCATCGCTGCTTGCCTTAAAGCCTGCCCCAACGTCTGCTCATCGGCTAGCTCTTGACTATTACTTTCGCTCTTAGTGGTTTTCATAAAAGAGGCAAACGCAAACATAATGCAGCAAAGCAGCGCAAAAACTTGCAGTGCGGTTTGCCAATCAAAGTGGGTTAATAAGCTTTGCGCACCAGGGATCACTGCAAACATGCCAAAAGAGCCTGCAGCCGTAGTTAAACCAAATGCCTTTGCTGTATGCTCCGATGGCACAACTTTCGCCACAGCGCCAAGCACCACCACATAACTTGTTGCACTTAAACCCAAACCTATCAACATACTAATTGATAGATAAAACATATCGGTAGTTGTAGAAAGGGAGGTTAATAAGAGCCCAACACCATACACCAGTGAACCAAACATAATGATCCGCTTTGAGCCATATCTATCGGCAGCCATACCGACAAAAGGCTGAAACATGCCAAATAGCAAATTTTGTAACGCAATCGCTAAGCTAAAAAACTCTCGACCTTGCTCAAAGCTAACTGATATCGGCGTCATAAAGATCCCGAACGATTGGCGGATCCCTAAACTTAAAATCAATATACCAATGCCTAACCAAACTAACAGCGGGAAGCGAAATATACTCATTAATGATGTCCCCCAGTTTTAGTACTAACAACAGGCTGAGCGGATAGAGGTTGTTTCGGTATTTGGTGGCAGCCGACCTCAGCGCCGTTATCACTAAAGGCATTGAGTAATGGTGGGTAAGAATTAACTAAAATCAAAGTCAGTACTAACGCAGTGGTCATACGGATCAGCTGTGCAGATATGGATTGAGAGCGCATTACTATACAAGGTTACTTAAAAGGAAGCGCATGCTACTGATTTGTAGAGAATGAAACAAATGAATAAATAGAAACAACACTATGCATAAAACGCATAGTGATAATTAGACCTTAAGTTTGGGCTAAACCATGCAATAGGAGAAACAAAAAAGGATCCTTACGGATCCTTTTATTTCTATCATTCTATTATTCCCGCAGTCGCGGACAAGCTTAAAAATGATATTTACGTCAGTCTGGCTTACTTACCCCAAGGGTTTGTAGGATCTTGTGATACTGCAGGGCGTTTAGCGCCACTACGACGGTTTTGTGCATATGAATCTTGAGCTTTAGGTTTGTCTTTACCGAAGCGTGGACGCGACCCGTTTTTCTTCATTTCTTTATAGTTTTCCATAGCTTTAGTGCGCATTTCTGCAACCAACTCCACAGTTAACTTTTCTGGTTTACGCGGCACAATACCATCAGCATAACCACGCTCGCGTGGTTTAAGTGCCATTTGGTCTTCATTGCCTTTTGGCATACGCTTAAAACGGTACAGGTAAAACGCTTCTACACGTTCCCGCGCCCACTCAGTCTTTTTCAAAAACTTTACACATGCATCCATATTTGGATTTAAATTAAAGCATGCCAATCTAAGGGCAGCATAAAGTACTTTATAGTCATAAAACTTCACAAGCTCAGTTAGCATGGTTTCAAGTTTTAAGCCGTGAAGCGGGTTGTTCTGTTGATGTTCAATCATGGGGTGTCCAAATATCGCAGGTAATATATAAAGCGCAAGCACCTATTATAATGATAACCATTTAATAAATACTGAAGACCAATCATAGCGCTGGTCAAAACAATGTCTTAATAATAACAAGAAAAAGCCCTTATCACCCAATCAATTCGTACTCCGTGCGCATTTATTGATAAAAGCCAGCTCAAACACTATAAATATCAGGCTTTGCAATACATGATTGCTCGACATCTAAGCACCTACCTCTGTATAATCCGCGGCTGTTTTGCCTCTCGAACAGGATTAGCCTTGCTAACCTGTTAGCGTCTTTGGCTTTCACTTTATATTATTCACTCAGGATACTCTTTTGATTTCTACCGCAAATATTACGATGCAGTTTGGCCCAGAGCCATTATTCGAAAACATTTCCGCTAAGTTCGGTAACGGCAATCGCTACGGCTTAATCGGCGCAAATGGTTGTGGTAAATCCACCTTCATGAAGATCTTAAGTGGTGAGCTTGCTCCTACGTCAGGTAACGTTTCAATTACCCCGGGTCAAAAAGTCGGTACTTTGAGCCAGAACCAATTCGCATTTGAAGAATTCAGCGTCATTGATGCTGTTATTCAAGGTGATGCAAGACTGTGGGAAGTTAAACAAGAGCGCGAGCGCATCTATTCACTACCAGAAATGAGTGAAGAAGATGGCATGTACGTCGGTGAACTTGAAAGCGAGTTTGCAGAAATGGACGGTTACAGCGCTGAAAGCCGTGCGGGTGAAATTCTACTTGAAGCTGGTGTTGAAGAAGAGTTGCATTTTGGCCTAATGAGCCAAGTGGCTCCAGGTAAGAAACTGCGTGTACTTCTAGCACAAGCATTGTTCTCAAACCCTGATATTCTGCTACTTGACGAACCAACCAACAACTTGGACATTCACACCATTAACTGGTTGGCCGAAGAGCTTAACAAGCGTAAGTGCACAATGATCATCATTTCGCACGACAGACACTTCTTGAATACTGTTTGTACCCATATGGCTGACATCGACTACGGTGAGCTACGTATTTACCCGGGTAACTACGAGTACTTCATGGAAGCCGCAGCACTAATTCAAGAGCAGCTATTAGCTGGTAATGCTAAGAAAAGCGCTGAAATGACTGAACTACAAGACTTCGTTAACCGTTTCGGTGCAAACGCATCTAAAGCGAAACAAGCAAGTTCACGCGCTAAGAAGCTAGAAAAAATCAGTCTAGACGAAGTTAAATCATCAAGCCGTATGACACCATCGTTACGTTTTGAAGATGGCAAGAAAATGCATCGTCAGGCGCTTATCCTAGAAGATGTAGGCCACGGTTTTGATGGCGAAATGCTATTCGAAGGTGGTGAGTTGATCCTTGAGGCAGGTGCAAAACTTGCTGTTATTGGTGAGAACGGTGTTGGTAAATCAACCTTCTTACGTTGTTTGGTAAATGAATTACAAAACAAGCAAGGTGTAATCAAATGGTCTGAAAACGCGTCTATCGGCTATTGCCCACAGGACAGCAGCAAAGACTTTGATAATGACATGACTCTATTTGATTGGATGTCACAGTGGCGCTTACCAAAGCATAACGACCTAATGGTACGTGGCATGCTTGGCCGTTTGTTGTTTACTGAAGATGACATCAACAAAAAAGCACGTAATTGTTCTGGTGGTGAGAAAAACCGTCTGTTATTCGGCAAGTTAATGATGATGGACATCAACGTGCTTGTTATGGATGAGCCAACGAACCACATGGATATGGAAGCCATTGAAGCACTAAACAATGCGCTTAAAGTGTACCAAGGCACATTGGTATTCGTAAGCCATGACCGTGAGTTTGTATCATCACTCGCTACACGTATTATCGACGTAAAAGACAAAAAACTGGTTAACTTCCAAGGTACCTTCAATGAGTACATGGCAAGCCAAGCAGAGAACGAAGCGAAGAAGTAACTTAACGCTTACGCTTAATCAGAAAATGGCGCTACCTTTATGGTGAGCGCCATTTTTGTATGTGCTGTAACGCCGTTATATTTAGCATTAACTAAGGCTATTTATTAGCTAAATGATATTGATATAAACCGTCTATATCAGCACTACACATTAATGACATCGCCCCTTTTAGTTTATCAAGCGGCCAATCCCACCATTTCATGCTTAGCAACAGGGCAACCGCTGCATCATCAAAACGCTGCTTAACCAATTTGTTGCTACCAACCACCACGGAGTATGGCGCAACATCTTTTGAGATCACCGCCCTCGCCCCAATCACTGCGCCATCGCCAATGGTAACGCCCGGCATAATCATTGCCTCGGAGCCAATCCATACGTCATTACCGATAACCGTATTGCCTGCGCGCTCAAAACCACTCTTCACTCCCCCGCCAAACTCTTCTACAGGAAATGGATAAGTCGAGATCCAATCGAGTCTATGCCCCTGATTACCCGCTAGCATAAAACAAGCACCAGATGCGATTGAGCAAAACTTACCGATTATTAGCTTATCGACTTCACCAAAAACGTCAGCCTCCCATACATCTATGGTCGAGCTGTCTCCGAGAAGGTAGCGAACAGCTTGATCTTCAAAAGACTTGCCATGATAAAACCCAGAATAATAAGAGTACTCACCTACCTCAATATTAGGATTGGTGACTTGCTCTTTAAGTCTTTTAGACTCAAGCCAACTGGTAAATGCGCTCATGGGTAACACCTCAAACTTCTACAATAACATTTAAACATCAAAAATAATCATCGGAAAATGATATCAAAAAACAAAGCAACAACGGTAATCTAGCAATCACCTGGACTCGATTTCGTCATTAGGATATCCGCCTTTCAACAGGAAAGTTAAATCTACCATCAATTTTTTTGACCCAACTATTCATTCATAAAAAGCTAGGCTGCGGTACTTTGTTTATCACTGACAAGATCACATGTGTACTGACAACAAGTCGCATCGCCTCTTTTGTGCTGACTACAAGCTAAAAATAATTTTCCACTTTTAGCATTAGTGCGCTGCACAAGTTTACCGGTTAAACATTGAGGACAAATCTGCTGTTGATGGCCACAGTTTTCTGAGCCACAAATATAATGAGTTTGGTTAGGTAACATAGGGCCGCTTTTACACGCAGGACAAGCGTCAACCTTAGTATCGCAATAATCCTTGCCTAGTGAGCAGGTATAAAACAGACCATAGGGACCTTGCCGCGGGATAAGCTTGCCATCGTTACACTCAGGGCAAGACGCTGAATCATGATACTGGTTATCGATTTCACTCAAGTTAAGCCGAACATCGTCGCCGTAACCGCGTAACTCCTTAATAAAGCTTGATTCTTTACCCACTTCAGCTTGCACAAATACCGTTTGCTTGGCGCGAGATAACGCTACATAAAATAAGCGTCGCTCTTCAGCGTCTTTAAATGAGTCCAGCTTAGGTAGCAATACTTCTAAAATCGGGTCGTTCGCTATCTTACTAGGGAAGCCATACTTGTCATCGTTTACATCCAGCACTATCACATAGTCTGCTTGCTTACCCTTAGATGCATGGGCCGACATTGCTGAAATGGCTAATTGCGGGTAACGCTGGCGCCAAACATCTAAGTCCTTCAAACTAGTTTTAAAACGACTTATCAGCATAACACTTGCTTGGTGATTGTTACTCTGGCCAACAATGCTTGCAAAAGCCTGCTCCAATGCCGCTTGCTTAGTATCGATAAGCAAACACACTTGAGGGTTATCACTCTTACTATGGGTGGTAAGCTGTTTGGTTAACTGGGCAGGGTTTGCTTGAATAAAGCGAGAAGCGACTTTTTCAATCTGGTCATTAAATCTAAAGGTTTTATCTAAGCTAATTGTTTGCGTGGTGCCAAAAGTACGCTCAAACTCTGTGGTTAAGTTAAGATCGCTGCCGGCGAAACGATAAATTGCCTGCCAATCATCACCGACACAAAATAATGCGCAGCCAGGATTTGCATTTCGCAAGGTCTTTACCAGTTGTGCCCGTTCGCTTGAGATATCTTGAAACTCATCAACCATGATGTATTTATATCGAAAATGATTACCCGTTTTTTGATGAAACGCCTTACTCTTAGCAATATTAAGTGCTTTGCTGATCATGTCAGAGAAATCAATGGTGTTGTTCTCAACCAGATAAGCTTCATAGCGCTCAATAACCCAACTAAACAAGTGCAAAAATGCCTTCCATCTTAGCTGGTTATAAAGATTATGTTGTTTAACGGCCGTCTTAGTGTTGGCGGTCGGCTTGATATCATCTATACCAGGCGCAACTGCTACACTCTTTAGCGCCGAGTTAAATTTAGTCGCATTTAACTTAGCGACTGTCAGCCCCGACGATTTAAACAAACCCACAAAGCTTGCCATCAAGCGGCTTACATTACGGTATACGCCTAAGGCCTTAACTTGCTCAAATACTGCTTGCGGTGCTATTGGCTTAAATAGTTCACTTTGGGGCAGTCCAAGATCATCACACCGCTGACATAACTGCGCTTCTAAGTTTTGCTCTAGTTCACCGATATTAGCCTGCCAACTAAACGTCTGCAGTAAACAAGTATCATGCTGTTGATGTAGCGCAATCTTCCATTCTCGGCTTTGGTTATATGCCTCTTTATCAATATCAGGGCGAGTATTGCCCTTTTTATCAATGCCAAAGTGCTCGAGATACGCATCCAGTTTAGGTATATAAAAGTCAGGTTGATAAGCGCCCTTACCAGGCTCAGTAACACTTATGCTGGTATTTTCGTTAGCTTGAGCACGATAGTGAGGCTCATACTCAAACTCAATCCCGTGGGTATAAAGGTAATTGCAGATCTTAAGCTCTTGAAAGCTTTTAACTAAGTCACCTGAAAGCGCTCTGATCTCGTTATTTTTAAGGTAAGCATGGTATTGACCTTCCGACTTAAAAGCCAGTTCATTAACCTGCGGATACAAAAAGCGCCCAAAATACTCGGCGACGGGATCGGCCATTTTAGGATCAGCAACAATGCTATCAATCAGCTTATCGATAAATTGGGTAAACTGCTTCTCATCACTGGCAAGCACTGACACTCGCATAGGCTGATGTGTTGTATTTGGCGCTATGCCATTAGAGAAGTTCTCAATGATCTCTTTGCCGATTGCATGAAAAGTACTAATTTTTACACCGCAGTCTTTTACACCGCTGTCATTTCCGTTTGTGGGCTCCGTTTCAAAGGACTGCTCAAATACAGCTTCAAATACCGCTTTAGTCCGTTGTTCGAGTTCAACTCGGGCATCCTTACCGTATGCCAGCATTAAAATCTCTTCGGGCTTGGCTAGCCCTTGCTTAACTAAATAAGCCGCCTTTGCTGCCATAGTGCTAGTTTTGCCGGTACCGGCCCCAGCGATGACCAAGGTATTGTTTTCATCAATCACACAGGCTTGACGCTGCAGCTTAGTTAACGGATGCGCTTCAAGGGAGTCAAATAAGCCAGCGTGAGCGGTTAACTGTTGAGTTTGCCACCATTGGTTATATTTATCGGCGAATAGCTGTGGCTGCTTAATAAATTTGGCTAAGCGGCAATTAAATTTGTCGGTTGCAAAACCAAGGGTAGAAAAATGCGGCTCTAATGAGAACTGCTCAAAACTGGCAGCATAAGCTTGCTCAAACAGCTTAATGTCAGAGCCTCGTAAATAACGCTGATGTTTAGCAAAATGATGATTAAAAGCCTCAATATCCACCAGCAAATCATCAAAACTCACTTGTAATTGAGCGCGATTAGCCGCAAGACGATTATTGAGTGCCAGACTAAATAGCGGTCTGCTGTTGGTAAAATGAAAAAAGCTAAAGCGGTGATTGCCCCAGACTAAGGTTTTAGTGAACCAACCTCGCCTGACTTCAACGGTTTGATCCATCGCCGGATAAGCATATAGCTTGCCATTAACGGTTAAGCCTTGTTTACACAAGTGAGCGCTATTACAAAATACCACGCCTTGTAAAAATCCAAACTCAACAGAATGTCGCCTAAGCTCCATCAATAACCCCATCCGACAAAAACGCCATACTACCAATTAACGCTGTGACTCAATAGCAACAAGCGCCTTAAAAAACCAAATCAAAACACGAGTGCGCAAAAAAAATACGGTAAAAACCAATCGATTATTAGCTACAAGCGTTTTTAGGTTTTTTCACTTATGAAAAGTACACAACGACTGTGATTAACCACACAAAAATGACCCGAACCCGATAAAATGGGGCTTGCCATCACATACCCCATAATAAGTACATGCTAGCCTCTAGCCATCTAAAGTAGCACCTCAAATTAATAGAAATGCTACCAAATATCATCTAGATAACGCTTCCATAAGTGAAATGAAAAAAGGGTTCACCAAAATGAAAAAATTACTCGTTGCAGGTCTTGTAAGTTGTTTATTCGCAGGCACCGCTAGCGCTGAAAACCTAGATACTGATACCGCTGTTGGCATGGCAAGTCTAATGATTTGCACCTCTTTTTATGCCGAGCACGATATGCAAATTGAAGGTCAAATCGTAGGTCAGTCTATGATGTCTCATAGAACAGCTGGTATCGAAGAGATGATCATGAGCAAAGAAACCAGCCAAGCACTAGATGCTTATATGACTAAGTTCCAAGCTGCTAATAAAGAGCAGCAAGTTGTACTATGTGAAGACGCAATCAAGTTCGCTCGTGAAAGTACATTTGTAAAAGTAGACTAAGATCTAAATCGAATTCCTAGACTCCTAGACAAGGAATTAGGGAAGGCCTCAGATAAGTATTGGATTAAACCGGTGTAACGCTTATCACAAGTCATATTGATAACCCCGCAAGGGGTTATCTTGTTTTAGAGATTGTAAAGAGTTCAATAGCTCATTTTAAAGCGCTAGAAAGCCTTTTAATGCCAACGGCCCTATTAACAGTTCTGCTTACGAGTATAAGTCGGAATGTCTAATTCCTCCTCAGGTACGCTAATTGCCCTTGCTGATCTCTCTTTTAAAAAATCATGCAGATTAAGTAGCTCCGATGTATCGAAACGTTCTTTACTAACAGTAACAGGCTTGGCTAACTCTTTTTGACGATCGTTATTAAGTGTTTCATCCTCAACCATACTGTTTATTTGGATATGAGCACCATCAGGTTTAACCACCTTATCAAGCGGTTCATCACTTATCCCCGTAGCAATCACCATTAGCTCAAGTTCACAATCTAGCTCTGGCACTATGGTTAACCCGATAATCACTAATGCGTCAGGATCGAGCTGTTGCTGCAACGTCGCGCCAATACAGTTATATTGGCTTAGCTCAATTTGTTCAGTAGCCATTACACTGACAATAGCGCCTTTAGCTTTAGTTAAATCAATCTGTTCTAGCAGCGGATTTTTAAGGGCATTATTGATGGTCAGTTGTAAATCATCGCCTTGCATCTGCTTGGCCACGCCCATCGCCGCGCGGCCATGATGGCTAATCACCTCGACAAAATCATTGAGGTCGATATTGATTAAACCCGACTGGCTAATGGTTGTGGTTAAGCCCTGAAGCACATCTTGTAAAATACGATTACTTTGATAAAAAGCATTCACTAAACTGATTTTCTTATCTAACGCCTCAAGCAATTTATCGTTTGGCAGCACGATTACCGCATCCGCTTGCTGCATTAGCTCATCTATTCCGGCTTTGGCTATTTTACTGCGCTGGTGGCCCTCAATGCTAAATGGCGTCGTGACTACGGCGACCAATGGCTTATTTAGCTCTGCTGCAACAGATGCCATAAACGGAATCGCACCAGTGCCTGTTCCGCCGCCCATACCCCCGGTGATAAACACCACATCAGCCTGCTCAATCAAATCTCGAATTTCAGTATCAGACTCTTTAGCCGCTTCATAACCCTTTTCCGGCCTTGCCCCCGCGCCCAAACCTTTAGTCACTTGCTGGCCTATCTGTAAGCGAGTGCTGCACAGTGAAAGCTTTAATGATTGGGCATCGGTATTAACTGCCACCAGCTGAACATTGTCTGCGATGGCAGATTGGCTAAGTTGATTAATGGTATTACATCCACAGCCGCCTACGCCAAATACGGTAATACGCGGCGTCTGCTCATTGGGGGTTAGTAATTCAAACATCGGCAGTTATCCTCAATACATAACAAAAATTTGTATCGATAAGACTAAACCTGCTCTGCGACAACCTCCGACGTAGCAGTTTGATATTTATTAATAACTTTACTGCTGAGTTTACAAAAATGCGCGCGTAGCTTAACCGGGGCAATCACTTCAACGCTGTCAGCCATACTCCAAAGGAACTCTCTTAATTTTGGCGTATCCATGACGTTCGCTTTAACTAAATAGCGACCATCGACACGGCGCTCTAGTGTTTGATTGTCGCTCAATTTAGCATTGCGCAATATAAAGCTCGCTGAAGGCTCAAATAACAACTCGATATCGATTGTGCTTTCAGAGTGAACATTACCCACTCGTGCAATATCAAAATCGCTGCGCATCACCGCTTTAGTGTCTAGCAGTTCGATATTACGCAACATGTGTATGGGTTTCGCGTAGCGTCTAGAATGAGTGTTACCTAAGGTAAAGGCCAGTAACACCACACCACCACTTATTTTTATTCCCTCAGGATTAATAGGTCGGTAGTCAATCCAATAATTTTTACCTTTAATCACTCGTTGAATTTGGCAGCCGATTTGTTGATGGTCAAGCAGCGCTTGCTGCACTGTTTCCAGTGCTTTGGGATCGGGCTCATCAAAGGTAATGGGCAGCGGCTCGGGTAACTGAGCCACTCGGCACGCCCAATACAACCAAGGGTTATCGGGATCACTACCAAGAACTTGATCTGCTTTTTCAAAATAAGGCTTTAGCTGCTTAACGCTTTGTGGTGGCAGTAACTGATTAGCGCTGTGCTGTAATGTATGAAACGCCAATGCCACATGCTGATCCATCAAGGTTAAATTAATGCCACGCCAACAAGCAGCAATAGACCAGCCAAAGGGCTTACATCTATCATCCATCACCAATCCAAACAGCCCCATATCATGCATGGCTTTCAGCTCACGCTGCACTGTTCTTAGGCCAATATCAAAATCGCGATTGTTTAACTTCTCAGTAATATCGTTGGCGGTTATTCGTCTTGGGTGACGCGGGATCAGCTCAAGCATAGCAATCTGGCGTTGAATATTGGTTTGCATCAAAAGTTCTCATATTTTGCAGTGCAGACAGCATAATACTATCTTGCGACAGATTATGACGCAGCAAATTATTAATAAGCAAACCACTAAATAAAACCAGCGTTAGACAAAGATCAATCACAGAAGTTATTGTTAGCATTGACTATAGTTAACCTTGTTCTTAACCTTTAACCACCTTAACAAGATTATTTCAGTATTAAGTCGCTTTTATCGCCCAAAATAAAAGGCTTAAGATAAAAGACTTAAAGTAAAATCAGGCCCTAATTAAATCACTTACCCAAAGTGCTTGGAGTTCCTTTTAATGGACAGTTTTAAGCTAAAGCCGCGCCACGCCATATTACTGCTCGCTTTGGCGATTGCGTGTTATGCATGTTATTTGCTGGTATCCCCCTATTTAGGCGCTATCGTACTTGCGTTTATTGTCGCCATCTTAGTCATGCCGTTTCATATTAGGGTGCAACAACATCTACCTAATAGCCCAAATATGGCCTCTGTGGTTTCTTGTACATCTGTCACCGTGATGGTGTTAATACCATTGCTGTTCGTAGCCATTGCGATTATGAACGAAGGCATTAACTTTATGAGTAATGCCTACCAATGGCTTACCGATGGCGGTGCTAAAGACTTTCTTGCCCACCCCTATATTCAAAGTGGTGTTAGCCTATTAAATAAATGGCTGCCTTTCGACACCATTAAAATAGATGAACTCGTGCAGCAAGCAGCGGTAAAAGTGACACAACTAAGCAGTAGCTTTTTAACCGCCAGTACTGGTTTACTCGGCGATGTTGCCGATACAGTTTTATCATTTTCATTAATGCTATTTGTGCTGTTTTTCTTCTTACGAGATCAAGAAAAGATTATTGCAGGTGTTAGACACATCATTCCATTATCACGTTCACAAGAAGAGTTACTGTTTGATGAGGTAAAAATGGTAGCAAAGTCTGCCGTTTTCGGTGCATTTTTAACGGCGTTAGCACAAGGAGCTTTGGGCGGCATCGCCATGGCTATGGCTGGGTTTTCAGGGCTATTTTGGGGCAGTATGATGGCATTCGCCTCTTTCATTCCGTTTGTCGGCACCGCGATGATCTGGCTTCCCGCCTCAATCTACCTTTTCATCACTGGCGACTGGCAATGGGCGCTGTTTTTAATGGCGTGGGGCATACTGGTAATTGGTTCTATCGATAACTTCTTGCGACCTTGGCTAATGCAAGGCAATACCGGCATGAGTACATTGTTACTGTTTTTCTCACTCCTAGGCGGTCTACAACTTTTCGGCCTTATAGGATTAATTTATGGTCCAATTATCTTTGCGGTAACACTCGTGTTAGCCCGCTTATATGAAATCGAGTTTCAAGACTTTATAGAGCAGCAAGATAAGACTTAAAATTAGTCTTCTTAAGACTCATTTGTAAGTATTAAACTAAGGCGAGGCCCTTGCTAATAAGGGGCTTCGCCAGTTTTCTAACAGGCTGTTCTAGCAGTATGAGTATTTATGGAATCGCTTGCAGGCTTGCCAGTTCTTGCTCAAGTTGCTTGAGCTTAGTATTTTCACTCAATAGCTTTTGCTGGTATTTATAGGTTTTATCTAAATTACTCTCTTCTTCAGCTTCTTTTAAATCAGCTTCATATTTATCTATTTGTTGTTTTACATCGGCTATTTCAGCTGTTAAATCTTGTTTTAATCCATCGTTAGTGCAATTCGCTTCGACATTTTGAAGTGCTGTTTCTAAACCCGATACCTTATGCGTATTACCATGCGCCTTTGCCATAACGATTTGCTTTGAGATCTCACAACGCTTTTTGTCACAGCCAACCATAGTACTGCAGTCTTGATGGTGATCAGCAAAAGCAAGCTTTGCGGGCAGTGCAAAACTCAATATACAGGCGGATATAGCCGTTAACGCAACAACTGAGGTGTTTTTCATCTGAATATCTCCGGTTCATTATCAATGAGTTTATACTGCAAAACTAAACTAGCTATAGCTTATATAGACACTAGAACATTAATCGTCCATTTAGCAATACAAGTTGGCTGTTGTTCACCTTCTTTAATTCGGCTTTATTCGAAATATAAATTGACAATACTCGGCCACAGACCTATATTTCGAAAATAACAGAAATGTTTAAAACAAAGCTCAAATTAATACAGCAAATAAGGGTGACATCATGATTAACGACACAAGCAAACAAGCTGCGCAAGACGCCATCGAGTGGGCGTTAACTCATGGAATGGCGCTAAAGACCACGCCCTACTCTGCCGTACACACTGCTTTTAGCTTAACGCCTACGCCTATCACTGTCGCGCGCTACCAAAAGCTAACTGCATCGGTAGGTCTACTCGGCAAGTTAGTACATTTTGCATCTGAAGACAGTGAGTTCCTTAGCCAAGCGATCGAGCCGATCACCAAAGGCGATCCTTTCTTTAATGCATTATTAGAGATGCACCAGGCGATTCACCAAACTAATCAGCAACCCATTCAGCAAACTAATCAGCAAGCGGCGCAAAGCGCTAAACGCTTACCGCTACTCATTATGCGTAGTGACTTTATGGATGATGCTAATTTAGGCCCAAAACTAATTGAGTTTAACGGTATTGCGGCAGGTATGGGGCCATTTGGCCAACGAGTACACGAGCTACATAATTTCTTGCAGTTACAAGCCCCTGAAGCCTTCAGTGAATGGTCAACACCAGCAACGGGAAAATTAGTTGCCAACAAAGCGCTAGAAAACTTGGCTCAAGGCATTGCCAAGGCGACATTTAAAATTAACGCCGAGTTTGCAGCTGTCAAACCGGACACAAGCGTTCTAGCCCCAATTGATAACTCAGCCAACGCACCAACCTTCTTGATGGTTGTGCAAGCAGGTGAAGACAACGTTTACGATCAGCATCTGTTAGAGCATGCACTGCAAGCCAAAGGCATTCGAACCATTAGACGTACGTTTAGGGAGTTACATGGCAAACTTAAAACTGGCGATAACCATAGACTATTACTCGACGGCGTAGGCGCAATCGACACTGTATATTTACGCGCAGGCTACCAATATTGCGACTACCACGCCAATGACATCATCAGCCGTGTGTGCTGTGATGCATTAATGCAAACCCGCATCTTCATTGAAAAACACCGGGTTGCTGTTAACGCTACAGTAAGCCAACAACTGGCAACCAGCAAACGGGTACAAATGTTATTATCTTCTATGGAGCCTGCAGCCCTTACCCGTTTTGGCTTAACACTTGACGAGGCAAATACCGTTAAGGAGTTACTCGGTGACATGCTCGCGGTCAGCAAAGACAGCGCCGCTATCGTGGCAAACAGCAGTAATAATGACTGGGTACTTAAAAACCAAGGCGAAGGCGGCGGCCACTGTATATTTGGCGATGACATTTTGCCAAAACTAGCCGCATTACAGCCCCACGAATATCAAGCCTGGTCACTCATGCGTAGATTGCACCCAATAGCACGGGCAACAACCGCATTAACTGTTCGCAAAGGTGAGCTACAAAAAATCGACGACCTTATCAGCGAAATCGGCATGTTCACCGTACATATAAACGGCGAAGCGGCGATTGCAGACGAGAATAATCATAAACAAGCTTACGCCGGATATTTGATTAGAAGTAAATCAGCCCGAACCACCGAAGGCGGCGTCCACAGCGGCATGGGTGTATTGGATTCGCTGGTGTTTAGTGATTGAGACTGACGTTTAAATAAAAAATAGCCAACGTATGTTGGCTATTTTTGAGTCATAGCTGAATGTTTACTCTGACCCGACTAAATTACTGCTTTAATGCCTTGCTAGCTAGCTGGTGGAACTGCAACCGTTTTCAAATTCCATACTAACGAACTCATTGTTTCTTCCGCATCTGAATTGAAGTTAATAAATAACTCTTTCAAATAAGAACTAACTCTACCTAAGGTTTCTGCTCGTCTATCATCAGTCTCACATTCTAGTTCACGTTCATAAATAGAATCGAGTACAATTGTAACTTGAGGTAGATTAGTTTGCTCCGGCCATGATAAATAATATGTAAAATCAGATTTTTCTTCTGTAGTAGTTTCAAATCCATTAGGTGCGTATAAAGCTATATATTCTTCAATATTATTTCTAATACTCATATTTTAAAACTCCATGTAAATTGATAGTAATTGTGATTAAGCTAGCTAACGCCCATTTAAGGCGCTGATAATAGTTTGCTAAAATGTGCAGCGAAGCGAAACCGAGCAAACTGTTAGGAGTCCCGCTTTAAATTCTTGTTAGATTTCTCTTTAAAGTAATACTCCATATTGGTTTTTATAGCTTTGTTGTTCCCGTAAGCAGTCATATTATACTTACTTAGGTCGAATGCATTATCAATTAACCCTCTATAGCCTATGTATTCAAAAAGACTATACTTCTCAATTTCCACCTTCAGTTCGACTAAAGCTGTACCGTATAAAACCTGATAAAATACAAAGATTAACTCTCCATTAGTTAATTCAGAAAACAATACGCGATAATATTTCCTTTTATCAGAAATATCACTTTCCTCTATAAAATCTATAATGAATTTAAAATGCATGAAATAGGAATTTAAGACAATACAATGGTGCCCTTGATTGCTTATACCATCATAAGATTTTTTTGAATCACACCTTTCTGGATCTTCTCCGCCATACTGTTCAGAACTATAATATTCTTGATATTTATACAGTTCATACCGAAGATGTTCAAAACCACAATACCTAGTGTCTCTGTCTAATTCAAATTTACTCGGTACATTTGAGTCTTTTCCAACGTCTTCTGCAATATATACCCGAATTAAATGAGCAACTTGAGATTCAAATCGGTTCAACAAGTTAAAAAATGTTGATTCAAAGTTTTGTAACTTGGCAGTCTCTATTTGTATGTTTTGTGCATCCGCGCTACGTTTCAACTCTTCGGTGGAAAGTGTAAGTTCAGACCTTGTCATTTCTAG
This sequence comes from Shewanella sp. 10N.261.52.F9, assembly GCF_041471165.1. Classification (NCBI taxonomy): domain Bacteria; kingdom Pseudomonadati; phylum Pseudomonadota; class Gammaproteobacteria; order Alteromonadales; family Shewanellaceae; genus Shewanella; species Shewanella sp. 10N.261.52.F9. The sequence goes on from NZ_JBFRNX010000004.1 coordinate 17,664, forward strand.
CTGTTTTTCGTTTTGTTTTAATTGAGCTTGTTGCATAAAAACGGTGATCAGAACACTAATGAAAGCGGCAAAACTCAGAAAAGGGTTTAATATGCCACCAATAAAATCACCAAAAGCCCCCCATATTTCAGGTTTACTAGAGATATCCATATGCCCAAAGTTTACAACGTAGGATATTGGAACCAGAGAACTAATACATACTATGAGTATGATTACAGCTAATATTTTTTTATTCATATACTCAAAACTAGTTAATTAACGGAAAACATAACGCCTCGTTAAGAGGCAAAAAATTGTTGGCTAAAATTAGCGACGAAGGAGCAAAAGCCAACTGTTTTTTGTCCTTTTAAACGACTTGTTATATCTCGGGTACGTAACTACGTAAACCAGCTAATATCTCTTCTCTTTTATCTGAATTCAACATTCTCAACACTAGCTTTTCGTAACCATTTTTCCCTAATTCAAATGCCGAACATATACTTGATAATAAGCCCTTGTTATTAAAATATTTCAAGATCTCATCCAAGTCATTACCTTCTACCAATCTTTGATATAACTCAGAATTTAAGTTGTACGTTGCGTCTATATCAATATTATCAAGAGTCTCAGCTACTGTTTTCTTAATAGCATCTAAGCCTTCAGACTTATTATTAATTCGGCTAAGTTGGTTCTCAATAGCACAGCAGGTACGAAGTGATATTTGGCGTTCCAAATCTTTTTGGAGCATATTCTTTGCTATATCTAGGGATTTTTTTACAACGTCGTTAGGATCTAAGTGTTGGTTTTCAGAAACAATCCTGAGCGTTGACTCATTAAGAAGGATATTTTCAATTTCAGCAACATCTATAGCAAAAACACCTAGTATTTTTAACCCTTCAATTTCATAGTCAGTTCTATAGTCTCGATCAATAATCCCAAATACATTTATGTGGTGAAAAGATTGATTCATTGACATAGATTTTACTGAGTCAATGACTTTTTGGCAGCCATTTCTTGGAACAACATTATGATTCCTAAATATTGATTGGTATATAGCGTGGTCCTTACCACCTTTCTCACCTTCTACAAAAATAACAGTTCGCCTGTTACCCATTAATTCAAGTAATAAGCTTTCAGGAAAATCTTCGACGTCAGGTACATAATCCCATTGCCAAGTGCTTTGACCATCAAACTCTTTCACCCATATGTTTGTTGAGCTTACCCTTGTTGAAGCAAACCCTAAATCATGAGTAATATAAACAAATAAACAGTCCGGCTTTGCTTCTTCTAGTTTATTCCACAAAGACTGCATGATTGAAGTATGTAAATGAATTTCCGGTTCATCAACAATGAATATTGAGCCCGCAGGTGCAACAAGACACTGCCCCATTAAATATAGGGCTACGCGCTCACCATCACTCATTTCCTTACCGTGATATTCAGTACCATTAGTTTTATCTATTACTTTAACTTTGCCGTCACGAAGTACAATTTCTCTATGAGGAAGAACTTCATCCCATAGATTTGTTAGCACATCTATTGGGGCGTCTTCTACAGGTATATATTCTTGCTTTATGCGGGTTTCTTCTGAATGCTTTCTATCTCTTTCAGCTGTAGTTGCAAATAAAGTAGACAAAACCTTTCCATAATCTTGTTGCATAAATGTTTCTGGGCGACCACCCCACTTGTGATTCCATTTATAGTTGTTACTTGCATACTGAGAATTTTCATTACCCCAAAGAAGATCATTCAAAGATTGTTCTAAAGATTTAACCGTCGCATACTCAGGTACATCCAACGCTCGCTGTGCAGAGATACGATGAACTACAATATTTGTGTCAGTATTTTTCTCTATCCATGCACCTAATCGACTTTTTCCTGCACCATTCGCACCAACAATAACTGCTGAGCCATTGTGAACAATTTCAACTTTTGATCCTGAACCATCTTGATTTGGTAAAAATAACTTTGGTAACAATTTATGCATCCTTAAAAATAATTGAAATGTACATTCGACTTGTAGAGATATAACGCCCCGCTGAGGGGAAATTTGTAGTTGGCTAAAATGTTGAACGGAGTGAAAACAGCCAACTGTAAATTTTCCCTCTTGAGCGCCTTGTATGGATAATAAACCCACCTAATTTACAAATGATTCCCTGTTTCGGGTAATGTGAGACCCAGGCTTTAGCTGCAACTAAAGCTTTCCTTGTCGTAGTTCGATTGAATGATGGCTCCTCAGTTGAGAGACCGATAACAAGAACGAACGCGACAAAGGACTCCAAGCAAAATACTCGAATAGTCTACTGGGCCTCGAACCCGCATTTGCAAGCAAGAGTTAGCTTATTATGAATTCAAAAACTAATCAAAACATTAACGTAGGTGTAGATACTGGCAAGTTTCAGCTGGATATTTATATCCGTCCAGTAGGTCATTTTTTTAGCGTAACTAATGATGATAAAGGGATAAAAGAAGCCGTTAAACAACTAAAGAAGTATCAACTCGAACGCATTGTGATTGAAGCGACGGGTCGGTTAGAAATGCCTTTTATAATGGCCTGCGCTGAATCAAAACTACCATTTGTCATTGCTAACCCAATTCATGTTAAACGCTTTGCAGGTGCTATTGGTCAGCGAGCAAAAACAGACAAGTTAGACGCTCAACTTATTGCTCATTATGGTGAAGCTATTAAGCCTCCCTTATCAACCTTAAAGCCAGAGATAATGCGCTCTATGAGCGATTTAGTCGTAAGACGTAACCAATTATTAGTCATGCAGACTATGGAGAAAAATCGTCTTCAAATTCTTCCTCAAGAACTCGCTATGACAATAAAGCCTGTCTTAACTGCGTTCAAGATTCAGATTGAAAAGATAGAGGCAAATTTTGTTAAACTCATAGAGTCATGTCCAGACTACCAAGCTAAAAACACTATTCTCCAGAGCATGAAAGGGATCGGGAAAATAGCCGCAGCTTCTATTATTAGTAATCTCCCTGAACTGGGTTACATCAATAGTAAACAGGCTAGTGCTTTGGTAGGCGTTGCCCCGATGAATAAAGAAAGTGGGCGGTTTAAAGGGATGCGAAAAATTCAGGGAGGAAGGTATCAAGTTAGAACAGTTCTATACATGGCTATGATGTCTGCAATTCAGTCTAATCCTATTTTTAAAGAAACTTATCAGCGATTGGTGGCTGCAGGAAAACCAAAGAAAGTGGCGATAATTGCCTGCGTTAGAAAGATGGTTGTAACGTTAAATTCGATGCTAAGAGATGGTGTAATGTGGGAAGCGCCAAAAGCTCAAAGTTAGCTATTGACACCATAGTCTCTTGTTAGGAGATAAGTTTCTTCCACAAAGCTTTCAAGTTAACCCCAAATCCAGAAAAATTTGGCTTGAGCTCCAATATTTCTTCAGGCTCAGGTTTTACGACTATGTTATTCCTGCGAATGTACTCGTCATAACGCTGTCCCAAAACCATTTCTAATAGTTTCAAATCTTCACAACCAAAGCTTGGCATTAATATTACTAAAACATTGTCCTCAATATTATTCACTCGATTCTCTTTACCTATTTCACGAAAGTCGTCATACGATAAGATTTTCGGTTTAAAAGAAAATGGAGGATTTGAGAATTGTTTCGGTAAAAGCCCTTTTTCATATTCAATTTGATGAATCCAAGCCCCTAAGAAAAAAACTTCCTCTAATGTTTGTTCAGAATCTCGATCATACTTAACTGGTGCAAATTTGGTCTTTTCTAAACTAAAACAATAGATCGCATATTTTTCTTTCTGCATTTTATCTCCTAACGCCTCGTTAAGGGGCAAAAATCAGTTGGTTAAAATTAGCGACGCAGGAGCAAAACCAACTATTTTTTGTCCTGCTTTAACGACTTGTTATGTGTTTAATGGATGGAATACCCGACAGATATAATATCGTATTTATTTTCTTTAACTTTGAGATAAACCACTAAACGACTTTCGTACATTATTTCTATAAGGTTTTCACCTTTATTGTCAAAAGGTTTAAGAGTAATTATCGAGTCAATATCAGGAATCAAAGCTAAATTTTCTAATAATTTATTTGGCAGTTTATCATCCAGCTTTGCGAAATGGAGTGATTCAGTGTGTATTTTACGCTGGTTTTTAAAGATAAAACCTTTAACCTTTTTCTCAATTAATTCAGACGATACTACAGATGTAGTTACGATAAATAAAAGAAGACTAAAGGCTAACCTAAAATTGAGCGATTTAATGACCCCCCTCCCTAAACACATAACGCCCATTTAAGGGGCTGATAATAGTTTGCTAAAATTGTGAAGCGAAACCGAGCAAACTGTTAGCAGTCCCGCTTTAAATTCTTGTTATGTACCTATTTACTCAAGTGTTTGATAGCCAATGGATATTTTTGTTTAACTGCATCTTCCGTTAACTCTGTAACTATTTTAGAACAAAGCTCTCCTTGTTCAGTTTTACTCAGTTTATTAAATAGGATAATTCTATTTCTAGAAGTTTTCTGAGCTACCGCTAATAACTCATTGACCTCATTTTCTGGAGTACGCTCAAGGCCACTCAATAAGCTGGCTACGATTGTATTATTTCGATTCATCCAATCATCGGTTGCTCTAGAAATAGTCTCTTTCATTTCTGGAGCATACTTGCTGCACATGAATTTATATACATCTACTTCTTTGAGATAACCAAACAAAATCCCAACGGCTTCACCTTCATTTTCAGCATCAACGGATGAATTAGCGCTAGCAAAATATGAAGTTGAGATTAACACCAAAAATATAAATATTCTCATACGTGACCTAGGTACATAACGCTTAAAACAAAGGTTATTTATAACACCTCGCGAAGCGAAGATAAATAATCCTTTGATTTTCCTAGTTATCTGGCAGCCAGAGCCTTAGCTCGCTTTGACTGCGAATCAAAAAAATACGGAAGAAACGGTACGGATGGGATATTCGCTACCTTAAGATAATCGCTATGTCTGATTGCGAAGAACCACGCACTCTTCCAACAGCATAGCGATTATCTTAAGGGATAGAAGTGAGTATAGTCCCGTCAAGTTCCTTTATTAGATTTTATGGTGATAAAAACAGCCAATTAAATACTGTTTAAATATACAGCTAAAGTTTCTGTATCACCTATAATATATAGGCTCCGTGTTTTTTATGACACGATAACAGTATATTAGACTGAATTCCGAATAAGAACAGTTAGCCTAGTTAATCCCACGCGAACAAGGCAACTTAAAATGCAACTAAAATCAACAGTTTAACAAGATCCCAACTGCAAATCCACTTACTCTTCTGATGGTGAAAACAAGAATTTATTTATTTATTTGTGACGTGATTTGATTTAACTATTGAGTAGAAGTTTTTTTAAACAGCCACTTAGCAGTCGTTAACTCTAAATCGCTTTCCTTCTTACACCAAAGTATTGCTGAAAATTCACAATGCTTATTATAACTGTTTATATGTACAGCTAGTGTAAAGATGAGACTATGCATAAGCTTTCATATTAGGTTTTCTACTAACAAAGGTTCACGTCTGCTACTCAACACCTTTTGTAGTGAAACTGATAAATGGGCAGAAATGCGTTAGAACTAACTTCCTTTATCACCTGCTTCGCCAACTATCAATCAATACCGAGAACCCACTAAATCAGCTCAACCTCTCCACCATCTTTAACGTCTCAAACTCCCTTCCCGCTAGCCACAATGGCGATTCTCCTTGGTGCGCTAATTGATACGCCCAAGCGGTAATCGCTTCTGAGCGTGAACTATCACAAATAAAATACTGGCTGAGTTCCGATGTGATTTGTGCAGCGTTATTTATAATGTTTTGCTCATACCAGCGCTCTTTATGGCGCTGGGCTGCGAGATGATCGCGCTTGGCGTTATTACAGCTGCGATGTGCTAGCACAAAGTTGTGGCCGAGGTCGTTTGGATATCGCGCCCAAGGGATAAAGTGATCCACTTCGGCTGCATTGCTGCCATCGTTTTTCAGCGGCTTATTACAGTAAAAGCATTTACCTTGCTGGATCTCGGTTAGTAGTGGTCTAGCACTGATAATCGAGCTGCGGTCACTACCGAACAAAAACTCGGATAAGTTACCTTTGCCGCCAAGCGCGTTGAAGTTTGCGGGGAATGCGCTGACTTTTTGTGTCCAGTGGGTTCTTGAAAGTGACACAACAAGATCGTAAAAACGCCTAAAACAAAAAGCGATGCCAGGTTTAAGCACAATATGCTTTTGCGATTTGTCGTGGTTGTAGTAAAAGCACTCTTCCTTACCCGCAAGCAACTGTAAGCGCCAGAGTGGACCTTGCTTAAAAGTACTTCGGGTTTTACTGACTAACTTATTCCAGCCTGCATGTTGTTTTAGCTGACTAAGGGTACGTATACCTTGCTGGCGAAATGCTGCTAAATCTTGTACCAATGCTGATTGATTGCCTGCATTTTGCAACAGTACAAATGCTTCATCACCCACGCCGTTATAAGGTAAAGAGTGTTGCCAATAAAGTTCGATAAATTTCACCACCAACTCATCTATGGTGATCACACTGTCTAAAGCATCGTGCAGATTGGCGGTAACATCACTGTGCAGTGGTCGCTCGATACAGATATCAGCTAAGGCGTGCAGTAAGGCGAACTTATAGGTTGCGGTAAACTCTCCTTCGACTAACAAACGCTGCAAATAACTAATAAAGCTAACTTGGGTTTGTGCATCAACTTGTTGAGATACAGCTTCTCTCATGACTGTTCACCCGTCGATTGCATCTCAATACTGTAACCCTGCTTGGTTACCTTTTGCAGTACTAGCGTTTCCCAGTAAACCTTGTCTCGACCCAGCTTATCTTTTTCAGCTTTTACGCTATCGATAATCGTTAGTTTTAGGCTGTCATCACTCAGGTTTTGGCATAGCGTTTCTAGCTCTTGAATACTTACCTGATGCATTTCTCGCTCATCACCACTTGGTCCGTGACGTAAGGTGATTATCAACTTGCCTTGAGGTTCAAGTAATTCGGCTAAACGTGTAAGCGCTTGCAGCCTTTGTGATGCAGGAATGTGCATCCAAACAGCGCTAAGTAAAATGAGCTTAAAGCGCAAATTGGCTTGGTTAAGATCTGCCGTTTCATTCAATGTATTAAGCGCCGGGAGTGAGTCTTGTATCCAAGTGACGTTAAGGTCTTGAGTTAAGCTTTTGCCTATTGCGGCTAGTTCGTTTGCTGGCTCTATGGCATAAACTGCAACACCTTGCTGGGTCGTTGCTTGCTCTGCTAGATATTTAGCATCACGGCCGGAGCCAGCGCCAATATCCAGCACATTAATGCTTGCAGAATACACAGAGGGGGCGGTTAAAGCTGATTGAGAATTGGCGTAAGAGTTAGTGTGATTGCTGGCATTAGAAGAGCCGAGAGAACCAATATGAGAGCTAATATGAGAACTGGCATGAGAAACAAAAACATCAGATAAATGCGCGATCCACGACTCGTGCACTAGCTCAAATGAAGTTGATTGATACTGGGCAGCTAGTTTAGCCGCATGGGTATTATAAAAGCTCGCAGTGTCTTGCTGTTTGGCTATAGAAACCACTAATACATTCCTTTGTATTGCGCCTTTTACTTGGTTGTTCGATTGTTATTAGGCGCTTATTTAATCCAAATAAATTATCATACTCAGTGAGTTAAAAGAATATCTAGATCATATATTTAAAGCGAAATAGTATGATTGAGGTCACGATAAACAAATCCTTTGTTTAGCTAAACCTCAAACTATTTTTTTTTAAAAGCTCTTTAAAAGAGCCATTTAAAACAGTTCTTTTAAAGCAGCTCTTTGCGCTCGCTGATGCACTCGTAAGATCCCATTTCAAACAAACGGCAGATCCATGGGCGATTCTCATAAATCGTGCACATTAGGGTGTCTCTATCGACTGCTGAGCACCAGCCGTCATCGAGGCGTAACATGGTTTCGGCGCCATATTCGTCAATACTGATGTGTTCATCGGGAACACCTGTATCAGTCACGATCATCACTTCTAAACGGCAGCAACAGGCTTGGCAGTTTGAGCAGGTGATCTCAGCGTTGATTACCGGATCGGATATGTCTTTTACGTCAATGTTCATAAACAGCAGTATTAAATTTAATGGCCGCTAGGATACGCTAAAACTGCAATTTTCTCGATCTATTTGCTGCTTTGAGGGCCCGTTCTAGCCCAATTATCCATAGATTTAGCCGCTTTTCGATTTATTGCTCACGACACAAACCATAAACGCTCATTTTTGCAGCGCGATTGCTTATGAGACGCGACTTATCTGCTATTAAGGGGTAACCGTTAACCCAGCAAATCAAATATGCAAAACACTACTGACACTATGCTGTCAGTAGCCCTCATTTATGCTTGTTTCAACGCTAACCGATGGCGCTTATATCAAGTGCCACTTAGCCGATATTAATCTTAAAAGGAGTTAATTATGTTGGAACAAGCACCGTTAGTTTGGGGCGAGATTGCAGTCGCTGATATGGACAGAGCCGTGGCTTTTTATAGCAAGCATTTTGATGTTAGCTTTCACCGTGAAACCATGAACGATATGGAGATGGCCGTACTAGAAACTGCTGATAAAGAAGCGGCGAGCATAGGCTTGGTGAAGCACGAAATGATGCAGCCGTCTGCGCACGGCAGTGTACTTTATCTGCATTTAAGCCCGCAGCTCTCGCCATTAGTTGAGCGCATAAGCCAAGCTGGGGTAAAAATCTTACTACCTGTTATGCCGATTAAAGATGGCGAATGTGGCTTTATTGCATTGTTTGAAGATAGCGAAGGTAATACGGTCGGGCTTTGGTCCAAGGAGAAATAGGACTAAGGTTAGTGCTAGTACGGGGACTAAGAAATAGCCCTATAAAGCTAATTTTTGATAAAGCTAATGTTTGATACAAGAAAGGCGCTTTTAGCGTAAACAACACAGTGCGCTTGCTGCCATAGCGGCAAGCCACTGATTATTTATAAGAATTGCTCTGTTTGTATTGGCCTGCTTATTTGGGCAGCTTATTTGGACGGCTTATATGGGCGAAGCAAGAAAGGAACATGGAATGAGTAAAAATAGTAATGAAACCCTATCGCCACAATTAGTTAATCAGCCTGCTATTAAGGTCTTTGGGCTCGCCGTGACGACTTCAAACGAGGCTGAGCAACACCAAGCGACGCAAAAGATTATGCCACTGTGGCAAGCGTTTATGCAGCGCCCTGAAGTCAGCAATAATACCACCTCGCCTATCTACGGTTGTTACTACCACTATGAGTCTGACCATAATGGGCAATATTCTATTCTGGCTGGCCTAACACTTAACGAACCCGCTAGCGAAGATTTAACTGAGGTTGATTTAGTTGCAGGCAAATACTTAAAATTTGGTGCCACTGGCGAAATGCCAGCGGTGATAATCGCGCTTTGGCAGCAAATATGGCATTATTTTGAAGTAAAAGAATGCCCATTTGAGCGCTGCTTTGACACCGATTACGAGTGTTACACCTCCACTGCCGGGGTCGATATTTATATTGGTGTTAACTAATAGCGGCTATAGATTGCTACTATTTACCGCTACTATTTATAACTACTCTTTATAACGGCTAGGTACAGCCACTGTGTTTGCTATCTGAGTACAGTCACTCGGTGCAGTAACTTTGTACAGTCACTGGGTAACATCAGTAAAATATTCAGTGCCTTTTAAAAAGGCTTAACCCAAGAAAACCTAACCCCAGCTTGCAGGAACCCTATGCGCCGTGCAGACCGATTATTTCAGCTCGTTCAAATACTCCGTAGTCGGCGTTTAACCACGGCGCAGCAATTGGCCGAACGGCTTGAGGTATCGACCCGTACCGTATATCGCGATATTCAAGATTTATGCTTAAGCGGCATTCCTATTGAGGGCGAAGCTGGCGTGGGTTACCTGCTTAGGCAAGAAGTCAACGTGCCACCCCTGATGTTTAACGAAGCGGAACTTGAAGCGATTCAAGTGGGGATGCGCATGGTGCAAGCCTGGGGCGGCAGCGAGTTATCGAGTGCGGCTAAACAGGCGATGATTAAAGTCGAGTCAGTTTTGCCCGAACGCTTAAAGGAATATCAGTCGTTGATGTTTGCCCCCGACTTTTACATCGATAATGACGAATTTAAATTTTTAGATGTTCTGCGTAAAGCTTCTCGTCTGCGAGAATACCTATTAATGGATTATCGCGATGCAAAAGATGACTGCACTCAACGAGAATTGCGGCCGCTCGCGATCTACTTCTGGAAAGGCACTTGGACGTTACTCGCTTGGTGTGAGTTACGTAATGACTTTAGAAATTTTAGAGTCGATAGAATCGTTAATATCACCAATCTAGGCCGCTACTTTGCCGTTACTGCCGGGCAAGAGATGCATGACTACATTAAGTTGATGGAAGCCGAATACGGCGGGACTTATTCGTAAGTGTTGTTATTGCCGCTCTGGTTGTAAAAGTGATTGTAAGAGTGACTGAAACTGTTGTTCGCGCTGTTAACAAAGTACTCAATAAATTTGTGAATCAAGCCTCTATTACATAGCCCCTAATACCTCGCCCATAGTACATAGCCCCTCATACATAGCCCCTTAAAGATGCTCTGACCGTAGCTTTCCACGACTTATCACATAAAAAAAGCAGGCATTCATTATCGAATCGCCTGCTTTGTTGTTTTTAGCGCTAGATGTTTAAAGGTGCTAAATGGCAGTGGCAGGTACGCGAACCCAACCTTCCATTAATACCCTTGCGCTGCGGCTCATCACTACTTTATTCACCTGCCAGTTACCGTCGACTTCAGTCGCTTCGGCGCCTACTTTTAGGGTACCTGATGGATGACCAAAGGTGACAGAGTCCGAATTAGCACTATTGCTCAGACTCAGGCTCTGGCTTTGACTAGCTGCTAAGTGCACTAAGGTGCCCGGTATTGCCGCTGCGGTCCCAATTGCCACTGCAGCAGTGCCCATCATGGCGTGATGCAGTTTGCCCATAGACAAGGCGCGCACGTTTAAATCGATATCGGTTTTGGCAATCTGTTTACCGCTTGATGAAGTGTAATCTATCGGCGGCGCCACAATTGCCACTTTGGGCGTGTGCTGACGGGTTGCCGCTTCGTCGATATGTTTGATTAGCCCCATTTGCACTGCGCCATAAGCGCGGATGGTTTCAAACATGGCAAGCGCCTTTGCATCACCGTTAATGGCATCTTGCAGTTCTGCGCCGTTGTAACCTAATTCGCTGGCGTTAATAAACACGGTTGGAATACCAGCGTTGATCATGGTGGCTTGCAATACACCACTTTCTACAACATCAGTAGGTACAGCTAAGTCATCAATTAAATTACCAGTTGGGAACATAGCGCCCTCACCGTCTGCAGGAGCTAAAAACTCAACTTGGACCTCAGCTGCAGCGAATGTGACGCCATCTAACTCAAAATCACCGGTTTCTTGCACTTCACCATTAGTGATAGGTACATGGGCAACAATGGTTTTTTGTATGTTTTTTTGCCAAATACGCACGACGCTAATACCATTTTCTGGCACACGGCTGCTATCGACTAAACCGTTACTGATAGCGAATGATCCGACCGCCGCAGTTAAGTTGCCGCAATTGCCACTCCAATCTACAAACGGTTTGTCGATGGCAACTTGACCAAATAGGTAGTCAACGTCGTGATCGGCTTTATCGCTTTTAGCTAAGATAACCGTTTTACTGGTACTGGATGTTGCCCCGCCCATGCCATCGGTTTGTTTACCGTAAGGATCTGGGCTGCCAATGACTCTTAGTAACAAGGCATCACGCGCAGCACCTGCTTCCTGCGCCTCAATAGGTAAATCGGTTAAATTAAAAAACACCCCTTTACTGGTGCCGCCGCGCATATAGGTGGCCGGCACTTTGATTTGTGGCGCAAATTTTGGTTTTGGATCTGTTGATGTGGTCATTTGTTTTACCGTTTTAATGCTGTTTGAGTCATTTAGTCATATGTAAAATGAAACAACATAAGCGTGAGGTTTTATATCGTTATAAAGATGAGCCTTGGTGGCTTTTTTAGCTTCGATGCCACCGCAGAGCCTACAAGGATGTACTTGCGTCGTCTCATCAGGATAACGATATAAAAGTATCTACTTACAGCTGCGAGATTAAAGAGAAAATACTAAAGCTCTACTCTATTATTGGCTGAACTAATTGAAACCCGCCCGCTTCAAAGGTGGAGACTTCTTCTAGTATACCGAGTCTAAGCTTGGATGGTATCTCCACCATCCAAGGCTTCTTTTTAACAGCAAGATTAAAGAGCAAAGATTCAAACTCTACTCTTTATCCGCTGATGGCTCTCTTGAAGACTCTTTACTACGTTGAGGACTCCATTACGTTGAAGACTCTAAAAAATCTTGGGCGAAGCGCTGGAGGATGCCGCCCGCTTCATAGATAGAGACTTCATCTAGGGTATCGAGTCGGCACTTAACTGGGATCTCAACGGTTGCACCATTACTACGGGTCATAATTACCGTGAGCATGGCGCCTGGCGTACGTTCACCAAGTACATCGTAAGTTTCAGTGCCATCAATCTGGTAAGTATGGCGATTAGCACCATTAGTGAACTCAAGCGGCAATACGCCCATACCGACAAGGTTAGTGCGGTGAATACGCTCAAACCCTTCAGCCACAATCACTTCAACACCAGCAAGACGCACACCTTTTGCAGCCCAGTCGCGGCTTGAACCTTGACCGTAATCGGCGCCAGCAATAATGATCAGCGGCTGTTTACGATCCATATAGGTTTCAATCGCTTCCCACATGCGTGACTCAACACCTTCTGGCTCAATACGGGCGTAAGAGCCCTGCTTCACCTCAACTTCGCCATTGCGGCCAATTTGCGTCACCATTTCATTAAACAATTTAGGATTAGCAAAGGTGGCGCGCTGAGCCGTTAAGTGGTCGCCGCGGTGCGTTGCGTAAGAGTTGAAATCAACTTCTGGTAAGCCCATTTTATCCAAATAAGCACCAGCAGCACTGTCGAGCATAATCGCGTTTGATGGCGATAGATGGTCGGTGGTGATGTTGTCACCGAGTACCGCTAGTGGACGCATGCCTTTCATGGTGCGCTCACCTGCTAATGCGCCCTCCCAATATGGTGGGCGACGAATATAGGTACTTTGTGGACGCCAATCGTATTGCGGATCATTTTGGCTGCCATATTCCACTTTTATGTCAAACATTGGCTCGTATACTTTGCGGAACTGCTCAGGCTTAACGCTTTGGGCGATGACCGCGTCAATTTCTTCATCAGACGGCCATAGATCTTTAAGTAAGATGTCGGTACCGTGCTCATCTTTCCCTAAGGCATCTTTTTCAATATCAAAACGTATGGTACCCGCAATAGCATAAGCCACAACTAATGGCGGCGACGCTAAAAAGGCTTGTTTAGCATAAGGGTGAATGCGGCCGTCGAAGTTGCGGTTGCCACTTAATACCGCCGTAGAGTATAAGTCACGATCGATCACTTCTTGTTGAATCACTGGATCCAGCGCGCCACTCATGCCATTACAGGTGGTACAGGCAAAACCGACAATGCCAAAGCCTAAGGCTTCTAGCTCTGGTAATAGATTGGCGTCTTCTAGATATAACTGCACCGCTTTTGATCCCGGTGCTAATGAGGTTTTAACCCAAGGCTTGCGAGTTAAGCCTTTAGCATTAGCATTACGAGCCAATAAGCCTGCGGCAATCACATTGCGTGGGTTTGAGGTATTAGTACAACTGGTAATGGCGGCAATAATACACGCACCATCGGGCATTAAGCCTGCTTCCTCTTCTGCTTTGTTAGCATAAGGAGCACTAATGCCTTTTGTGGCTAGATCGGCGGTAGATACACGGCGATGTGGGTTTGACGGGCCAGCAATATTACGGCCTACACTTGATAAATCAAAACGCAGTACTCGCTCGTATTCCGCTTCTTTTAAACTGTCAGCCCATAAACCACTTTGCTTAGCATAGGTTTCTACTAGCTTAACTTGGCTGTCGTCTCGGCCAGTTAGTTTAAGGTAATCAATGGTTTTATCGTCGATATAGAACATGGCTGCGGTGGCGCCAAATTCTGGGGTCATATTTGAGATTGTTGCACGGTCGCCCAGTGTTAAATTGGCTGCCCCTTCACCATAGAACTCAAGGTAAGTAGACACCACTTTTTCATTACGTAAAAACTCGGTAATCGCCAGTACAATATCCGTTGCGGTAATGCCGCTTTGACGTTGCCCCACCAGCTCTACACCGACAATATCAGGTAGGCGCATGTACGATGGACGACCTAACATCACGCTTTCGGCTTCTAGACCGCCAACACCAATAGCGATAACGCCTAAGGCATCAACATGCGGCGTGTGGCTGTCAGTTCCGACTAAGGTATCAGGAAAGGCAACGCCATCGCGCGCTTGAATAACAGGCGACATCTTCTCTAAGTTGATTTGATGCATGATGCCGTTACCCGGCTGAATAACATCAATATTTTTAAAGGCAGTTTTAGTCCAGTTAATGAAATGAAATCTGTCGTCGTTACGTCTGTCTTCAATCGCGCGGTTTTTCTCAAACGCGTCTTTTTCAAAACCCGCATGCTCCACTGCTAACGAGTGATCGACAATAAGCTGAGTCGGCACCACAGGGTTCACTTTTGATGGGTCGCCGCCTTTGTCAGCAATGGCATCACGTAGGCCTGCTAAGTCTACTAACGCGGTTTGGCCTAGAATATCGTGACACACTACGCGCGCGGGATACCACGGGAAATCTAAGTCGCGTTTACGTTCAATGATCTGTTTAAGGCTGTCGGTTAATGTTTCTGGTGTGCAGCGACGTACAAGGTTCTCGGCATAGACACGAGAGCAATAAGGTAGCTTTGCATAAGCGCCAGGGCTTATAGCATTAACCGCAGCTTCGGTATCAAAATAATCGAGATCGGTACCGGGTAAAGGTTTACGGTATTGGGTATTCATAGGGCGTTCCAGTTTAATTCGTAAAGGTTAGAGGGCGCTTAGCTTCTAGGTCCTTGCAATATTTTCATCCCACTAAAAACCTAAATTACAATCACTTACCTAACAGTAAGGCAGAGTAACCTGCCTTTATCGTTATTTATTATGACTATCTTTCACTAATAGGATTAACTTTACGTGGCTCGCTACCAGTGTAATCAGCACTTGGGCGGATAATACGGTTGTTAGAGCGTTGCTCCATTACGTGTGCAGCCCAACCCGTTAGGCGTGAACAAACAAATATTGGGGTAAACAGCTTAGTTGGAATGCCCATGAAATGGTAAGCCGATGCATGGAAGAAGTCAGCGTTACAGAATAGCTTCTTGCTGTCCCACATAAACTCTTCACAAGCGACTGAGATATCGTAAAGTGAGGTGTCACCAAACTCATTTGCCAACTTTTCTGACCAGGCTTTGATGATCACGTTACGTGGATCTGAAGTGCGGTAAATCGCATGACCAAAGCCCATGATCTTTTCTTTGCGCTCAAGCATGCCAGCCATTTGGATTTTTGCATCTTCAGGTGAGCTAAACTGCTGGATCATATCCATTGCCGCTTCATTCGCGCCGCCATGCAGTGGGCCACGTAAGGTGCCGATGGCCCCTGTAATACACGAGAACATATCTGATAAGGTTGATGCACACACACGAGCGGTAAAGGTTGAAGCATTAAACTCATGCTCGGCGTACAAAATCAGCGATACATCCATTACACGGCGGTGCTGCTCAGATGGTGCTTTGCCATTAAGTAGGTGCAAGAAGTGACCACCAATTGAGTCTTCATCGGTTACGCAGTCAATCTCTACCCCTTCGTGAGAGAACTTATACCAGTAACACATGATGGCCGGAAACGCGGCTAATAAGCGATTTGCCGCTTGGTTTTGCTCGCTAAAATCATTTTCTGGCTCTAGGTTACCTAGGAATGAACAACCGGTGCGCATCACGTCCATTGGGTGCGTATCTGCAGGAATGCGTTGCAGTACTTCTTTTAGTGCCTTTGGAAGATCGCGCAGGGCAAAGAGCTCGGTTTTATAATGATCAAGCTGGGTTTGATTAGGTAGCTCGCCGTTAAATAGCAAGTAAGCCACTTCTTCAAATGAAGCGTTATCAGCAAGATCTGATACGTCATAACCACAATAGGTTAAGCCAGAGCCTGACTTACCTACAGTACATAAAGATGTTTCACCTGCACTTTGGCCACGTAGACCTGCGCCACCAATCTTCTTATCAACCATTGCTCTCTTCCTTTTATTTGTTTACCCGTCAGCCTTAGCTGCAAGTTATTTTTATATTTATTACGTTTGCCCTTATCCATCATGCAAACGTTTGTAAGGTTTTATCTAATAGGTATTTCTCAATATTTGGCAGCTTGGCTATGGATAACTGCATGCTTTACTGCCGTTTTATTTTTTGTTTGTACGATTACACTTAAATAAGCGTTACAGGTTTTTACCTTCAGAAAACAACTTATCCAGCTTTTGCTCGTAATCGTGGTAACCCAGGTAGTCGTATAGATCCATGCGTGTTTGCATTGAATCAACTACTGCCTTTTGATCGCCATTTTCAAGTATTGAGCTATACACCATTTCAGCCGCTTTATTCATGGCTCTAAAGGCACTTAATGGATATAACACCATTGATGCGCCCCACTCGCCTAATTGCTCTTTATTCCACAATTCGGTTTGGCCAAACTCAGTAATGTTGGCAAGAATTGGCACATCTAGCGCGTCGCTAAATGCGCGGTAATGCTCTTCCGTTTTCACCGCTTCTGCAAAAATGCCGTCAGCGCCTGCTGCCACATAGGCTTTAGCACGCGCAATTGCCGCTTCTAAGCCTTCTTGAGCAAACGAGTCAGTACGCGCCATGATGAAAAAGTCAGGATCGGTGCGGGCGTCTACCGCTGCTTTAATGCGGTCGACCATCTCTTCTGTTGAAACAATCTCTTTATTGGGGCGATGACCACAGCGCTTTTGCGCGACTTGATCTTCCATGTGCACCGCGGCAGCGCCGGCTTTTTCCATATCACGAATCGTTTTAGCAATATTGAACGCCCCGCCCCAACCGGTATCGATATCAACCATTAACGGCAAGTCACAAGCTGAAGTTATACGCTGCACATCAACAATCACATCATTGAGCGATGTCATGCCAAGATCCGGTAAACCGTATGATGCGTTTGCTACACCGCCACCAGAAAGGTAGATAGCTTGATGACCAATTTTCTTCGCCATCATGGCCGAGTAAGCATTGATGGTACCCACGATTTGTAGGGGCTTGTTAGCGGCTAACGCTTCGCGAAACTTCTTACCTGCGCTCATGTGTTTTTCCTTCTTGTTGATTATGTGCGGCGTCTAACCTATCGCCCTGCAAACTTATTTTGATGTTGTATTTTTATGTTTTTAATTAACTGTGCCTATGCCAGCTTATTTTCAATACTGGTTTTTGAGTACAGAATATGGCGACGCATCAGCATCTCTGCTAGCTCTGCGTCACGATTACAAATTGCTTGTACTATGTGTTTATGTTCATCAAAGGCGGTGGTCACTCTCGGGCCGGTCATGCCGAGCTGTACGCGATACATGCGTACTAAATGGTAAATACCGTCTAGCAACATTGAGATTAAATGCTTATTTTTACTGCCTTGGATAATACGGTAATGGAAGTCGACATCGCCGGCTTCTTGGTAATAACTGCCCGCTGACTGAACCGTCTTAAAATGGCTATTGAGTAGCGTTTGTAAATTATCAATTTCTTGATCGGTCATATTTATTGCTGCAAGCCGTGCTGCCATGCCTTCAAGGGATTCGCGCACTTGATAAAGCTCAAGTAATCCTGCTGGCGTTAAACTTACCACTCGTGCGCCAACATTGGCTTTGCGCTCAACTAGGTGGCTTGCTTCTAAACGATTAATCGCTTCGCGCACGACCGCCCGGCTTACACTGTACTTTGTCGACAACTCGGTTTCACTCAGCTTGGAGCCCTGCACGATCTCGCCTTCCACTATCGCTTTGCGTAGCTGAAAGAAGGTTTTATCTGCGCTGGTAACCGGTTGTTCGTTAAAGAATGTCATTGGCAAAATAGAATATTAGCTCTTAATGGATTGTCGACAATCTAGCCATTTAAAAACAAATAGTCAACAATGAACCGACAAATTGTCGACAACATTAGAGTAAAGTCTAAGAGACACTCTTTAACCCATTAGCGAATTAAGGCAAAAAACTTTTACAGTTTTTCGTTGAAATGAGACTGATTTTCTCAAGGTGTTTAATAGTATTTAAATTAACAATTGGGTAGGTTGCAATGCACTTTAACAACTGACTGCTCTAATAACTGACATCTGACATCTGACACTTGGCTACTGGAAACTGGAAACTGGAAACTGGAAACTGGAAACTGGAAACTGGCAGCTTAGCGGATTAAAAAATATGATGGTCGGGTAATTGAATAAGACTAAGCTAGCAGCTTTATACATAAACATGCAGCGCTTAAACGCTGCATTTGTTGACTTGTCTTATCCTGTATTGCAGCTCTAAGCCAATTGCCTAATAGCGGCACTTTAATAAAGGCGTGCTATCAGGCAATTACGGCAAAACAAGTTAGCTATACACCATCTTCTACACTCCAATTTCCCCCAAGCGCTTTATGTAGGCCTATTGTCATATGTGCAGTCTGTAGTTTGGCGGCAACTACACGGTCTTTAAGCATGTTTTGCTGACGCTGGGCATCTAGAATTGATAGATAATCACTTAATCCGGCCTTATATAAAGATTTCGCTTTATTGACCGCTATCGTGGTTTCAGCCTCAGCTTCGATGACCAGTTGCACATACTGCTGACTATGACCATAGCCCTGTAACAAGGTTTCTACTTCACCGAATGCTGCAATGACTGAATGTTGATACCTCAGCACGCTTACGTCGAAACGCGCTTGTTGTAACTCAACCATGGCGTCGCCGCGGCCACCATCAAACACATTCCAACTTATGCCTACACTGCCTAACCATGCGACTGAGTCGCTGCTAAATAGATCATCAAAGTCTTTAGCCAGAACGCCCGGCGACCCAGTTAGAAAGACTTTTGGGTATTGCGCCGCGATTGCTGCGCCCTGCTCTTGGTTTAAGGCTGCCATTTCTCGCTCTGCCATTCGAATATCTGGGCGACGATTAAGCAGATCAGATGGTAAGCCTGTTGGGATCACTCCTGTAAAGTCTGGTAACGGCATATTTTGGTTAAAGCGCTGCTGCGCCTGTTTTGGGGTTTCTCCAAGTAAAATAGCTAAACGCTGGCGATGAGCATTCTCGGCAATTTCTAACTGCGGAATCACCGATTGCGTTACCGCGAGCATCGCTTTGGCTTGCGCTTCATCCAGCTTAGAGCCATAACCACTCTTAACCATAAGTTTAACCAGATCTAAGGTACGTTTTTGATCGCTAACCGTATCTAATGCGATTTGTTTACGCTCCTCGGCACCGCGCATTTGTAAGTAATTATGGATGACATCAGAGGTAATTAATGTTGTTAATCCCTCACGCATGATCACTGCTTGCTCTTTGCGTATTGCCGCCGCTTGAGACTGCCTGTCTATTTGACCAAATAGGTCGGCTTGCCAAGCAATACTGGCACCTGCAAAAAATGCACTGTTATTGTCATCCACTAAACCCAGCGCTTCACCGGTTAATGGATTGGTGGCAGCAATTGCTCCTCCTAACAGCGGATCGTTTTCACTTATCTGTGCATTACCAAAACCCGCTCCTAGATTCACCGTTGGCACTTTAAATGACTCAATTGCGGTTTGGTAAGACTGCGCCATTTTTATACGCTCCGCTGCAACTTTTAGAGGAATCGCTTGGTTTTGAGCATCCACAACGAGTTGATTAAGCACAGGATCATTAAATTGATACCACCAAGCATGCTGCTGTTCAGCGTGAGCTCCTGCCGCTATTGTTCCTTGAGTATTTTGATTCAAGTACTCAGATTGCAGCTGAGTTGTCGGCACTTGATAATCTGGACCAACCGCGCAGCCAGAGACAATGAGCGCCACTGCAAGTGGAGCCAGTTTTAAAAGTTTCATATTATTTTTGCTCCAATGCAGGTTGCGCGATAAGTGGTTCGATTTGAGTTGATTGTTGTTGCTCGTCGCTATTGCGATAAAGCAGACAATAAAAGGCGGGCATAATAAATAACGACAGTACGGTCGCTGCGGCCAAACCGCCAATAATAGTTGCTGCCATCTGATCAAACAGTCTATCGCTTAATAATGGGATCATGCCTAAAGCAGTTGTTAATGCTCCCATTGAGATTGCCATGGTGCGATTAAGTGTTGCCGCTAATACAGCCTCTTGCAGAGGCTTTGCATTTGCACGCTCTAGCTCTATTTGATCCATCAGCACAATACCGTTTTTGATGATCATGCCAGATAACGTAATGGCACCGATTAACGCCATAAAACCAAATGGTTTGTCCATGAGTAGTAACGTCCAGGTTGCACCTATTGCCGCTAATGGCAATGTGATCAAAATGATTGCCGGCTGTTTAAAGCCATTAAACATGGCGACCATAATGACTATCATCATCAACAATGCCTTAGGTAACTGGCTCAAGGTATCGGTTATGGCGCGATTTTCGTCGTAATACTCACCGCCCCACTCAAAGGCATAGCCTGCTGGTAGTTCTATTGTCTCAATTTGATGTTTTATTTGATTTCTTGCCTCTGCTGGAGTGATATCAAAAACATCAGCCTGTGCAGTAATGGTGGGCATCCGGTTTCTGCGCCAAATCATGCTCTCTTCGGCCTTAAGTTCAAAGCTGTCAACCACTTGGCCTAGTGGCACACTATGCACACCGAGCAGTGAACGCACGGGTAGTGTTTCCAAATAACTCAAGTCGGCATCTGCACTTCTAAAGCTAATCGGGATTATCTGATCGCCTTGATTAAGCGTGCCTAATGTCACACCTTCTGTTGCACGCTTAATGGCTAGCGAAATATCAGTGCGATTAATACCTGCGCGCCTTGCTTGCTCTTGATTGATAATCGGCTCAATCACTTTACTGAGTTGACGCCAATCATCGCGCACATACTTAATGTTTGGATGGCTAGCTAATATTACTTTGGCTTGTTCTGATAACTGGTGCAGCACCTGTGGATCAGATCCGGTGAATCTTGCTTCAATGCTAAATTTGTCCTTAGTCGCCAATTTTAATGCTCTAAAGCGTGGCTCAGAATTTGGGAAGTTTTGCGCTAACCAAGCGTCGCCCCGCTTAACAAGATCGGCAATAGCGTCATATTCCGCCACGTTAATCACCACCTGACCATAACTAGGATCATATGGCTCAGGCTCTACAGTGACCGAAAAGCGCGGTGCACTTGCGCCGATATAGCTTGAAATCGTGGTAACCTCAGGCTGTTTTAACAACCAACCTTCAATTTTTTTCATATCCTCTGATGTGCTTTCTATCTTGGAACCATTAGGTAACCAATAGTCTAGGAATACCATTGGACGGTCTGAGCTAGGAATAAAATTGATAGCAACATAAGGCACAGCCATCGCGGTGATTAGCAATAGTGGGACCACCATAGATATGGCTTTTAGTGGATTTTTAACCGTCCAGCCCACTGCAAGCTGGTAGCGATTCGTTTTATGTTGTTGTTCTTTTTTAGTGTTTGGCTTTATCCATAACCAGCACAATAACGGCGTTAGGGTTACTGCTACTAACCATGAAAATAAAAGTGATGAACAGATAATTAAAAACACTGAGCTTGCAAACTCACCAGCGTCAGTTTGCGAAAACAACACCGGACTTGAGCCCATAATCGCGATGACAGTGGCGGCTAACAGCGGCTTAGCCGTTTCTTTTACTGCATCAATCGCCGCTTTGGTACGCGCTATTCCTTTGTTGAGTTTGACCACAAATAGATCAGTGATCACAATGGCGTTGTCCACCAGCATACCTAAGGCCAGAATAAACGTACCCAGTGATACACGTTGTAGATCAACCCCAGCTAGGTACATATAAATAAGCGTTAGCAATATGGTAAACAGCAAACTGCTACCCACGATTGTCGCGCTTTTAAAACCCATAAAGATCAAAAGTACGGCAAATACAATTGCTACACTTTCAAGCAAGTTAACAACGAACTCTTCAATCGACTTTTCAACTTCATCAGGCTGGAAAGCAATGGTGCCGATTTCTACTCCGACGGGTAACTCTGCTTGATAATCATTAATAATTGCGGTCAGTGATTCACCTAGGCTCACCACATTTATGCCTTCAACTGGGCTGACCGCTAAACTAACCGCGGGTTCACCGTTGAAACGGCTCAGTGTTGTTGCTGGGGTTTTGTACCCTAAAGTGACATCGGCAATATCACCGAGCCTAATTAGACCTGTGCTGTATTGGCCTATTCCTCCTTTAATTGTCAGGTCCTTGATATCTTGCACAGACTTAAAGGCACTACTCTGGTCGATACGGATCCGCTCAGCATCCGCCGCAAAGCTACCACTATCGAAGGTAAGATTCTGAGTAGATAATTGATTGATCACTTGAGCAGAAGAAATGCCGTATTTAGCTAATCTTTGTTCAGGTAAGTCGATATAAACCGCTTGGCTTTGTACACCATGCAACTCAATTTTCTTAATGCCATCTAGCGTTTTTATCCGGCGCTGTAGCTCCTTAGCATATTGACGTAACTCTTCTGGTTGCGCATTGTTGCCATAAACACTAAACAACATACCGTAGACTTCAGAAAACTCGTCCTGCACTATGCTGATTTGCGCTGTTGCAGGTAAAGAGAGCTTCACATCTTCTACCTTGCGACGTAATAGATCCCATTGCTGTGGTAATTCTTTTGAATTAGTCGATTCTTTCAAATCAATAAATATCATTGAGCTACCCGGGCGAGACAAGGAGCGAAGCTTCCACATTGCGCCCATCTCTTGCAGCTTAGTCTCTATTTTATCGGTCACTTGCAGTTCAATCTCTTTGGCGGATGCGCCAGGATAAAGCGTGACAACGACTGCGCTTTTAACTGTAAATGAAGGGTCTTCTAACTTGCCTAACTCAAAGTAAGACACTAAACCAACAATCACACATAGCACACTAAAAAACAGTACAAATACCCGTTGTTTTATCGCAAATTCAGCTAAATTCATCATGACTCCTAGTAGCTAAATGCTTTAGCAACAGTATTGGTGACTCGCTGGTTTGGTTTAAGGTAATGCACACCAGCGGTTACTAGCGCATCTCCTTGAGATAAGTCGCCACTAATACAGGCTTTATTTTGCCCAAAAGAGCGTACAGTGACATTTTTCTCAATCACTGTTTGCTCATGCACCACATAAACACTATTGCTTTCAAACTTGCCAACTAACGCGCCATAGGGCACACAATAGCTAGGCGTATCACTGTCGAATGTCACCGAGACATCGACTGCTTTACCCGGTAATGCAGTTGTACTTTGGGCAATAACAAACTCAACCTCATAAGTTTGCTTGATTGGGTGAGGCATTGTGTCCATGGCACTTAACGAAGCGGTGTAAGGCTTGTCTTGACCATACCAATGCACCTGCGCTTGTTGCGAGCCTTGCAGTTGAGGCATGAGGTTTTCGGGTACATCAATAACGGCTTTCATATTGCCGAGTTGATGTAATGAAAACAGTGCTGTGCCCGGCGCAGTTTGTTCAAAGGTTTGCTGATTCTTTGCACCAATAACGCCAGAGAAAGGTGCCGTTAGCTCGGTGTAACTAAGGGCATCTTGGGCTTTTTGCAGGTTTTGCTTCATCACGTTAACCATAGCTAAACTGCGCTTGTAACCGCTTTGAGCTCTATCTAAATTGACTTGCGAAATCGCATCATCAGCAATGGCAGTTTTTACACGTGCTAGCTCCACTTTAGCCAAGTCGTGTGCAGCATTTGCCTCAGCTAAGCGTGCTTTTAACTCAACAACGGTTACTTGGTAGTCATGGGGTTCTAACTTAGCGAGGACTTGGCCTTTAACGACGCTATCACCCGTTTTAACCAAAATGGCTTCAATGGTGCCAGGAACTTTAAAAGCTAGATGTGCGGTTTTAGTGGCTTCTAATACGCCAGAAAAGTGTCTGATATTGCTCTGCTGGGAATCGTCGAGCAATAGAATCTGCACAGGACGATGCTGATGTGTTTGCGCGTCTTGCTCTTGGGATATTGGCGTTTCGCTGCAGCCTGTTGCCGCCAGTATGGTGCTAACAAGGATTAGGCGCTGTGTTACTGGTCGCTTAAGACTGCTAGAGGTTGGTTTTTTCATTACTCTCTCCCGTAATATTTATTAAGGGAGAGTCTAAGTGTTTAACTTATTGAGATAATCTGCCGAATGCGTACAACACTGTCACGATAATCATGACAAAGAAGCCATTTCAGGAATTTCTTGTAATAAAAAGTCAATCAATAACCGTGTCGGTAAACTGATGCCTTTTCTATCTGGGTAGATTAACCACACATCTTCTTTCTTAGACTCGTACTCAGGCAAAATCCGTACTAATTGATTGTTTTCGATTGCGGCTAACGCAAATAACGGCGGCATAAAGCCTATCCCCTGCCCACCAACAATGGCTCGCCTGATAAAGCCCATGTGATTACAGCTGACTTTACAATTCACTTTTACGCTGTCGCTAATGAGATCCCAATTATCATCAAGTGTTCCATCAGGCCAGCGATAGCAAATAGTTTGATGCTGTGTAAGTTCATCTAAATTGGCTGGTGCGCCATGCTCGGCTAGATAATCGGGACTGGCGTACATGCCACGGCCCAAACTTAAGAGTTTACGTGCAATAAAACCTGAATCTTTTATCTTACCCGCATGCAATACAAAGTCTAAACCCTGACTGTAAATGTCGTTAACGTAGTTATTGGTAAAACGAAGGTCTAACTCGATATCGGGATACAGTCGCTGAAACTTGGCTAATGCTGGTTGCAGTGCTTCGTCACTTTCAGGTAAAAAGCCAAGCTTTACTTTTCCAACTGGATTTTCATCAACATCGAGCAGTTTATTCTTAGCTTGCTCAAATCCATCAAGTACAGTGAGCAGCTCATGATAGTAGGCTTCGCCGTGTTGAGTTAGACGTAACTGTCTGGTGGTTCTAAAAAATAGCTGGGCATTGAGTGATTTCTCTAACTCACCAATACGGCGGCTAACATTTGCGCGCGGTAGATCCAGTGCCGTTGCTGCAGCGGTAAAACTCCCAAGTTTAACCACAATCGTAAACAGCTTTAAATCTTCAATTCGCATCGTTTGCCTCACATCTGATTTTACCACGATAAAAATAACACTCATTTTCTTTAATTCGTGATGACTCTATAAAAATTTGTATTTAGTCATTTTGTTGACAATAAATGAGATAAAACTTTAACGTGTTTTACTCATTGATAAAAACTAAGCTTGTCTGGCTGTGCACTCCTCCACAAAAAGTTCACTGTAATTTCAAATTAAGATTCTAGTAAACCCTATCCTTTTATGGACAATCTAAAATGGATCAGCGATGTTAGTAGCAAAGATTATTGATTGTTTTATTTGATATAAAGGGAATTTATTTATCAAAACTTGTCATGCTGTATCTTGTTTTGTGACGCAATGGCTAAATAGCAGATTGTTACTCGGGCTGTTAATCTGTCTTATGATCTGCAGTCTCTGGTTTTCAAGCCTTGCTAATGCGGCCGATTTTGTTGGCTCATTTGCTTGTAAGAGTTGCCATGAGCAAGCCTTTAAAGACTGGCAAGGTTCTGATCATGATATGGCGATGAAGCACGCTGATGAACAAAGCGTATTTGGAGACTTTAATCAGATCACTATCAACCATCAGAACCAACAATACCGATTCTTTAAGAAGCAAGAGAGTTATTGGGTAAACCTTGCTGATCGCCAGGGTAAATTGACTGATTACCAGATAAGCTTCACCTTTGGTTACTACCCACTGCAGCAGTACATGGTTGAGTTCGAAGACGGTCGAGTGCAACTTATTCCTTTTGCTTGGGATAATCGCAAGGTTGAAGATGGTGGTCAAAAGTGGTTTTACCTTTATCCAAATAACAGTGCTCAACATCAGGACTTCTATTGGTTAAATGCCGGGCAAAACTGGAATCACATGTGTGCTGATTGCCACTCAACCAATGTGAAGAAAAATTATAATCCGCAAACGAACCGATTTGATACTCAATTTGCAGAAATTAATGTTGGCTGTGAAGCCTGCCATGGCGCAGCAAGCGATCACCTTTCTTGGGCTAACGACTCACCAAGTAAAAACGCTAACAATGAAGGCGCATCTTCCGCTTTAGTCATCGCTGAAACCCCATTTAAAGGGTTTGATCGAACTCTTGCTAAATCCGTTGCCCAATGGCAACGCTCGAATTTGGGCTCAGCTAGAAGCTCTAGTGAAAACACTGCTAAACCTTTGGCAAAACAAGATAGTCAACAGCTTCAAACCTGCGCCCAGTGTCATAGTCGTAGATTACAGCTCAATGACAAAGAGCCTTTGGTAACTAAACCATTTGGGGACCGCTATCAGTTGAATCTTATTGCTCAGGCGCAATACTTTGATGATGGTCAGGTCTATGATGAAAATTATGTCTATGGATCATTTTTACAGTCGAAAATGCATGAAAATAGCGTGGTTTGCAGTAATTGTCATAATCCACATACCACCGAGTTAATATTACAGGGAAATTCACTTTGTAGTCAGTGCCATGAGCCTGCCACATTTGATACCAGCGAACATCATAAACACGATAACAACACTGGTAGCTTGTGTGTTAATTGCCATATGCCTGAAACAACTTATATGCAAATTGATGACAGACGTGATCATAGTTTCAGTATCCCTGTCCCGGCGAATACTCAACGATTAGGTTCTCCGAACGCATGTAACCAATGTCATGATGACAAATCAACTCAGTGGGCAATTGAGCATTCAACGTCTTGGTATCCAGAGTTAAACACTTTTGTACCGCAGCACTTTAGTAGCGCTTTTGCCAGTGCTAGAGCCGGTAATCCTAACTCTGTTGATGCTTTGTCTTATCTATCTCAGGACCACCAGCAAGCCAATATTATTCGAGCTGCCGCCATTGAGCGTTTACAGCAATTTACTGGACGAAATGGGATTGTAGCGATCGCAAGAGCAGTAAAACATCAAGATGAAATGTTAAGGGTCGCAGCAGTCGAAGGTAGCAGCCCATATACTATTGCCGAACGATGGCAAATGCTGGCACCTTTGTTGACCGATGAAGTGTTAATGATCAGATCCCAAGCCGCTGCAGCACTTGCAAACTATTGGCAACAGCTATCAAGTCAGCAACAAGCTCAACTAGAAGCGCCATTAAAAGAATATATTGAGATCCTCAGCTTTAATGCTGATAGAGGCTTTGCGCGCACAAATTTAGGTAATTTATATGCAAACCAGGGTTTTGCAAACAAAGCCGAAGCAAGTTACAAGGCTTCTATCGATGTACAACCGAATTTTGCCGGCGCATATACTAATCTTGCTGATTTATATCGCTCACAAGGTAAAGAATCTGCGGCGGTTCAAATACTAGAGCAAGGCATTATTGCCAAGCCCGACTCGGGTACTCTGCGCTTTAGTCAAGCGTTAGCCCTACTACGCAGCAAACAAAATGATGCCGCGCTAAAGAGCCTTAAAATGGCAACTAAGCTTGAACCTAATAATGGCCGATTTTGGTATGTCTACGCAATTGCATTAACACCTTACTCCATTGGTGAAGCGGCTACCGCGTTTAATAAGGCTTATCAAGTGAGTGGTAATCCACAGTACCTTTTCGCTTTATGTGAGTTGATGATCGATAATCGTTCACCGCAAAGTTTGCAGTGTTTAAACAAACTGACCCCATTGGTGCCGAACAATGTAGTTGAAGACCTTAAAGCACGGCTGCCGAACTAACTGATGACTGTTATTAAATAGTGGTCAGCTAATTCTTGCTACAGCTAATTGAACTAGGTTATGAGCTTTCAATGCCAGTGATGAGCCCAATTAATTACACAGGGTTACTTTAGTGACGTATTAAAACTCAATCGCAAAAACATCGAAATGAAAACCAACTCATCAATATTATTGATATTAAAAACTTGGCTTAATTGCTGAGCAAAATAGATTGTAATTGATATAAAACTTAGGAAAAACGAATTAGCGGAGTAATTTATTCACATCAAAATCTGCAGATACTTAGTGAAAGTACCTCAGACTTTATAACTGCTTTTTGTATCACTTTTCTATTAACGGGTCTCTTTGCTCAGTTTGATATAGCTTTGATAAACCAGATGTCGAAGCTTCTGATTCGATTCGACCATTCTACTATGGTAAATATATTGGGCTCATGTAAACTCATAACATACTGACTTATCGGATAAGTTCATGAGCCAACGTACCCTTCATACTCTGTTTAAACCTAAATCTGTTGCCATCATTGGCGCGTCAAATAAACCCAAACGAGCGGGGAATGTATTAATGAAAAACCTGCTGTCTGGAGGTTTTTCAGGGCCTATTATGCCGGTAACCCCTAAATATGAAGCGGTATTGGGCGTATTAGCTTATCCAAACATAGAATCTTTACCTCTAAAACCGGATTTAGCCATTGTTTGTACCGCGGCGACTAGAGTGCCTGCAATCATTGAAACTCTGGCTCAATTTGGCTGCAAAGTCGCTATCGTGATGGCATCGGGCCTTGGTGATGAGTTAACCGAAGATGGTATAAGCTTACTCACTGTCACTCAGCAAACCGCTAGACGTTATGGCATGCGTATTCTTGGTCCAAATAGCTTAGGGATGATACTGCCAAACCTTGGGTTAAACGCTAGCCTTGCCCATACAGCTGCACTACCCGGTAAAATTGCATTTGTGTCGCAATCAGCTGCAATATGTACCACTGTACTTGATTGGGCGAATAACAAAGGCATTGGCTTTTCATCGTTTATTTCTCTTGGCGACGCCAATGACATTAACTTTGATGAGTTACTTGATTACCTAGGCAGAGACTCTAAAACCGATGCAATTTTACTTTATGTCGACTCGGTTAATGAAAAGCGTCACTTCTTATCGGCAGCGCGAGCAGCGTCGCGTAACAAGCCTATTTTAGTCATCAAGTCTGGTAGAAGTATTGAGGGGACCAGCGCGGCAAAACTTCACACTGGCGGTGTTGCAGGAAACGATGCCGTGTATGAAGCAGCCTTTAGGCGAGCGGGTATGCTTAGGGTAAACGATCTTATCGAGCTATTTGCCGCTGTAGAGACGCTAGCTCACTCTAGACCGTTACAAGGTGAGCGCCTTGGGATCATCAGCAACGGCGGTGGCCCTGCAGTGTTAGCGCTCGATGAACTTATATTAGGCGGTGGCAAACTACCCTCTTTATCCACTGAGATCTATCAAAGATTAAACGCCCTACTTCCTAAAAGTTGGTCTGGCCAAAACCCGGTAGATATCGGGGGGGACTCGGACGCACTGCGCTATGCCAAATCACTAGAAATTCTGATGGATAGTGACGATCTAGATGCCATTTTAGTACTGCACTCACCATCAGCTTTAGGCGAGAGTGTTGAGATTGCAGAAGCAATAGCTGAAACAATTGCAAAGCATCCGAACCGTAATAGAGTCAATGTCTTAACTAATTGGAGTGGTGAAGATTCTGCTTATGAAGCGCGTAAACACTTTTCAAAATCCCGAATTCCAACCTACAGAACACCGGAAGGCGCTGTGGGCGCGTTTATGCATATGGTTGAGTATCGTCGTAACCAAAAACTGCTCCAGGAAGTACCACAATCTATCCCCGTTAATGTTCCAGCTGATACCGCTACCGCAAGAACCAAGCTTCAACAAGCAATAGATTCTGGTAAAACTCTGTTAGAGACCCATGAATCCCGCGTGATTTTAGCGGCTTACGGTTTAAATACTGTTGATACTTGGTTTGCTAATAACCCAGATCAGGCTGTTGAATATGCGAAACAAGCCGGTTACCCAATTGCACTAAAAGTGCAATCACCTGATATTCATCACAAGTCAGACGTACACGGCGTAATGCTAAATTTAACCTCAGACTTAGAAGTTAAACAAGCGGCTAAAGCCATGATTGAACGCGTAATGTCACTTAACCCCGATGCAAAAATTGAAGGGTTAATCGTACAGAAAATGGCGCTAACCGCGGGGGCGCAAGAGATCCGTGTTGCCGTTGCCAATGACCCGGTATTTGGCCCTGCTATTTTGCTCGGCGAAGGGGGGTCCGAATGGGAACCAACTAAAGATGCCGTCGTTGCGCTACCGCCTCTTAACATGACACTAGCCCGTTATATGGTGATCCAAGCACTCAAGACTCAAAAACTTAGGGATCGCCATTTACCACTTGGGTTAAATATGAATGCGCTATGTGTATTGCTTACACAAATATCGCATTTAATTATTGATTGCCCTGAAATAGCGACCTTAGATTTAAACCCTGTTTTGTGCGCAGGCGAGAATATTACCTTGCTTGACGTTAATATTGGCCTTAATCCTGAACCTGTTGATAATGCCTCAAGGCTGGCAATCTCCCCTTACCCTAAAGAACTAGAAGAGATTGCTACCCTAAAAAATGGCAACCAAGTAATGCTGCGGCCGATTCTTCCTGAAGATGAACCTAAACATATGGCCTTTGATAATTCACTATCTGACGAAGACAGGTACAAACGTTACTTTGGCGTACGCTCGAAAATGACTCATGAGGAAATGGCGGTATTAACCCAGATTGACTACGCCCGTGAGATGGCTTTTATAGCCACAGCGTTAGGTGATGATGGCGAAGAAACCACCTTAGGTGCAATTAGAGCCTCAATTGACCCTGATAATACAGAAGCAGAGTTTGCCATGGCTGTACGCAGTAATTACCAAGGCCAGGGATTAGGTAAGTTATTACTTGAGAAGTTGGTGCGCTACTACAAACAAAATGACACCTTAGCCCTTACTGGGTTTACCATGTTTGAAAATAGAAATATGGCCAGCCTTGCTAAACATTTAGGCTTTACAGTGACATTTGATATGGAAGAACGTCTAATTAATATGCATATGGATTTAAAGCCTGCATCAAACGACTAACTTTAATCATCTCGCACTAATCTGTTAACTAAAAAGGCCACCAGCATAAGCTAGTGGCCTTTTTAGTATTCTTTATAGATAACTGCTTTACTAAATCGGCGTTTCAATAACGGGCTCGCCAACGACGCAATTGCGCCCAGATGACTTTGCGCGATATAAAGCTTCGTCAGCACGTAAAAAGTAGCTATCTTTATCATCTGTAGGCTTGAGTGACGCAATACCTACTGACACAGTAATATTGCCTAACGGTAGCTTTTTCTCTTTACCGATAGTTAAGTTACGCTCGGCAATTTTACGTCTAATATTATCCGCAACTTTTTGAGCGTTTAGATGGTTAGTTTGCGGCAGCAAAATTACGAACTCTTCGCCACCGTAACGTGCAACAAAATCAGCACCTTTAACCGAACTCTTCAATGCCTGAGCAACATAAGTTAATACCTTGTCGCCGATTAAATGTCCGTGCGTATCATTAAATTTCTTAAAGTAATCAATATCAATCACCAGCAAGCTACTTTCAAAGTTAGGCTGACTAAAACTATCAATATGGCTAATCACTTCTTGATCGAAAGCTCGGCGATTATGTAATGAAGTCAGCTGATCTGTCATCGCAACGGAACGAAGCTCGGCCATTTCGGACTTAAGAGCATCAACCTCCTGCGTCATACTATGCAGACTTTTATCCATTTCAAGATTCGTATTGATGATTTGTTCGAGCTCTAAGCTAACACCATCAACAAGCTTCTGCATGACGAGTTGATCTGGTTGTTCTTTTAAAGCAGTATCAAATTCACTCAGTGATTCAGAAAACCGTGACGTACCTTTTGTCATACTAGCAATTTTTGCAATTAAGCTGTTAATTAAAACTTGAGTTTCAATTTGGACATTTTCAATGACTTCAGAGGAGTTGACCTGAATATAGGTTTTATACAGGCTGCTACATACCTCAGGAGTAAACGCTAATCTGTTAGCTAAAAAACCATCAATTGCACGCTTTAGGTCGAGGTTAATTCCTTTATAGTATTCGTACCATACAGCGTAATTGTCAGGGGTAACAGGTATGTTCAACTCTGACATCTTAGGTACTGCATGGCGTAATATCTTTGCCGACAGCTCAGTTTCTGATAATTGCTGCGCCACATCCATAAATTAGTAACCCCTTATTGATATCCATACTTATCAATACTTTATACAAAAAAAGCCTGCTTAACAGCCTATTTTTACAGAAAGTCTATTATTAAAGGAGTTTATTTTCTGCAGCGAGCAAAAATATCAGTGCTCTGCCGGTAAACATCGCTAGTGACATTTAACAGACCCAGTAAACTATCAAATAGATTGTCATGGGAAAAACCACCGGACTTAGCATACTTATTCAAGCAACCTAAATCTAAATTGTTCTGTGTAGCAAAATCTTCAGAGAACCAACCCAAGAAAGGAATATGAGTTTGCTCTTTTGGTGCAAATGCATAAGGCGCACCGTGCAAATACATGCCGCTTTCACCTAAAGACTCTCCATGATCAGACAGATATAGCATAGCTGTATCAAATCTAGTTTCTTGCTGCTTTAGCTTATCAACTACCAATGACACAATATAATCAGTGTACAAGATCGTATTGTCGTAGGTATTTAACAGCTCTTGTTTACTGCAGTTTTGTATATCGCTACGCTGACAATCTGGCACAAATTTACGGTGACTTTCAGGGTAGCGCTGGTAATAGGTTGGCCCATGAGAACCAATTAGGTGTAATACTATCAAAGTGTCTTCTAGCTTTATTTGCCCTAATCTCGCCACTAACTCATCAACTAGTACTTCGTCATAGCAAGACTCACCATTGCACCATTTAGAATTATTGTTATGATCAATAACGATATTTTCAACGTGCTGGCATACTCCTTTACAGCCACTATCATTGTCTAGCCACTGTAATTGTATTCCTGCATGTTTTAATACGTCGATAGCACCGTCTTGTGCT
Source organism: Shewanella sp. 10N.261.52.F9 (assembly GCF_041471165.1). Classification (NCBI taxonomy): domain Bacteria; kingdom Pseudomonadati; phylum Pseudomonadota; class Gammaproteobacteria; order Alteromonadales; family Shewanellaceae; genus Shewanella; species Shewanella sp. 10N.261.52.F9. Next base: position 50,752 of record NZ_JBFRNX010000004.1, read on the forward strand.
TTCGCTCGACGTTCGTCATAGTTTTCACGACCCATTCTTGAAAACATACAAGGCAAAGAAACCGCCGTTGCAGTGCCACATGAGCGCGTGTCATTAAAGACAACTAAATCGTGCTTTTGAGTATGAGAGTTTGTCGGCTTGTCGTAACCGTAATAGCTATAGTTCATCGCACGAGCAGTTTCACCTACCAGTAACACAACTAGGTTAGGTTTCTTTTTTTGGCTAGAGTTATGAGCATCTAAACCCAATTGTTTGTATTCAAGTGGCGACTGTAAGTAATTAAGATTAACGAATTTAACCGTAGAACCGATAAAGTATGTTGGGATTATGGAGCGTTTGATTAAACTATTATTGCGGCCAAATGCTAAATAATTTTCATAATAAAATGCGGCAATAAGTAGAACACCACTAAGCATTGCTAGCATAAACAAGACTTTATGCAGTAGCTCTTTAGTAAAAGGTTTGTATGTAATATTAACTTTGTAAATCAATAACGCCGGGATCCCGCCTGTTATAACTAGATTGGCAATAGACACCCAATTGAGGTAAGTCGCAGCTTCAGCTTGGTTGGTTTGGACCATGTTTTCAATCATGCCATAGTCAAAAATAACGCCATATTGCAACTCAGCAAAGAAAACGCAAGATGACAGTATTGTCAGCCCAATAAAAAATGGCTTGGCTATATACTTGATGCTAAAAAGACTAAATAAAAATGACAGTATAAACACTAGAAAGAACGGAATCGTAGCTATAAACAGCATGTTGACGTTAGCTTGTTTATCGATCCCGTGCTTTACAATATTAAAGAATGGAATGTTGAACACGCAGACATAATAAAGCGCAAGAATAAAAGTAAATTGGATGCTGTTTAGATTTTTAAGACGTGATAGCACAGAATTGCTCACTTTAATTTGATGACGAGTAATAACGGTTTATGGCCTTCCTTGCCACTAGCCTTCAGTCGGCACTTTCGCTTTAATTTTAGCACCATAGGGCTGCGCTAAAAAGTGATTCGCTAGAAATAGCCGCTATTTCGTATCAAAACGTATCACTTAATGGCGATAAGATTGGTACCAAAGCTATGTCACTAAAAACATTTGGAGGATTTCAAATTGGAGTATGGCTTACTTTCTTGCTGAATTTGTAAGCCATTAAATGGTTAGGTTAAGCTAAATGGCCAATATACTGAGCAATCCAATGTGGGAGACAATCTATTAAAACTCTTTATTAATCCTCTCGAAAAATTCTAATAACTTAGCACGTTCACTATCATCAAACTTGGCCGTTAAATCTTGTGTTAGTTGCATATGCAACTTATCGTGTTCGGTAAACATCATATGACCATTTTCGGTCAGCTCAATTAAGATTGAGCGCCGATCATTAGCATGAGGTACACGCTTAACCAAACCAGCATCAACCATTTTGTCGACTTGAACAGTAAGCGTCCCCGTGGTCACCCCTATTTTTTGCGCAAGTTCTTTCATTCGCATTGGGCCATTCAGCCCTAATATTTCAACTGTATGTACTTGAGGCAAACTAAAGCCTTTATCTTTAACTACGGCCATCTCCCAAGATGATAACTTCTCATAAAACTCAATCATGGCATGATTTAGACTATCATCTTGGTTTTTCATTAGTTTATTTACTCTTATTGATAAGGCGTCTATTGTGCCTCAGCCACATGATTCACTTCAATAGTGACATGAGATAAGCGTTTAAAATAAGAAAGCTTATTTTTATAATATTCGACTCCTTTACCATCAGGGCTTTCAATGACAAAACTGGCGGCGTAGTGATCAGCACTGACTTTCCAAATATGTAAGTCCACCACTCGTGCTCCTTCTTGTTCAATACTGACTGTTACCTGATCAATATAAGATTGCTCAATACTCGCATCGAGTAACACTGGGCTTGTTTGCTTTAGTAAGCCCCATGCCCAACGACTAATAATAATACCACCGATGATCCCCATTAATGGGTCTAACCAAGTTAATCCAAAATATTTGCCCATTAATAGAGCTGCGATTGCCAGTACAGAGGTAAGCGCATCGGCAAGAACATGGAAATACGCCGCACGTAAATTGTGATCATGTCCGTGACTCTCTTCATGGTGGCTATGATGATCGTGATGTTCATGACAGTGGCCATGTCCATCGCCATGTGAGTGACCATGATGATCTTTAAGTAAAAATGCGCTTGCTATGTTTACAGCAAGTCCAATAAAGGCGACCAAAACGGCCTGATCGAATTGAATTTCATGGGGCTTAAATATTCTAATACCAGATTCAACCAACATCACCAGCGCCACAACCCCAAGCGCAATCGCACTGGTATAGCCGCCCAGAACACTCACCTTTCCCGTACCATATGAAAACTCAGCTGAATTGGCATTATTCCGTGCATAACGATAAGCAAAAAGTGTAATCATAAATGCCGCTGCATGTGTGCCCATATGCCAGCCATCTGCTAGCAAAGCCATCGAGCCATACATTGTTCCAGCTACAATTTCAGCTAACATAGTTACTATCGTTAGCAACAGAACATAAGCAGTATTTCGTTCACCTGCACTATTTAAATTTGAAAAGCCTTGTTTGTGCTGACAGTTAATTTGCACTTGCTCCCCCTTAAGCATAAAAATACCTTCTTTCCTTTTCTAATTATGTACGGTGTTACTCAGCACATAGCCTTATAACTACTATTTAAAAGCAACTTTGCCCAATTTCTGAATAATTAACTCTAGCTATATTGGCTCTTTCAACAAACTAGCAATGTTGACTAGCTTATGACGCAAAGGAGTCACACTCATTCAGCCTCAGTGAAGGAGTTACTTTGAAAAAAGTATAATTTGAACTTAGAGTAATTTGATCATCAAACAAAGTTTGAACCTGTCAGTACAGTATTTCAAGGAAAACTCGGGTTACTGTGATCGAGATCAATTTGTACTGAACAGCGGAATTAGCTAAATTTTTTGGATAATTTAACAGCGATACGAACTGTTTTTTGCTTGAGGATAGGTTAAAAGGAATGTTTTATTTAAACAGGAGGAAGAAGATAATCGTTTGAATTAAAATGTATTTTTTAGTTGAAAGTAAATAAAATTAAAAAAATACAATATTTTTTAACCCTTTTTAAAATCTAGGCCGTTCATATAGATATTGAATACGAACAATACTTTTATTTTGGAGAATTTATGACTTTATTCACTCAACGCAAAAATAAGTTTAGCCGTGCCTTGTTAGCAACTTCTTTAGTTTTTGGCGCTTTTTCTTTTAATGTGAATGCTACAAGTCCTACTCACCCGTCTGGATTGAATCAAAATATGATAACGACCCAAATGTATAGTGCTAGCAATTATGTTTCTATCAACGAAACCAAAATGTACCCAAAGCCTGCAGCCGGGCAAGAACAACACATTTTAACCCTACCAAAAATCGAGAATGAAAGTGATTACATGATAGAAATTGAGATCGGCCAAACACAAATGGTTGATTGCAATAAACATGGTCTGATGGGGGAGCTGAAACAGTTATCAGTTGAAGGTTGGGGTTACAATTATTATCAAGTAGACACCATAGTTGATGGGCCGAGTACGATGATGGCCTGCTTTGAAAAAGCGAAAACGGCTAAGTTTTTATCGATTAATGCCGATCTAGTACTTAACTATGATAGCCGTTTAGCAAAAGTATTTTACCTTCCGGAAAACAGCCAGTTGCGTTATCGCGTATGGAAAGTTGAAACTGAATTTAGCTATTCAGGCCAAACTAAGTAACCAACAATATACATTATGGTATTTTCGAAAGTTAGGCGCTAACAACGCCTTGCTTTCTGCTTTCTGCTTT
>NZ_JBFRNX010000004.1:55444-267825 GCF_041471165.1 Shewanella sp. 10N.261.52.F9
CTTTCTGCTTTCTGCTTTCTAGATAGTATTTTAAGCAGCTTCCAGCTGTCATTAATTTCCCTTACGCCAAAAAGCACTCGGTATCGATTCTTGAAACAGTTTATTTTTAGAAGAATAAAAATGACTCGGGAAACCAACATCTATAGCGCTTGCTCATTTTTGTTTGATTTTAAAAATATCAACTGCAACTATTGCAAATGCAACTATTTCTCTTTGTTTTTATTTACTTTTTTACTACAGAGGTCTCATTTTACGACTAAGATTAAAGATAGGAGGTAAAGAATATTTATCTCTAATCTTATCATTTGTGCGTTTCAGGGGGCCGGTTATGAGTATATTTGAGCATTACCAACAGCGCTATGAGAAAAAACTAGACGAAGAGTATTCGTTAGAAGACTTTTTGAAAATCTGTAAGCAAGACCGCAGTGCCTATGCATCTGCAGCAGAGCGACTATTAACGGCCATTGGCGAGCCAGAAGTCATTGATACCTCCAAGGATCCGGTTTTAAGCCGACTGTTTTCAAATCGGCTAATTTCACGATATCCAGCATTTAAAGATTTTTACGGCATGGAGGAAGCCATTGAACAAATCGTGGCTTACCTTAAACATTCAGCTCAAGGCTTAGAAGAGTCTAAACAGATCTTGTATTTACTTGGACCTGTCGGTGGTGGTAAATCATCTCTTGCGGAGAAGCTAAAAGCCTTGATGCAAGATGTTCCAGTATATGTATTAACCGCGGACGGTGTCCGAAGCCCTGTTAATGATCACCCTTTCTGTTTATTTAATTTAGATGAAGACGGCGACATTCTTAAGCAAGAATACAATATTCCTGACCGCTATCTGAAAACAATCATGTCACCTTGGGCTGTAAAACGCTTACACGAGTTTGGCGGTGATATTTCTAAGTTTAAAGTCGTTAAAGTTTATCCTTCTATTCTTGATCAATTAGCTATCGCTAAAACCGAACCTGGAGATGAAAATAATCAGGACATTTCATCACTTGTAGGTAAAGTAGATATTCGTCAGCTAGAGCATTATGCACAACACGATGCCGACGCCTATTCATATTCAGGTGCATTATGTCGTGCTAACCAAGGCATGATGGAGTTTGTGGAGATGTTTAAAGCACCTATTAAGGTGTTACACCCTCTACTAACAGCAACTCAGGAAGGTAATTACAACGGTACAGAAGGCTTATCTGCACTGCCTTTTAGTGGGATCATTCTAGCTCACTCCAACGAGTCAGAGTGGACCACATTCAGAAACAATAAAACTAATGAAGCTTTCTTAGACAGGGTTTACATTGTAAAAGTACCTTATTGCCTAAGAATTTCAGAAGAAGTTCGTATTTACGAAAAACTACTCAGCAACTCTGAACTCGCCAATACCCCGTGTGCTCCTGGTACGCTTGAAACCTTGGCACAATTTACTGTTTTATCAAGAGTTGTAGCGCCTGAAAACTCATCAATTTATTCAAAAATGCGAGTCTACGATGGTGAGAGTTTGAAAGATACCGATCCTAAAGCTAAGTCTTATCAGGAGTATCGTGACTATGCTGGTGTCGATGAAGGCATGTTGGGGCTATCTACCCGTTTTGCCTTTAAGATCTTGTCGCGGGTATTTAATTTCGACCATACCGAAATTGCCGCTAACCCGGTTCACCTATTCTATGTATTAGAGCGTCAAATCGAGCAAGAACAATTCCCAACAGAAATGGCTGAGCGCTACTTAGAGTTTTTAAAAGGTTACCTCATTCCAAAGTATGTTGAGTTTATTGGTAAAGAGATCCAAACCGCTTATTTAGAGTCTTACTCAGAATATGGTCAGAATATTTTTGATAGGTACGTCACCTATGCTGATTTCTGGATTCAGGATCAAGAATATAGAGATCCTGAAACAGGCCAGCTATTTGATAGAGCAGCATTGAATGCAGAGCTAGAAAAAATAGAAAAGCCAGCAGGAATAAGCAATCCAAAGGATTTTAGAAATGAAATTGTTAACTTTGTGCTTCGCGCACGTGCTAACAACGAAGGCATGAATCCGCTATGGACAAGCTATGAAAAACTTAGAACGGTAATTGAGAAAAAGATGTTTTCAAATACCGAAGATCTATTACCTGTGATTTCTTTCAATGGCAAGACCTCAACAGATGATCAACGTAAACACGATGACTTTGTGAATCGAATGATGGAAAAAGGCTACACCCAAAAACAAGTAAGACTGCTTTCAGAGTGGTACTTGAGAGTAAGAAAGTCTTCTTAAAAAGCCCAAGGGGGAGCTTGCTCCCCCCCATTTGGCTAGGAGGTGCGCATGACAAGTTTTATTGATAGAAGGCTTAATGCTAAAGGTAAAAGTACCGTTAATAGACAACGCTTTATTAATCGTTATAAAAAGCAAATTAAAAAAGCTGTTAGCGATGCAGTTACACGTCGTAGTGTTACGGACGTCGATAAAGGCGAAAAAATTAGTATCCCAACACGTGACATTAGTGAACCCACTTTTCACCAAGGAAGTGGTGGAGTAAGAGAAAGAGTTCATCCCGGCAATGATAAATTTGCTCGAGGCGATCAAATAGAGCGTCCACCGTCGGGTCAGGGGCAAGGTGCAGGTCAAGGAGAGGCCTCTGATTCCGGCGAAGGCCAAGATGACTTTGTATTTGAGATCTCAAAAGATGAATATTTAGAGCTGTTATTTGAAGATCTTGAGCTACCTAACCTACAAAATAACCGTTTAAACAAACTTGTTGAATATCAAGTATATCGAGCAGGTTTTACCAACGACGGAGTGCCTGCCAATATCAATATCGTGCGATCACTACGTTCGTCACTTGCCCGCAGAACGGCAATGACTTCAACCAAAAAAAACAAGTTATCTCAATTAGAGAATGAACTTGACCAACTGGAAAATAAACCCGGTTCTGATGCTGAACGAATCATGGCGTTAAAAGCTGAAATAATCGATCTTAAACAGCGGATTAAAAAAGTTCCTTTTATCGATACATTCGATTTACGCTATAACAATTATGCAAAACGTGAAGTACCATCTAGCCAAGCGGTTATGTTTTGTTTGATGGACGTATCCGGCTCTATGGATCAGGCCACAAAAGACATGGCAAAACGTTTTTACATTCTATTGTATCTATTTTTAACTCGTACCTATAAAAACTTAGATGTTGTGTACATTCGTCATCACACCCAGGCAAAAGAAGTAGATGAACATGAATTCTTCTATTCGCAAGAAACAGGTGGCACCATAGTTTCGAGTGCTTTGAAACTAATGCACGAGATCCAGCAAAAACGTTACCCAGAAAATGAGTGGAATATCTATGCAGCCCAAGCTTCTGATGGTGATAATTGGGCAGACGACTCCCCTTCTTGCCATGAACTACTGGAGAAGAAGCTATTGCCAGTCGTTCGCTACTTCAGCTACATAGAGATCACTAACCGCGCTCATCAAACACTATGGCGAGAGTATGAAGATCTGCAAAAGTCTCATGACAACATCGCAGTACAACATATAAAACAGGCTGAAGATATATATCCTGTATTTAGAGAACTATTTAAAAAGCAGGCTGTTTAGGAGGCGCTATGGATACTCCAAATAAAAGAACACCACTAGACGATGGCCCAGATTGGAACTTCGATCTACTACAAACCTACTTAACCGAAATTGAGCGAGTTGCAGGGATCTATCGTTTAGATGCCTACCCAAATCAAATTGAAGTTATTACTGCCGAACAAATGATGGATGCTTATGCAGGAATAGGCATGCCGATTGGCTACACACACTGGTCGTTTGGTAAAAGGTTTATTGAAACTGAGCAAGGCTATAAGCGTGGACAAATGGGTTTAGCTTACGAAATTGTTATTAACTCCGATCCGTGTATCGCCTATTTAATGGAAGAAAATACTATTACGATGCAAGCCTTAGTCATGGCCCATGCTAGCTTTGGTCATAATAGTTTCTTTAAAGGTAACTACCTTTTTAAAACTTGGACTGATGCCAGTTCTATAATCGATTACTTAGTGTTTGCTAGAAACTACATCAGTGAATGTGAAGAGCTATATGGAATTGAGAAAGTTGAAAGCATTATTGACTCCTGTCATGCATTAATGAGTTATGGTGTTGACCGTTATAAGCGCCCTAGCGAAATATCATTCAAAGAAGAAAAGATGCGCCAGAAAGATAGAGAGGCTTATTTGCAAAGCCAAGTAAATGAGCTTTGGCGCACGATTCCTGATTCACCGCAAGAGGAAGCTAAGCAGGAAAAAGTGAACTTTCCTGCTGAACCACAAGAAAATATTCTCTATTTCATTGAAAAAAACGCGCCACTTTTGGAACCTTGGCAACGTGAAATAGTTAGAATTGTCCGCAAGATGGGGCAGTACTTTTATCCACAAAAACAAACTCAAGTTATGAATGAGGGCTGGGCTACCTTTTGGCACTACACCATTTTAAACCACCTCTACGATGAAGGCTTAGTTACTGACCGGTTTATGTTGGAGTTTTTACAAAGCCACACTAACGTGGTTGCTCAGCCAAGCTATAACAGCCCTTATTACAGTGGCATAAATCCCTATGCTTTGGGGTTTAATATGTTTGTCGATATTCGTCGGATTTGCGAAAACCCTACCGAAGAGGATAAAGAGTGGTTTCCAGAAATCGCAGGTAGTGATTGGTTAACGACCCTGCACTTCGCTATGGAAAACTTCAAAGATGAAAGCTTTATTAGCCAATATCTATCGCCAAATATTATTAGGCAATTTAAGCTTTTCTCTATTCTTGATGATGATAGAAGAAACCATATTAGCGTTTCAGCAATCCACGATGACGCTGGATATAAAGAGATCAGAGAAAAACTGTCGCAGCAGTATAACCTATCCAACTTGGAACCTAACATTCAGGTTCAAAATGTAGAAGTCAGTGGCGATCGCTCGATAACATTACGCTATATACCTAACTCAAGGATCCCCCTAGCTGATACTTGCCATCAAGTCGTTAAACACCTGCATCGTTTGTGGGGCTTCGATGTCAAACTAGAACTCTATGATGACGGCAACACAAGCCTAATAGCAGCTTGCCCTGAAAAAAATGAAGAATAACAGCCAATATTGGTACCATTGAGCCATAAAAAAAGCGCCTTATTAGGCGCTTTTTATCAAATCAGCTTAGATTAAGCGAATTTGAAGTCAACGTGTTCGATCATTGGCTTGAACGCATGGCGTTGCATGTCTTGAACGCGAACTTTAACGTCTTTACCTTCTAGAGCGATAGTTAGCTCAGAAGTGTAGAAATCTTGGTTCTCTTGAATGTTGATGATATCTTTGTGTTCAAAAACAATAGAGATAGCTTCTTTACCTGGACCGTAGATAACACCAGGAACTTTCTTAGCGTGACGTAGGCGGCGGCTCGAACCTTTCCCGATTTCTGTACGAACTTGTGCAGCGATAGTATAAGACATAGTAAACTCACTTAATAAAAATAATAATATAATAAAGTCACGATTTTCGACCAACCATGACTTTGTTTAAAGCGGGCGGATTCTAACACAGAATATTTATACGTACAAAGTATATGACGCGCGATTTGGATATATTAATGGATAAAATTACTACCAATTTCTTACAGGTCCAGTATCTATGTGAATAAAGCCAGAATTTGGATAATAACCAACTCCACCAAGCTTCAATTCAATCGCCGCTTCACGAATTTGTGCAAGTTTAACTCCGGGTAACGCTAAATCTAATGCCATCCCTTTCATGTGATAGCTCTTCTTCGCCACACCATTACTTTTTTTAGCAAGCATAGCATTGGTCTTTGGTGAGCGGTAACCGGAAATAATATGCAACTCATCTTCAAAACTCAAAGACTCTGTTAGCTGAAAAGCAAAATCAAACAGTCTTTTATCCATTGGCGCAGATTCATTTAGTCGGTGATCTCTAAGCACCTGACTAAAATCCGTCAGAATTTCATTTTGATAATCACCATCAATCCAGTAGCTTCCATGCCCACGTTCACCTGTATGACGATTATAGAAACCTAAGCTTCTAACTCCTTTCGTTGAACGACTTGCTTGGGCTTTTGAAGGCAACATTGAAAACATTGCTACACCACCTAAGCCTAATAATAAATGTCTACGCGAGCTACATACTACTGACACACATCCACCACTGACTACTTTTCCAACAACTGGCAGGCAAATTAACCTGTAGAAAAACAGAAATCAAGCAATCATGCTAAATTAGCAGTATCTGCTTTATAAGTCGTTGATTTGAGCACTGACGGGGGGGGAAGCATTTGGTTTGGTGTTCATTTGGTAGATATCATTTCTAAACTGAGCTTGATTAGACTCATCTAACCAAGCTGTCCAATAAACTAAGTGCACATTGAGTTTTGAATTGAGTGCAAACCACTGGGTACGTTTTCGATCTCTATGTCTATCAACCCAGGTTTGCTTATCTTTTACTAAATTCGCTGCCATCCAATTGGCTAAACCTTCAACATTTTCAACACGAATACAACCAGAAGACAAGGCTCTATTACTAAGTTGAAATAGCTTAGGATCGACGGTGTCATGCAGGTACACACTGTGATCATTTGGAAAATAGAACTTATAGCGCCCTAAAGTATTATTTACTCCAGGCCTTTGTACAAACCGGAAGGGAAACGGCCCTTTAGCCAAATCACTCCATTGTTCGGCGGTTCTTAATACTTGATTATCGTCTCTATCGTAGACGTCAAAGTTACGCTCATTGATGTAGTTACCGTCTTTTCTAACTTGAGGTAACAAGTCGTTGTATAGAATCTTTTTAGGCACTCGCCAGCTAGGGTTTATCACTACATTCGATATTGCACTACTCAATAATGGAGTTGGGCGATAAGGTTTACCAACAATGACCCTAGAGGCAAGCTCTACACGACCATTATTAAATAGCTCCATTTCAAATGCAGGGATATTGATAACTAAAAAACGGTGCGAACGTTGAGCCATAAACTCTGCGCGCTCAATATAGTTATTAGCTAACATCGAAGCTCTTTGTTTGGGTGTTACGTTTAACCACTTTATCGTTTCAGGCCCGATGACTGCATCGGGCTGTAGACCATGTCGACGCTGAAAACGTTTTAAAGAAGTTGCGGTTGAAGGATCTAACTGATTAGTGCTCTTTGCTGAGCTATTCGAATCGCCCAACAGCCATAATCGTTTAACGATCGATGGAATTGCGGGGTCGCTCATCCCTGGCCTAATCAACTTAGAGATACTGATAGGTTGCCACCAGTCTTGCTCTGCTAACCACTGTAAGTGACGGATACGATTTTGAATATGCAAATATCCATCCAGCTGCGGCTCAAGTGCCATAGCTCTTATAAACGGATCGGCTGATTGGCTCACAGCTCCATTTCTAATGGGTAAATTACGTTGGCTCCAAAAATCAGCAATTTGCATTTCAATTTGCTTTAACTGAGTTTGAGAAAGCTGACTTTTTAACAATTTGGTCTTGTATCGCTCAAATTGCTCATCTTGATCAACCAAAGCAATTAAGGACACCTGTTGATACAGCATATTTTGAGCACGTGTAAGCCGCTCATCAGCATGGCTTGTAAAGCAAATAGATATCAAACCTAACCAGCATATCATACTACCAAATCGCATTTTGCCTCCCTTCAATATTGCTATTTTAAGTATGGCAAACAATTGTGTTTTGTATATGACGGCTTAAAAATTTAGGTAAGCAAATTTTTCGAAGAACTAAATAACAAGCTTCTTAAATTAATAAGCTTATACAATTAATTTAAAAACTAAGAGCACTTTGACCAATGCTAGTCTGGCCTGTTGCCGGGTAATACTTTAATTGCCAATTATCGGCTCCTTGGCTCCTATCATCAGCAATATAGTTATAATAACAATATGTATCTGAGTCACTTAGATCACCACCTGAATACCAATAAATAATATCATCCCCTTTATCAAACGTGTTATTACCGTGGCTTTCTAGGTTGTAATCATCGTTTTTAAGCAGTCCTTGCCAGATCTCTTTGCAAAACGCACCTTGAAGACGAGTACCATTCTGACTAGTAGACGTATCAATCCCTAAAGGATACCCTGTGACAGAAGAATCTAAATCCCCCTCTCCATAACAAGCTAAATCCATTTCATAGCCACTCTTTCCTGATGTTAGCCAGCAACTATGGTAAAGCTTAACCGCTGAACTAAAACTACCAAATGCACTTTTGATAGATGCGTCATGTGCATCGTCACTTAAGTTTATAAATTTAGGTACCGCAGTAACCGCCAAAATTCCCAGAACAATGATCACAACGACCAATTCAACCAGAGTGAACCCCTTAGCTTGTTTATTCATACTACACCCAACTTATATCCAATAAATAACATGGTAACGTTAAGTCAAACCTCAACTTTCCCTGCTCATTATTGTATTAAATTTATGCATAAATAGATAAAGTTGTAGTCTTTATCATCATTGAAATTTTATCAATTGCATTTATGCGAAGTTTCCTAATGACCCACAGGTAAACAAATGTAGAACAGATACAAAGCATAAAACAATCTGAAAGTTGCTGTTTAAGCATAGACTTTCTAATACGAGTCTGCGCCTGACATGCACTGCCGCGCGTTACTTTTTAAGAGTACAAGGAATTTATTGCTCAGATTAAACGCATTAGTCCATTCGCGCCTTATAGAAACAAAAAAATGGTGCGGAGGCCTTAACAAGGCTACCCGTGGCTAAACTTGAATTGGCACGCGTTACTTTGTGAAGAGTTCGAGGGAATTTTTGCTATGCGTAAATAGTGAGATTATTATGGCACTAAATTTTAGACGTAAAAAAACCAGCTCTAGGCTGGTTTTATCACTCTTCAATAGAAGATGGTACCCGTGGCCAGACTTGAACTGGCACGCTTATTCAGCGAGGGATTTTAAATCCCTTGTGTCTACCGATTCCACCACACGGGCAAACTCTTTGATTTTGATGATACGTATTGTCGGTACCAATACTGTTTCAATTTTCAGGAAACTCACCAAATTCTTATTTATGGAGGCGCGACCCGGAGTCGAACCGAGATCGACGGATTTGCAATCCGCAGCATAGCCATTCTGCCATCGCGCCATACTTTAAATTGGAGCGACATATCGGGTTCGAACCGATGACCTATACCTTGGCAAGGTATCGCTCTACCAACTGAGCTAATGTCGCATTTCAATTTAAACCGTAATCAAGCTAGTGCTTAGTATGCTCTCCTTGACTACGAGATGGCATTCTACCGATTAATTACCAAGAGTCAACGCTATAATTATCGATAAAAGACCGTTTGACCACTTATTGATCTCTTCGGTGTTTTAACACTCTATTCAGCCGTCAGATCTTTCCACGCGGCCAAAATATAGCTCATCATCGACCATAAAGTAAGAACTGCCGCAACATAAAACAGTGCGTAGGCGACATTTGTCAGAAATTCATTTGGTTGCCAAATTAACCCAGTAATAGCCACCATTTGCGCTGCCGTTTTATATTTACCAATCCATGAAACAGCAACAGCTCCTCTTTTACCAATTTCAGCCATCCATTCGCGTAATGCTGAAATCACAATCTCGCGGCCAATCATAATTAATGCTGGCAACGTCAGCCAAATGTTGCTGTACTCAGAAATCAATAACACTAAGGCAGTCGTTACCATGATCTTATCTGCAACGGGATCTAGAAACGCACCGAAACGAGTCGACTGCTTTAATTTTCGTGCAGCATAACCATCTAGCGCATCAGTTACCGCTGCTAACCAAAAAACAAATGCCGAAGCAAAAGGAGACCAGGGTTCAGGTATATAAAAAAGCACAACAAAAACAGGTAACAGTAATAACCTGAAAAGTGTTAACGCAATAGGAATGTTAAACGGCATTGTAGGACCTATTAGTCAAAAGCAGCGCCAATCTTGCCTTAATTTTGTTACCCTCGCAATGCATCATGTATCGTTTGTGCCATTTCTAGGCTAATACCGGGTACTTTTACCAATTCAGAGACACTTGCACCTTTGACTTCTTGTAAACCACCAAGATATTGCAGTAATGCTTTGCGCCTTTTCGGACCCACACCAGCAATAGATTCCAACGTTGATGTGTTACGAGTTTTTTGGCGTTTATTTCTATGTCCTGTTATTGCGAATCGATGGGACTCGTCGCGAATATGCTGAATAAGATGTAAAGCACCTGAATCTGCAGGTAAAGTGAATGACTCTTCGTTCTCACCATAAATCAATGTTTCTAGTCCAGGCTTTCGCCCTTCCCCTTTTGCAACGCCAATCAATGTCGGAGCGTTATCTAGTGCTACGAACTTTTCATCAACCACCTTTTGCGCAATTCTCAACTGGCCAATACCACCGTCAATAAACAAAATATCGGGAACTTTTCCTTTATCAGTCACTTTGTCAAAGCGTCGACTGATGGCTTGTTTCATTGCAGCGTAATCATCTCCTCCGGTGATCCCTGTAATATTATAACGACGATAGTCAGCTTTACTTGGCCCCTCTCTATTAAATACGACACAAGATGCAACTGTACTCTCCCCCATAGTATGGCTAATATCAAAACATTCCATACGCTGGATCTTGTTACTTGCTTCAATAGCTTCTTCTAATAACAAGAAACGCTGCTCAACAGTATTCTTATGTGATAAACGTGTATTAACTGCATTAGTCGCGTTGGTTAGAGCTAAGCGTAGAAAACTGGCGCGCTCACCTCTAACTTGAGTTTTTATCTCAACTTTCTTGTTCTGTGCCGTTTGTATCGCAGCAGCTAGCTCTTGCTGTTCTGCAAATACTTCACTGATTAGAATTTCTTTGGGTGTTAGACGTTGACTATCCGAGTTCAAATAAAACTGCAACATAAATGCTCGTAAAACTTCGGTGACTTCGGTATTGACCGGTACTTTAGGGTAATAACTGCGGCTACCAAATATTTTACCTTCCCGAATAAACAGTAGATGGAAGCAAGCCACTCCAGAAGCATAATAAGCACCGATCACATCCATATCTCCAGAGGCATTGGATACTTCCTGCTGCTCAGACACTCGACGTAAAGCGGTTATTTGATCACGATATAAAGCAGCTTGTTCATAAGCCATGTCGGTTGCAGCTTGCTCCATTTTTTCAACAAGGACCGACATCACTTGACTATTTTTACCTTTTAAAAATAATGATGCTAACCTAACTTGCTCCTGATAATCCTCGTTACTCACTAGATCCACGCAAGGCGCACAGCAACGACCAATTTGATATTGTAAGCAGGGGCGAGAACGAGATTTATAATAAAGATCATCACATTGCCGAATAGGAAAGAGCTTTTGCATAAGGTGCAAGCTTTCCCTAACCGCACCACCATTAGGATATGGACCGAAATATTGGCCTTTATCTCGTTTTGGGCCACGATGATATGCTAACCGAGGATGTTTGTGACTGCTTAGTAGGATATATGGATAAGACTTATCATCTCTAAGCAATACATTGTATTTAGGCATGTACTGCTTGATGTAATCATTTTCTAGAATTAATGCGTCAGTTTCACTATGTGTCACCGTGACATCAATATTAGCAATATGAGACACAAGTGCCTGAGTTTTTACATTACCAAGATTTTTACGAAAGTAAGAAGAAAGCCGCTTTTTCAAATCTTTTGCTTTTCCTACATAAATAACCACACTCTTGGCGTCATACATACGGTATACGCCAGGAGAAGATGTGACTGTTTTTAGGAAATTTTCGGCATTAAATTGCTCAGGCATAAAAGATGTCGATTTTGATTAAAATTGTCCCGTATCAAGCATTTTATATCTAATCGCCAAACGAGTCAGCTCAACATCTCCACCGATCCCCAATTTAGCAAATAATCGATAGCGATAGCTGTTTACCGTTTTTGGACTCAAATTGAGTTGTTCAGAGATCTCACTGACCTTTTCACCATTAGTAATCATCAACATGATCTGCAACTCACGCTCAGACAGTGTTTTGAACGGATTCTCTTCTGATTGATTAAACTGGCTTAGTGCCATTTGCTGCGCGATTTCTGGAGATAGATAACGTTGGCCGTGTGCAACTTGGCGAATAGCTTGTAATACTTCAGGGGAAGTTGCGCCTTTAGTTAAATAACCAGAGGCCCCTGCCTGCATAACTTTAGTAGGGAATGGATCTTCTGTATGAATTGTTAACACGATGATTTTGGCATGAGCTTGAAAGCGCAGGATCTTACGCGTAGCTTCCAACCCTCCAATCCCTGGCATATTCATGTCCATTAAAATGACATCGGCTTCATTTTTACGGCACCACTGTACTGCCGTTTCACCGTCACCGGCTTCACCCACGACCTTAATGCCACGCTCGTCTTCAAGGATCCGTCGAATACCGGTTCTGACTAGCTCATGGTCATCAACTAAATATACAGAGATCAAAGTTGCCTTACCTTTTAATGCTTAATTCAACCTCATAAAGTGAAGTTAGAATCAATAATGTTATAAAGGTTAATTTATCGCAAAAAAAGGGATTAAGAAAGATAAATTTGTCTGAAATCAACGAGATTGACTAGAGTTAATACTTTTCAAAATCATTGACTTAGCTAAAAAAGCAAAAAGGCAGCCATAGGCTGCCTTTTCTAAATGTGGCGGAGAGATAGGGATTTGAACCCTAGATGGGCTATAAACCCATGCCGGTTTTCAAGACCGGTGCATTCGACCACTCTGCCATCTCTCCGAGCGATGTAAATACTATGGTTTTTCTCTTATGAAGTAAACCTATTTACCTTAAAAATACCGGTAAATACATAACGACGCTCAATAAGCACACAATTTGGCGGAGGTTTAAACGAAAAACAGCTGATACTAATTATTATGCACCCGCTTTTACATCAGTTATATAACGTTATCTATCAAAGGCAATTAAAAAATGTGCTAGTATCGTGCTACTAAAAATTGCCATACACTTATATGAACTCAAACGTTATTCCTGCTTCAGCGCTTATTCCTCGTTTTACTCTTCCAGCTAAACAGGTTATTACATCTAGTGCAAAAGCAGACTTGCTCGCTCAAGTCCGGACTATTGATGCATTTAATTTACTATGCGCCACAGAAAACCAGCACATGTATTTGGCCGAGTATTTTGGCTGCAATCGTAAACGTATCATTGAGTCATTAGTTAAAAATCACGGCCAATTTATAGCGCAAAGTTTGATATTAGATCAACAAGGGCAAACCCATTGGCAAGCAACGACAAATGTCGGCGACACAGTACTTACCAACAAAACACTTAGCCATGGATATTTATCTGGAGCAATTCGCAAATCAGACTTAATTGGTCAATACGATCCTAGTAGCAAAAACTATACAGCTGGATTACTTGCGAGCTGTCATTTGCTGTTTATTTGCGCTGACTCATTGTGGAAGCGCGAAACCTTATGGGATCTGCTCCTCGACATCCTCGATAAGCAAGCATATCAGGCTCACTCAAAACTACCGCTAATCCCGCTAAAATGTAAAATCATCCTGATTGGTTCAAGCCATCAATATGGCAGTTGCTGGTTGGGAGAACCGAGCTTTTCACGTCACTTCCCATTGCTGGGTGAGCTGATTAACGAAATGGATTTATCTGAGCACTCAGTATTGGATTATTGCCACTGGTTAGCAGGGATACTTAACCATATCAAAGTAGAGCTCGACGACGGAGCCTTAACTCTGTTATTACAATTTAGCGCGAAACTTGCAGATCACCAGCAACGCTTAAGTTTAATGAGTACCAATATAGAACATTTGTTAGCTCAAGCTAAAGCATATGGCCAAAGCGAAAAAATATCTGAGCAAACCCTCGCTCACAGTATCAACATGGTAAATCAACGTCATAATGCATCAGAGAGACTATCTGAACAGAATTTTGATGATTTATTTATCAATCTGCCCACTCAGGACGAAATGGTTGGCCAGATAAATGGGTTAACCGTTATTGAAAATGCGGAGTTTAGCTATGGCGAACCAGCACGTATAACCGCTTCCGTCCACTATGGAGACGGTGAAGTTGCCGATATTGAACGCAAATCTGAGTTAGGTGGCAATATTCATGCAAAAGGCATGATGATTTTATCTGCGTGCCTTTACCGTATTTTTGGTAAAGATGCCCCTCTGCATTTAAATGCAAATATTGTATTTGAACAATCTTACCAAGAGATTGACGGAGATAGTGCTTCTTTGGCTGAATATTGCTGTTTAATATCAGCGATTTCAGAAAAACCAATTAACCAAAGCCTTGCCGCTACAGGGGCCATAGACCAATTTGGAAATGTACAGGCTATTGGTGGCGTAAACGAAAAAATCGAAGGTTTCTTTAAACTCTGTAAACGTCGTGGATTAACGGGTCATCAGGGCGTCATAATTCCCTGCTCTAATATGCAGCAGCTAAACCTGCATCAAGATGTTATCGATGCTGTAGATGCTGGATTATTTACGTTGTACCAAGTTAAACATATCGATGAAGCAGTAGAGATTTTAATGCAAACACCCGCTGGTAGCCCAGATGAGGATAATCAATTTCCAGATGAATCTCTTTATGGTTTAGTGCAATCACGCTTGGAAAGCCTTGCTGGTTATCAAGACGAAGAACGTAGCCTTTTTGCGAGATTAGTCGATAAATTAAGATTTTCTAGCTGATCGGAGTTGTTTAGCGTACACGTGTTCGCTAACCTTGGCAGCTCAAATTGCTGGAGTATAAAAAATAATGAGTTACGCAAACAGTTTTACTAAAGAAGACCTTGTTGCCTGTGGACTTGGCAAATTATTCGAACCTAATTCTCCGAGATTGCCGAAAGACAATATGTTGATGATCGACCGCGTATTAAAAATTAATGCTGACGGTGGTGAGTTTGGTAAAGGTGAAATTGTTGCAGAGCTAGATATTAACCCAGACCTATGGTTTTTTGACTGTCACTTTGCTGGCGATCCTGTAATGCCAGGTTGTTTAGGCTTAGATGCTATGTGGCAACTTGTTGGATTCTTTCTTGGCTGGGAAGGCGCATTAGGCAAAGGTCGTGCGCTTGGTGTTGGTGAAGTAAAGTTTACCGGTCAAGTCTTACCTGAAGCTAAAAAAGTCA
Source organism: Shewanella sp. 10N.261.52.F9 (assembly GCF_041471165.1). NCBI lineage: Bacteria > Pseudomonadati > Pseudomonadota > Gammaproteobacteria > Alteromonadales > Shewanellaceae > Shewanella > Shewanella sp. 10N.261.52.F9. Next base: position 70,579 of record NZ_JBFRNX010000004.1, read on the forward strand.
CGTACAAACTTACAATTAAGCGTAAAGTATATCGTAAATTGGTTATGGGCATTGCCGATGCGACAATGGAAGTTGACGGCCGTGAAATCTACAGCGCTAAAGATCTTAAAGTCGGGATTTTTACCGATACCACCAGCTTTTAGCCGCTAAAAATATAATAAAATGCCCTCTGTATTAGAGGGCAAAAATGCTGCTTTTAACAATTCCGTGATAAAAATACAAAATTAATCAAAGTAGGTGAAAAGTGTTATTTATTAAATAATCCACTCACTCGCCCATCAATGCCTTCACGCCACCCGCCAAGCCACTGTGATTTAGAATCAAGTGTCGAATATGGACAAATCTCCTTCGAACGGCCGCCAATTCCAGCTTGAAAACCTTTAGAAAAAGCTCTATCTAATCGATCTCTTTTCTGTCTTTTCATGCAAGCATCCTCTCTTCAATAACCAAAAGAAGCTATCGCTTCACCTCCATTGATAAAGCTTTTTTGAACAGAGATCAATCACAAAAAACTGACTTTAGCATGCTTATTTTTTAAGCTATTGAGAATTATTACAAATTTAATTCAAAAAAAATCGAGACTATTTGCCTCGATTTTTTAAGTTATTGTGCTAGTTATTTAATACGACGTCTAAACCACAATAATGGCAATGCTAAAAGCCATGCAAAGCTCGCTGCGCCCTTGCGTTCATAGTTTTCATCAGTATCGTCATCATCAACAACGGTACAAGCTTCAGCACCTGATGTACTATTAGGCTGCAGAATAACCATTCTCGGTAAGTATGAAGTAACCGGATCGCCATTACCATTTAGCTGAAAGAATGGTTTACCATCATCACCTATCACCAAGTTACCATCGTCATCAAATTTATAAGATGGCTTACGGATGAACGCTGTACCCACAATCGTACCATCTTCATTAATGCTATTTGCTTCAACAACTAAGATGTCACTTTTATAGGTTAGAGTTTTGCCGTCACCGTCAGTCACTTCAACTAGGTTTCTTTCCCAATTACCTTTGTCATTTTGCTTATAGCCTTTAGACTCACACGTTAGTAAGTCATTTAGATTACTAAACTCATCTTTAGGCAAATCATAAAGGAAACCCGCTTTTGGACGTGGCTTTTCTTTATCATGTGTCGTCTCAATATAACCGACAACTTGGCCCAGATTGTTAATATCACGGCCACGACTACTTAAGTCAGACAAATTATCGTAAAAGTCATTAGGAGTAACGAGTGGTGTTTCTGGACTTTTAGTATCAAAATAGAAAAACTTATCACGGCGATAGCCATTGATATACTTATTGTAACTGCCGACTAGAATACCGTTATCATTAATATCATAAGCAATTGATGAATATACATCTCGAGCTTCATCAACATCTACCCAGTTGTATTTATACTCACCAGTAGCAGCATCTTTAGTCCAATATGCAGCATCGTAATAAAGTCTATCTTTATCATTATCTCGATAAACATAAGAACGACCGGCAACTTGACCTTCGTTGTTAATGCCTAAGCCTTGTGCGCTAAAAACTGAATCATTGGTAACTTCAAGACCAAGCGGTAGCATTGTTGCCGTAACCGCTCCTGCATCATATTGCCAAACGTAACCACGGATCTGATATTGAACGTCACTATAGCCATATTGGTTGGGAAACTGTAAATCTTGAATACAGATATTTTGAGGTTTAGTTTCGCTATTATTACTTACACAAGAGTCGATTTTACCGGCACTATTTTCACTAATATCGGTACTGGCATAACCTGTGATTAAACCATTATTATTGACTGATGCGGCGCTAGAAAAACCACCAACGGTAATTGTTTGCTCTTCTGACTCACCTTCTTTATAAACATATTGTGAGTAAGGCGGAAGCAACGCAACCTCGGCATCACTACCTGACTTAACAAAGCCACGCTGTTCATATTCGCGGTAGTACCAGAAATCTTGATCTTCTCGGTCACCCACATAAGGAAGCGTTTGTTCCTTACCTGTCATGGCACCGACTTTAAGCCCACTATCATTAATGTCATAGAAAAAAGTATCGACGGAGTTAACAGCCGATTCATCTTCTGGGAAGGTTGGTGCAGTGGTTCCATTTACACTTTCAAATGTTGGGACCCACGCGTTACCAATAGAGTTAAAGGTGTAATTGTTGGCAATAATTGGAAGATTGACCGAATAAGTAATCGTTTCGGAATCAGCTACGCCATCTTCAATATCAATAACGCCATCGTCTTCTTCAGAAACGGTCAGTTTCTTTTTACCCTTTGCAGCACCAACGGCTTCATTACTGCTGTTAACAGCCATACCATAGCCATTTCGAGTGTTATCTATGGTGCCATTTAAATCATAATCGCCGTTTTGTACATCAGGATAATTATCAATATTGATAATCTCATAAACAGGCGCTGCATGAACGCCTTGAAGTACACTTAAAACACCAACAGCTACTAACGATAGGGCTTTATCCAACTTAAACTTCATTAACTCGCTTCCTATTTATTATTTTTAGCTTACTTCAATGATTCGAGCTCTTCCCATCGCTCAAAGCAACTCTCAAGCTGACTCTCCTTATCGGACAACGCTTTTAAGTTTTCATTCACTATTTTTTGTTCCTGAGCGTAAAAATCAGCAGAACTGACAATAGTCTGTAATTGTTCAAGCTCTTGCTCTAGCTGCTCCATTAGCGCTGGTAGAGACTCTAGTTCTCTTTGCAATTTATAAGAAAGCTTCTTTTCAACTTTCTTTTCAATTGGCTTAGCTACGGGTTTAGCTTCTACAACTGGAGCTTCGACCATCTTATCGCCTTGAGGTTCCTCAGAATAAAAACGAGCACCTTGAGCTACAGCGTCTTGGTAACCACCAACGTATTCGCTCCAGCCACCATTACCAGTAAACCACCAGCTACTTGTTACTGTGTTATCAATAAAGGCACGATCGTGACTAACAAGCAATAAAGTACCTTTATATTCTGCGAGTAACGACTCTAACAACTCTAATGTCTCAATATCAAGGTCGTTTGTTGGTTCGTCGAGAATAATAAGGTTGGCAGGCCTTAGCAATAAGCGCGCAAGCAATAAACGGTTCTTTTCACCACCAGATAATGCTTTTACAGGTGTACGAGCACGCATTGGCGAGAACAAGAAGTCTTGCAAGTAACTTAAAATATGACGGTCTTGACCGTTAATAGTAACGGTTTTCTTCCCTTCACCTACGTTATCTTCGACCGTTTTTTCTGGATCTAGCGCTTCGCGATACTGGTCAAAGTAAGCAATTTCAAGCTTAGTACCAACTTTTACATGACCTGATTGAGCTTCAAGCTGACCAATAAGTAATTTAACTAATGTTGATTTACCACAACCGTTAGGACCAATCAGTGCAATACGGTCACCACGAATAACAGTTGAACTGAAATTCTTAACCAAATTCTTTTCAGGTAGGTTGTATTCAAGATTTTCGATATCGAAGACCAATTTACCTGATCGCTCTGTATCAGCAACTGCCATTTTGGCGCCGCCCTGACGATTAAGACGGGCCATACGTTCAACACGTAGATCTTTTAGAGCACGAACACGCCCTTCATTACGAGTACGACGAGCCTTAACTCCTTGGCGGATCCAAGCTTCTTCTTCTGCCAATTTTTTATCAAAATGGGCATTCTGCTCGGCTTCAACACGCAACCACTCCGCTTTTCCATCTAGATATGTTTGATAATTACCAGGCCAAGAAGTCACTACGCCACGATCTAAATCAACAATTCTTGTTGCCATGCGTTGAATAAAGCCACGGTCGTGACTGACAAACACAATAGCGCCGCGGTAACTCAATAAGAACTGCTCTAACCATTCAATTGTATCGATGTCTAAATGGTTTGTTGGCTCATCAAGAAGCAATAAGTCAGGATCACTCACCAAAGAACGTGCTAACGCTACTTTACGCTGCCAACCACCCGATAACTCAGATAGTGGAGCATCTGCATCTAAACCAAGTAACTCACAGTTTTGACTAATTCTATTGTCTAGCTGCCAACCGTTTAAATGGTCGATGTCTTCTTGCAGACGTTCCATTTGTTTTAGCATACGCTCCATATCATCTGCAGAGGCTGTCGCTAAATCATGAGAAAGCTGATGATAACGTTCTAATTTTTCACCAACATCTTTTAGGCCTGCTGCAATATACGCATACACAGTGCCTTTTTCTGCTTTTGGTGGGTCTTGTTGTAAACGGCTAACTTTGACGTCAGTTGCGATGTTAAACTCGCCTTCATCAAGCAGAACATCACCACTTAGCACTTTCATTAAACTAGACTTACCAGCGCCATTACGGCCCACAATACAAACACGCTCACCTGGTTCAATTGTAAAATCGGCGTTTTGCAATAATGGGGTGTAACCGTAGGCTAAAGAGCCGTTATTAATACGTACGAGACTCAACTTACGCTCCTAAAAATCTGACTAATGCTTCGAGATCAAACGGCCAACCTAGCTCTTTTTCAGTATTAGCTATTTTGACCACAGGAATACGAATACCGTATTGCTCTGCTAGGGTAAGATCATCACAAATATCTACCATGCTATAAGCAACATTCGCTTGCTCAAGCAGCTCAGCCGCAAGCTCACACAAATGGCAAGCATCTGTGTGAAACAATACGACAGAGGTATTACTTGGCATGAGTAATCAACCAAGTGTTATGAATATGTGGATTGCGCTTGTAATCTAAAGGCAATGTTTGATTATCAATATTTTTAACAACCATTCCTTGCGCTTCAAGCTGCTCAACTTCCATCTTAAACTTACGTTTATTGTTAGAGAAAATGATCTCTCCACCTGGATTTAGTAGCTTAAATACATCACTCAACATATCTACGTGATCACGTAACACATCGAATGAATCTTCCATACGCTTAGAGTTTGAGAAGGTTGGCGGATCAATAAAAATCAGATCAAACCTATCATGAGTGCGCTTCATCCACTGTAAGCAGTTAGCTTGAACGAATTGATACTTATCGCTATTTAAACCATTTAACGCAAAGTTCTCTTTTGCCCAATCGATATAAGTATTTGACATATCAACGGTTGTTACCGATGTCGCTCCGCCTAATGCCGCATGTACTGATGCAGAACCTGTGTATGAGAACAAGTTACAGACACTACGACCTTTTGACTTTTCACCCACTAACTTACGCGTTAAACGGTGATCTAAGAACAAACCAGTATCTAAATACTCTTTAAGGTTTAACTTAAACTTTGCACCATATTCAGTTGTGATGAGCTCAAGTTTGCTCGCAGCCAATTTCTCATACTGATTTGTCCCCTTTTTACGCTCGCGGGTTTTTAAAATAATATGATTTGGATCGATACCAATTGCACTAGGTAAAGAGATCAACACGTCGGTAAGACGACGTTTAGTCACGGCTTCAGGTATTTGAGAAGGCGCTGAATATTCCTGAATAACTACGTAATCAAGATACTTATCAACAGCAACGTTATACTCAGGTAAGTCAGCATCATATAAACGGTAGCTATCTACACCTTCTTTCTTCGCCCACTTCTCTAATTGTTTGAAATTCTTTTTAATACGGTTAGCAAACGGAACTGCGATATCGCTAACATCACCTTCTATCTTAATATTCGAAGGATCAACACGACGAGTATTTTCAGCATGAACAGTATATAGATTAAACGCACACTCTAACGCGCCGTTATTCATCTTCATCTGCTTGTCAGCCTTAAGTTTCAGTGCCGATAACAGCTCTACATCACTATTTAAAATAGCAATGCTCCAGCCGCCAAATTCAGCCTTAAACTTATCACCTAACTGATAATAAAGTTGCAGTAATGAGGTTACATTACCTAAACGCTCGCCGTATGGCGGGTTAGAGATCAAAAAACCTGACTCAACTGGCGCTTCAATATTCAGTGCATTACAAACATTGAAATCAATCAATTCTAATACGCCAGCATTCTCTGCATTGCGCTTAGCTAAAGCAACTAAACGAGAGTCAATGTCTGAACCGAAGAATTTAATTTCACAACGAGTCTTACCGATAGACGCACGGGCACGGGCTTCATTTAAAAGCTCTTCCCACACTTTTTTGTTGTGCGGTAACCAGTGGTCAAAACCATAACGTTCGCGGTGAATACCTGGCGCCATATCACAAGCCATCATAGCGGCTTCAATCAAAATTGTGCCACTACCACAGAAAGGATCAAGTAAATCAACTTTCTCTGCTTGCCAGCCACTACGTACTAGCATATTCGCTGCTAAGTTTTCTTTAAGTGGAGCTTCACCGGTCGTAGAACGATAGCCACGCTTGTGCAGCGCTGGGCCAGAGAAATTAAAACCAATAGTTATTTCGCCGCGTCTAAAATGTGCATCGATTCTAAAATCAGCGTCAACTCTTTCTACATTTGGACGACTAAAGTCATCATCACGAAAGCGGTCAACGATTGCATCTTTAATTTTTAATGCACCAAATTGAGTGTTTTTAATAAAACCACCCAAGCCATGGAAGTCGATGCTAAACGTGCTGCGATTAGAAAACTGCATCTGCCAGTCAATACCATAAGTCGCATTATACAACTGCTCAGGAGACTCACATGGACCTTTATAAATGACAAAAATGATTCTGCTCGCCAAGCGCGACCAAAGCGTAATACGATATCCCAGCTCTAAAGAAGCAGAAAAATAAACACCAGCAACGCTCTCTTTAATTTCAGAAGCGCCAAGCTCTGCTAGTTCAAGTGATAACGCGTATTCATAGCCCCGAGGAGCTGCAGCAAAAAAATTTAACATTGATTAGTCGACACACAGTAAAAATTAGTTGGACATTATACCTGTAAGCGCTACTAAATGATAAAAGTTATTAGCTAAAGCAAGATTTAATCGCTGCAATCAGCGAGTAGTATTGTCTGAAAACTTAAATCTATCGTTTCTATCGCCTCAATATTTTCGCTATCGACCATTTTATATACTCTTTGTTGTTTTCAGTTCGCCCCTTATATACGACAAATTGCATACGTCACACTTAAATGTACTCGGGCGGGTTAAACAACAAAAGCTAATTGCTACAGTTTGTTACTATTGATATTGCTTTATTGATCAACGACAAAAAATCGATAAAAATCACCACCACATGAAGGTAACAATAAAAACATCTATGCAACACTGGTTGCTGATATTTATAGTGAGTAGATTAATGAACAAACTTGTACCCGTTTTTCTTTGCCTAGGCTTAACGGCATGTGGCGGTAGTAACGATGATTCAAATAGCACCGTGACTCCTCCACCACTAGTACCACCAAGTCTTAAAGCAGATGTGTGTTATCAAATGTCTACAAGTATGGGGAATATTACACTTGCAATCGATCTCACCAATGTTCCCTTAACAGGTAATAATTTTATAGATTATGTCGAGAGTGACTTTTACAACGGAACGCTATTTCACCGAAGTGTTAATAACTTTGTTGTGCAAGGCGGCGGTTACACTTCAGGGTTAGTTGCCAAGCTAGGAAATGCACCCATAGTTAATGAAGCGAATATAGGGCTAAGTAACAAGCGCGGCACCATAGCAATGGCACGAACCAGTGCTCCGGACTCTGCAACGTCGCAGTTTTTTATCAATATACTCGATAATCCACAACTTGATGCATCAAGTTCTAACCATGGTTATGCCGTTTTCGGTGAAGTGACTTCAGGCATGGAAGTTGTAGACCAAATAAGCGTCGTTAGCACCAATAGCAGTGATGTCCCTTTGACTGAGATTTTAATTAGTTCTATGACGGAAACTAACTGCTCTAATTAACCTTAAATGGACGCTATAAAAAGCATAGTACATGGCGTCCATCTTATCGTTAACTGATCAATAAAAATTTGCCACCCTAAAAACGATTAGCCTTTACCTAAAAAATAGTATGAGATATTCGTTATAAGACATCAAAATTAAGCAGGAAGAACTTCAACACCAAGTACGGATATGATCATCAATGCAATATTTAAGCATATAAAATTTTTAGCGGAGGTAGTTAACTTAGCATCATAGCTAATTTTAAATTAACAATATAAAGTCAGTATAGGGGGGAGTAGCCAATTCATCCTTTCGGGAATGAAGATATTAATCAAGATTTAACAATGCACTTTAAATAAAAATTAGACTAAACAGAGTCGCTCCTCTAGCCTATATAACTTTCATTCTGAAGGCATAAAAATGAAGAGCTAGTTACTGGGCTAACGAATTAAATACCCTCGAAAAAATTTAAGCGGCATTAACTTGACGTAAAGACGGAGATAATGGTGCTAGCCTATCATGCATAACTTTAATCGTTTCAAATTGCAGTAACGATTTAGACTCAGTTAAACGACACTCTGCTGACATAATCATCATTAACGAGGCTTGCAACCCCGACTCTATCACCATAGCCAAGACAGTATGCTCATTAGTGGTTAGCTGAAATAACTTACCAACTTCGCTATAAACACACTGATGTGACACATTAAAGAACCAAGATTTTGGCATCTGAGGTTTTAATAAAAAATGAGCAGCGGTAGCGTTAAGCGCTATTTGCACCAAGAGCGCATCATTTAAAGATAAGGACTTTGATAAACGGTCAACCAAATCAATATAAAATTTAGCGTGTTCAACGCTAAACTCTGTTGTTTTTTTGGCATCAGGTATTAGAGACTTAAATTTATAAGGTGATAAGAACTCCATATCATCCCCTAACGAAACACTGAGTACTTGGTGTGTTTCATTATAGCCCCATTGCCAATCCCTTTTTGGCATTAATAACATAACGTTTACCTTTATTTAGATACAATTGGATAATAGATGATTATTTCATCAATATCAAAATAAATTTTATTCGAAATGAAATGTATTTGTTAAATAAAAAACGATCATCCCGATCTAAAATAGATCTGAATGATCGTTTTACGATCTAATAAACAATATTAGATCTAAATACCTTTATTTAATTCGATATGCTTCAACGATATCTTTAATTAACTGAGGTCCTTGATAAATAAAACCAGTATAAATTTGAAGCATTTCTGCACCAGCGTTTAATTTATCTAAAGCATCTTCAGCAGAGTTAATACCACCTACACCAATAATCGGCAACTTACCTTTTAGACAGTCTGCTAGTTGTTTAATCACTACAGTAGACAATGAATTCAATGGTTTACCACTCAATCCGCCCGCTTCATTAGCATTTAGCAATCCACTTACTCCGTCGCGAGTCAGTGTTGTATTAGTTGCAATCGCCGCATCAAAGTTGCTTTTAATCAGCGCTTCTGCAATCTTTTCAATCTCTTCACCTGATAAATCAGGTGCAATTTTCAAAGCAATTGGTACATATTTACCATGTTTTTCAGCAAGCTCTGTTTGTTTTTGCTTAAGAGAACCAAGAAGATCGTCTAGTAGATCTCCGTATTGAAGCGATCTAAGACCTGGGGTGTTAGGCGATGAAATGTTAACAGCAATATAAGCCGCATATTGATAAACCTTATCCATACAAATAAGGTAATCTTCTTTGCCCTGCTCTACTGGCGTATCTTTATTCTTACCAATATTCACACCAACCATAGCATTTGTTTTAACAGCTTTTAGGTTTTCAACAAGGTTATCGACGCCTTTATTGTTAAAGCCCATGCGATTAATAATTGCTTTTGCGGGTTTGAGTCTAAAACATCGAGGTTGTTCATTACCAGGCTGTGGACGCGGTGTTACTGTACCGACTTCAATATGGCCAAAACCCATAGCATGAAATGCGTCGATACACTCACCGTCTTTATCCATCCCAGCAGCAAGGCCTACAGGGTTTGGAAATGTCAGTCCCATCATAGTAACGGGAGCTGGCTTAATATTTTGCGCATAAAAGCAATTTAGAGGCGAATTACCAGTAGATTTTAAACTGCTCATAGCAAAATTATGCGCTAGTTCTGGATCCATCTGAAACATGAACTTTTGTGCGATTTTATAAAACATGCTTTCTCCTAGACCGAAAAAAGCCCCGGCATTTGCCAGGGCTTCTGATTTATATCAGATTACTTTTGTCCTTCACAATGAAGGATCAGAAGATTAAGTTCACGTAAGGCTACAGAGAACTTTGCAAACTCATGGCTTTGCGAAGTCTTGAAGTCAGCCAGCATATGGAACCAACGTTCCAGTAGGCTTTGATTTGCCCCAATCCATTCTGAAATAATCTTGTTTGCATCGCAGCTTTCAGTACAAGTTCTTAACACCACAGAACTTAATGAACGCTGTTGCCAATCAAGCTCTTCTCTAAAGGCTGCTCTCGCCAATGCTTGCCAGTGATTACTCACCGGTTGTGCACTTATCTGCTCAAGGAACCAGTGTAAATCTACACTTGCACCAAGCTTAAAGTAAGTTTCAGCAACCAAAGGAACTGGCTTGTTTTCAGATTCACAGATTTGAGCAATATCAAGTGCAGAGAACAAGGTGCTGACATTTGCGACAACCATCGCGACATCCTCTGGCACACCCTCTTTAATCAATGCATTCGACTCGGCGCGAATACCTTCAACTTCTTCATTTACCATATACTGATGAACGCTAGCTTTTAACTCATCAAATACTGGCTTGAAGAACGCAATCGTTTGCTCGATATTCAAATTACGATTACGGTGTCGCATGAACCAACGGCTCGCACGACGAATGTTACGTCTTAACTGATGTAACATTTCGCATTGAACAACTGCAGGTATAACACCGTTCAAATCTGTAATGGACTTAGTTAAATCAGCTAAACCAAATACTTCGCGAGCCATAGTGTAACAGATAGCCGCTTCAGCTACTGAGGCACCTGTCTCATCTTGCATACGTTGCACGAAATTAAGTCCCATATCATTAACTAGTTCATTAGCTAACGATGTGGCAATAATTTCACCTCTTAACGGATGCGATGCCATATTTGCTGTGTACTTTTCTTGCAATTGCTTAGGGAAGTATTCAACTAATAGCTGACTTAAGAAACTGTCTTCAGTAATTTCTGAAGTTAACAGCTGCTCTTTAAGCACCATTTTAGCGTAAGCAACAAGTACTGATAGTTCTGGACGCGTTAGTGACTTACCGTTGACTAATCTATCAGCCAATTCATCTTCATTGGGTAAGAATTCAAGCGCTCTATCTAACTTGCCTTCTTTTTCAAGATAGTGAATAAAACGGATCTGTTCTTTAAGCTGCTCAGCGCCACGCACTTGGGTTACCGAAATAGTGCGAGTCTGATCTTTACAATCTTGTAGAACAATACGACTGACTTCATCAGTCATATCTTCTAGTAAACGATTGCGCTGCTTCAATGTCATCTCGCCATCTGCGACTAGAGCATTTAGCAAGATCTTGATGTTAACTTCGTTATCAGAGCAGTCTACACCACCGACGTTATCGACAAAGTCCGTGTTCATACGGCCGCCATTCGCGCAGTATTCAATACGACCTAACTGAGTACAACCTAAGTTACCGCCTTCACCAATAATCTTGGCTTGTACTTCATTGCCGTTTACACGAATAGCATCATTAGCACGGTCGCCAACTTCAACATGAGTTTCACTCGTCGCTTTAACGTAAGTACCAATACCACCATTCCAGATAAGATCGACCTGCATTTTAAGCAGTTCTTTCAGCAACTCTAATGGTGCCATTGACGCTTTTTGCGTACCAAGCATTTTCTTCATCTCTGCAGACAATGGAATTGACTTAGCAGAACGTAAGAATATACCGCCACCTTTAGAGATAAGCTCCTGGTTATAATCTTCCCAGCTTGAACGAGGCAATGCGAACAAACGCTCACGCTCAACGTAGCTGGTTGCAGCATCAGGATTTGGGTCAATGAAGATATGCATATGGTTAAATGCAGCCACTAGGCGTGTATGTTTAGACAACAACATACCATTACCAAATACATCACCAGCCATATCACCAACGGCTAAACAGGTAAAATCTGTGGTTTGGCAGTTAACGCCCATTTCACGGAAATGACGCTTAACAGATTCCCATGCACCGCGAGCTGTAATGCCCATCTTCTTATGGTCATAACCATTACTACCACCAGAAGCAAACGCATCACCTAGCCAGAAATTGTACTCAATCGCAATTTCGTTTGCGATATCAGAAAATGTTGCAGTACCTTTATCTGCTGCAACAACTAAATATGGATCATCTTCATCATGACGAACCACATTTTCTGGTGCAATAACGTCGCCGTTGATAATGTTATCGCTGATATCAAGCAGACCACGAATAAATAAACGGTAACATTCTTGCCCTTCAGCAAAAAACGCTTCACGGTTGCCATCGGTCGGCAGTTGCTTACAAACAAACCCACCTTTTGCACCTACTGGAACGATTACGGTGTTTTTAACTTGTTGCGCTTTAACTAGACCCAATACTTCTGTACGGAAATCTTCACGTCTATCAGACCAGCGCAGACCACCACGTGCCACTTTACCACCACGAAGGTGTACACCTTCAACACGCGGTGAATACACAAAGATTTCATACTTTGGTAATGGCTTAGGCATCTCTGGGATCAAAGCTGGTTCAAATTTGAACGAGATATATGACTTAGGTAGAGCAGAGTCAGCAACTTGATAGAAATTGGTGCGATTAGTCGCGTTAATTAAGTCTAAGTAACGACGGATAATACGGTCATCATCTAAGCTAGATACGTCTTCTAGACGAAGATCTATCTGTTCAAGAAACTTGTTTAGCGTCCGAGTCTTTAACTTAGGGTTAAATTTGCGGATATACATTTTAACCAGTAGATCTGCAATCTGCGGGTAACTTGAGAAAGTTTCTTCAATGTATGCTTGGCTAAATGTAGAGTCGATTTGGCGCATGTACTTAGCGTATGCACGTAGTACTGATACTTCTCGTCCGGTTAATCCGGTAGAAAGCACTAAACGGTTAAAGCCATCATCTTCTAGCTCTTTTTTCCACACTTGAGACAATGCAGTTTGGAAGCGCTCTTGGCTGTCAGCTAGATCATCAGATGCAACGTTTTGAGTTGTCATTAAGAAGTCTAAAATCCAATATGTTGCACCATCAGCAGTTTTAACTTCATAAGGTCTTTCATTGATGACTCTAAGACCGAAGTTTTCCAGCATTGGCAACACATCAGAAAGATGAATAGGTTCATCTTTATGGAATAGTTTTAAGCGTACCTTGTTATCATTCAGCGCCGTTTCTTGCGGCTGATAAAATAGCATACCCAATTTATGGTCATCATCCAGCTCTTCAAGATGCTGAATATCTACGACCGATGAGCTTGGTAATACATCTTCTTTATAACTACGCGGGAAAGCGTCAACGTAACGCTTAATTAAACTGTTACCTAGCTCTTCGCCCTGAGCGCTAATGACGGCACTGGCAAGTTTGTCTTCCCAAGAGCGCGCTGCTTCTGTCAAATTATTCTCAATCGCTGCCACATCGACGTCCATATTATTATTGTCAACTTTGATAATGTAATGCGTTCTAGCCAAAGTCGATTCAGAGAAATAAGTGGTAAATTCAACGTCTTCACTACTTTCAAAATGTTGCGCAAGAATACGTTGAGTATCTTCACGTAACTTGGTGTTATATCTATCTTTTGATACATAAACTAAGCAAGAGAAGAAACGACCAAACCCATCTTTACGAACAAACAATTTCAGTTTGTCGCGGTCTTGCATTTCAAGCACACCGCGGGCAATTGATGCTAATTGCTCAACGCTCGCTTGGATAAGCTCATCACGTGGAAGTGTCTCAAGAATATGCATCAACGCTTTATAATCATGAGAGCGTGGTGTAAGACCTGAGTTATCTAGCACTCGTTGCACTTTTTGAGCTAGCAATGGAATTTCGCGTGGGCTACGGTTATATAAGTTTGATGCATAAAGGCCAATAAATCGGTCTTCACCAACAACGTTACCCTGTTCATCAAAACGCTTAACACCAATATAATCAACATATGCTGGACGATGAACTCGACTTTTTTCGCTACTTTTAGTGAGTACTAACAAGCTGCTATCAAGTGCTTCTTTACGGGCACTAGCCGAGAAGTTAGACAGTAAGAGTCCAGTTTCTGTTTTGGCTTTAGCTGACTTAGTCATTAAACCTAAACTCGTTGACTTATCCGCTATTAATTCAAGATCACCTTCAACTTTATGAAGGTCATAACGACGGTAACCAAGCAAAGTAAGGTGATGATCATTTAGATACGAAAGAAAGTTTTTTGCCTCGCTTAACTCTTCTTTTGTACCTGGGTATGGACGATTCTCTAACTCAGCAATCGTATCACTTAGCTTTTGAGACATCGCTTCCCAATCGTTAACAGCCGCGCCTACATCGTCTATAACTGATTCAATTTCTTTTGTCAGTGCTTTAATATCTGCGTCACTGCTTTGGCGATCAATCTCTATTAAAAATACAGCGACTTTATCGACGTTATGTTGATCATCAGAGCTATAACTCACTTTTGTCACTTTACCGTCATGACGCTCAATCGCCATTGGCGTGTGCAGCATCATATGTGCAGTAATACCGAGTCGGTTTAGCGCCATGCCAACAGAATCAACCAAAAATGGCATATCTGGTTGGATAATTTCTATAATTGAATGACTTGATTGCCAGCCATGCTTAGACTGACTTGGATTAAATACTCTGATATGACCTTCCCCGACGGAGGTCTTGTTCAGCGCATTCCATTGACTTAAAACAGCGCCGTATAGATCACTGTCATTGCGTGCATTGAGGTCGTCTTTCGACATGTGCGCATAGAGACAAGTAGCGAACTGTTCTACTTGCTTTGCTTGTGTATTAGGTACTTTAGCGTGAATTAGGGTGACTACATTTTCGAGCAGTACTGAAGGCATTGCATCTTTCAAGGCCATGTTGCTATTTCCTTAGGGGCTATGGCAGCGCTTTTTAATTTTTATGGATGCTTCTTAAACCGACCTGAGCCTATTTTTGTGACCTAGGTCATAGCGCGAAGTTTATTACTAAACTCGCCATATTTCGAGAACTATTTTAGTGGTACATCCTCATCGAATTTAACCTGACAGCGATTTCATTCACATCTCTGACATAACAATCGTATATTACGTGTTTTTATGCATAAAAAAAGAGGAGCTAATGCTCCTCTTTAGTAGACTCTACTTGGGCTGCCGCCAAAAAATAGCCGCAATTGCTGGGAGTATAATTATTGCCCCCAACATATTTACCAAAAACATGAAGGTTAACAATATTCCCATATCCATTTGGAACTTGAGCGCAGAGAAGAACCAAGTACTCACACCAATCGCTAATGTCAGTCCGGTAAATATCACTGCACTACCTCGCTCAACCAAAGCTTCATAATAGGCCTGCTGCACTGGCATACCATCACGCAGACGAACCGCCATGGTAGATAAGATATAAATACCGTAGTCAACACCAATACCGACACCCAGCGCAATAACAGGTAATGTACTGACAGCCAAACCAATATCAAGTTGAGTCATTAATGCCTGAGCCAAGGTAGACACCACGTAAAGCGGCAAAATCACGGCAATTGTAGCTCTTAAAGAACGGAAACTAATAAGGCACAAAATAAACACTGCACCATAGACATACAGCATCATAGGTAACTGTGCTTCAGCAACGGCTTCATTGGTTGCAGCCATAACACCTACGGGGCCAGAAGCTAACTTAAACTGCAGTTTGTCACTATTCATTTGCTGTTGTAGCTGGTTTACTTTCTCGATGACAACTTCAATAGTTTCTGCTTTATGATCTTTCAAGAACAAGTACACAGGCATTACCGAGCAGTCGCTATTTAACAGTCCTGAAGTTGTTGGCACTCGCCCTACAGCTTGTACTAAGCTGGCTGTTGTACGTGGTAAGACGCTCCACTTAGGATTCCCTTCGTTAAAACCAGAATTAACACGTTTAGCAACCGATGCAAGACTTGCTGTTGCTTCAACACCCGGCGTATTACTAACCTGCCATTCAAACTCATCGATCTCAGTAAGTACTGAATGATAAGTACATGCCTCAGGAAAAGCCTCTACGATAATGGTCATCACATCAGTGGTGATTGAAAACTTGTCTGTAATGAAAAAGGTATCTTGGTTATAGCGTGAATCTAGATGCAGTGCTGGTGCACCACCTTGCAAGTCACCTATTTTCATTTTATTGGCTTGCTGCAGACCAACACCATAAAGCACCGCAGTAATAGCCAAGACCCAAATTGCATATTTAGGCGTAGCAAATTTAGATAGTGTTAACCAAATATTATTGCCGGGTTTATCTTTAATTTCTTTATTTGGTGTTACCGTAGTAAATGAGATTAAAAGTGGCAACAGCATCAAGTTAGTTAAAATAATGACTGCTACACCTAATGAAGCCGATATTGCCAGCTCGCGGATAATACCGATATCAATCGCGAGTAAAGTCATAAAGCCAATGGTATCGGACAACAACGCAACACCACCTGGGATCAATAAACTTCTAAACGCTAACGCTGCGGCAGCTTTCGTTGACTGACCATCAGTCACACGTCGCCTCACAGCATTAATCATCTGCACACTATGGCTTACACCAATTGCAAATACCAAAAATGGAATAAGAATCGACATGGGATCTAAACCAAAACCAACCACAGTTAATAAGCCTAACTGCCATACCACAGCTATAAGGCTACAAACCAAAGGTAGAATTGTTAAGGCGACTGATTTAGAAAAGAAGTACACCATGACCGCGGTGACTAAAATGGCAATTAAGAAAAACAGTAATACGCCTTTTGCACCATCGGCTACATCTCCCGCCATTTTAGCAAAGCCAATAATATGAATTTTAATTTCATCAGTTTCGTATTGCTCACGTAACTCTTTTTCCAGCTGTGCAGCAAAAGCTAAGGTATCCAGTGCCTCACCAGTTTGAGGGTCAAAGTCCATTAGCTGAGCACTTACCATTGCAGCAGAATAATCTTCGGCAATCAATCGACCAACAATACCTGCTTTCTCAATATTACCTCGAACAACTTTTAGACCATATTCTGTAGTTGAAAAATCAGCTGGGATCACCGGTCCACCGGCAAATCCATCTTCAACGACTTCAGTAAATCGAGTTGATGGTGAAAAAAGCGATTTGACTTGTGCCCTATCCACTCCTGGAATAAAGAACAGTTGGTCATGAACATTTTTTAACGCATCAAAAAAGGTCGGGTTAAAGATATTGCCGCTAGTATCTTCAACTGCCACCATAATACTATTTGCACCGCCAAACTGCTTTTGGTGCTTAAGATAAGTTTGCATATAACTATGATTAAGCGGAATATTTTTTACAAATGCTGCATCCATTTTTAGATTGCTAGCTTGCATTCCCAAAAACACAGTAACAACTGCAAATAAAAATATAACAAAGGCTCTATGACGAAATAGATAAGATTCGAATCCATTAACTAATTTATCTAACATAGTAAGGTCCTATTATTTTTGTTCTAATTTGATGAGACCTTTATTACCCGCGACCCATAAGTTTCCTTGTGAGTCTTCGGCAATAGCGACGAGGTTTTCACCTTGTCGTTGCTCTACTAATTGGCTTTCGCCAGAGGTTGAAATATCAATAATCACTCCTGCATTACCGACAACGCGCAGCGTATCTTCGCCCAATTGGATCCCTGCATTAATGGTAGAATCCACTGGTAACTCAACCTTACGCCAATCTACAAGGTTTAAGTCTGCACGAAATACGTTGCCCCTTAACCCCATAACAAATGCAGTATTGCTAACTACAGCGACATTAAACAATGAACCTTCATAGAGAAAATCTTGTTTAATCCAATTACGCCCCTCATCTATTGATGTCGCAACTAACCCTAACTCCCCCACCATGATTAAGGTTGTGTCATTAACAGGTAATATGCGATTAAAATGGGGTAATAAAGTACTACGCTCAGATAAATACAAAGTTTCATCTTCAGCTTTGAGCTCTTCTAGGTAAGCAATATCTTCTTCAAAAAGCAGTTCTTGATGGTATTCACTCTTCCAAGTGCGACCGCCATCTTGAGTTCGGTAGAACAATCCATAGGCGCCAATAGCAATGCCATTTTGTTCATTAAAAAATAAAATGTCTAAAAAAGGCTTCTCAATTTCAGGCGATTGCATTTGTAATTGCCAAGACAGCCCTGCATCTTGAGTATGTAAAATAGTCGCATCATGACCGACTGCCCAACCTTTATTTGGCGTTATGAAAAAAGCCTTAGTCAGCAGTACCTGAGTAGGAGTGCTCACCTGCCTCCAAGAGTCTTGATAAATAAAGGCATGGCCTCTGTCACCAACGGCGACCAAGGTTTGTTGATTTTTTGCTATATCTAAAACGAGAGAGTTTGCAGCAAGAGGCTGAATTTGTTGTTGTAAATTATTCTCTTGTGCCAGCAGTGAAGTAGACTGAAAAAGGCTAAATAAACTCAATACAGAGAGAAACCGAAGCATGCTAAACGACATACAAACTTCCTTAAAATAAAGAGGGGCTTGCGCCCCTCATTGGTAGGGTTAACGAATACCTGCACGGCGCAATGCCGCTGGTGTGAAGTTTGCTTCACTTAGTTTGGCATCAAAGTCGTACATACGACCTTCGTTATCTAACCCCATCGCGATATAGCGACGTGATTGCAGATCATGGAATACTTCTAACGTACTCCACTGAGTTGGCACTTCGTAGTAGTTCAAACCATGAGCAATAGCCACACGATAAAGCTCATCACGGTTATCATATAAATCAGCTACAGATACCTGCCATGAATCTTCATCAATATAGAAAGTACGTGCCTTATAAATATGACGCATGCCCTCTTTTAGCGTCGCTTTGACTACCCAAACACGATGTTTCTCATAACGTACGTATTCTGGATTGATATGACCTGGGGTGATAATTTGGTCATACTCAAGCTTATCTGAATGAAGTTTATAATCGTTGTAAGGAATATAAAGCTCTTGTTTACCGACAAGCTCCCAGTTGTAACGCACAGGCGAACCGTTGAACATATCGAAATCATCGGTTGTTCTTAAACCGTCAGAAACTGTACCAGGCGTATCGAACGCAACATTTGGTGCTTTACGAACACGGCGTTGGCCAGTGTTATAGGTCCATGCTTGACGAGGTAATTTCTCTTGGTCCATTGTTTCTTTAACAAGTAACGCTGTACCCGCTAGGCGTGCAGGCTGTGTAACAACTTGCTTAAAGAAAAACAGTGTATTGTCTTTAGATAACTTATCCAATGTCATCTCTGGACGAGAATATTGAAAACGAATTTCTTCTGCTGTTTCAACTAGTGTGTAGCTACCGCCAGCAGTAGGTGCCGCCTGACTACGAGACGTTTTAATATCAACACCACGGAATCGTAAAACATGGTTCCAAATCACTTCTAAACCATTCTCAGGCATAGGGAAAGGAATACCAATTGACGCACCTTTGATGCCGTTACCGCCATCAATAAGCTCTGCACGAGTCGCGTTTTCTCGAGTCGCATCGTAAACAAACTGCGGCACGGACGCTGAACGACGCGTCTGGTAAACATTCATCTTGAAGGTTTCTGGGTACAACTCAAATAGCTTTACCTGACCATCTGATAAATACGCTTTATACTTATCTTTATTTGCATTTGTAATAGTAAATTCAATTTTGTCTCCCGGAAACGGATCTGGGTGATGCATACCTTTACTATATCCAGCTACAGGCTCTGTAATCCCCCCATCCCAAGCAGGAATAGATCCATCAGCATTAGCAGCTTTTTCACCACCGAGTGGAGTTAACTCTGTTCCGAGTTTCGCCGCATCGGCTTCTGATACTTTAGCCATAGCACTCGGTGCGCTTAGCGCAATCATCACTGCTACAGGCAATATCGCAAGTTTATTCATTATTATTGTCCTTGTGATTTAGATTGAATACTTAATGTTGAACGACACATAATCTCGATCAGCCATGGCATTAGTCGTGCCTACACCACCAAAGAAAGTATTGTAAGAAATATCAGCGCCCCAACGGCTTTGATAATCAAAGTTAATACCAACAGCTACAGACTTCTTACCTTCAGTGAACAAGAACATTGGATCTGGCGTAATACCATCAACATCATGTGAGAAGATAACTCGAGGCGCAATGTTTACTCCTCCCCACACGTTGTTATAGTCAGCCTTAGCAACTAAGCGATAACCCCATGCGAAATCTGTTGGGAACGGGTTGGTTTCAGGACCATTATGCAATGCTTCAATAATACCTGGCATATCAGGATTACCACCTGAGCGACCTGTACCAGGGCCATTTAAACGAAGCTCATCATGGCTAGGCATATCATGGATCCAAACACCACCAATCTCAGCCAACATAGTTAGATTATCTGTGCCTAATGTAGGGCCAAATAAATGAGTGAATGTGGTTTGTGCTTGAGTAGTATCCAAACGAATAAAGCCTTCCGCGTATTCACCTGGTCCATAATTTTCTACTTGTGAGACACCATCTAAATCTGGGCGCAAACCGGCATTAGCAAGCTGCTGTGGCATTGCAGCAAATAGCAATTCAACATCATCGATCTGCAGAGGCTCATCTAAACGGTGAGCAATCTCACCTGCAACTGACGTATCACCTACCAGCGTATTAAAGCTTACACCCATTAATTGAATATCTTCTGGATAAACAATCTGAGCTTTAGAGAAAGTTTCTAATGCTAACAAGTCTTCGCGAGTCATCGCCTCGCCAGACTGAGCTTTACCACCAAGGCGCTGAAGATCTCGGCCAATAGCTTCTTGAGAAAAGTTTGCTGTTGTACCACTAATAAGGGGACGACGGCTGTGATAATTCATGTAGTAAAGGCCAAACTCTGTTTCACCTAATTCGGGAGAATAGTAACCAAGTTTGACACCCCATTGACCATCATCGCTCGCTTCAGCAGGATCTTCAACCAGTGTAGCCTTTGTTGGGTACGCTAATGCAAGTGATGCCAAGGTTGCAGCATCTACCTGGCCAGACCCAACCATACCGACAAGGGCATTGTACTCTGACATTAAGAAATCAAGATTCATGTCAGGATTTGCGTTAAATCCTAACTGAGCATTTTGGCTGTAGCCACCATATCCGGCAAAATCATTAGTCGAAAAAAATGAGCCTGGAGTCGGTACCCAAACAGGTTCCCAATCGTATTGGTAGAAACCTTCAACAGATAAGTTGTCGGTGACACCAAATGACGCCCACACCATACCTTGTGGCCTAAACGCTTCTTTTAACTCTGCGCCAGGCGCATTTAGAATGTTTAAATCGACAGGGTTAATAACACCAATACCGTGGGCAATCAGTGTGCTTTCTCCCCAAGAGACAACCTGATTACCAACACGTATTGATAGTGGATTAGCACCATCGTTAAAATCGAAATCAGCGTAAACAAACGCATCGAGTAAGCGAATATCTTTACACTGAACTTCAGATGCTTTGCTATCTTCACATGGATCAAATTCTTGACCCGTTAAAGGATCATTAAAACCAAAATCACCATCATTCATTTTTCTATCATAGAAATACATACCACGGGCAAACACACCGAAGTTTTGGTATTTCAATGATAACTCGTGCAGGCCTTTGAAAATTTCTGAAGTTGTATCGCCTTGCGAGTACAACAAATTACTCAAATCACCATTGCTTGAATAAGAACCGGGCTGCGCCCAGATCTCAGCAGAGCTGTATTTCGTATTACCAAAAGCAGAATATCCGGACCAATCAAATCGTGGGTGATTTACCTTACCAATTTGATTATCCCAATCACGACCTTCAGTTCTCCAACTTGCACCAGCAGTCCAAGTCGAGTCGAATGTACCTTCTACCTCCCCCCAATTAAATGAGACAGCATTTGCATGATTAGTCATGCCAAAGCTGAGCGCCGCAACGATCCCCAAAGCGAGCGTCGACTTATTAAAGCCGTTTTTAACCTTTTTCATTTAGCTTCTCTCCGTAACCTGCTGGATTCTATTGTTATAGGAATTGATAGCCAACATACCGTTAGCCTCCAGGTAACACCATTGTTACAGCATTTATACAGAGTGAGCAAGGATGAAACATAGAAAATCTTTAAAAGATTTCGTTACTTAAAGCAGATTTTTAGACTAGTTTCTAGCAATAGATTTAAATCAGTAATAGGTGAATTTAGAAAGGGCTAGTGTTGAACTCATATACACATATTTAACAATAACTTACAAGTTCAACAGATAGATACTGCAGATTGTTTAAAGCAATCGACCGTTTGAAGTAATTACTCTAAATTTTAATTAGAGTAATTAAATTTCCTTGTGCATCAATGGTCATACGAAAATACGCCTTAATACCGACACTTGTTAAAAAAGGTCTAAAATGCCGCGCATTAATCCAAAGCGTGCGCCCTGTGAGATCAATGACTTCAACCTTATTAATTTCTCCTCGATAATAAGGTAGAAACTCTTGGTAAGTGATATTTAACCCAAATTGGAATTGATGTTGACTAGACAATTTCTTACTCTATTGCTCGCTACAAATAGTTTAGTCTCGACGCTGCATGTAAAAGACAGGACGTCGAGACTCTAGGACTAATCTAACGTCTAAACTAACGCCTTAGTTACTTTTTCATATAGATCTTTTGATAAATCATCGACCGTAAGAATTCGGTTTAACTCATTGATCATTAATTGCTGACGCGCCAAATCAAATTTCTTAAATTGTATTAAAGGCGTTATGATCCGCGCGGCAACTTGTGGATTCAAAGTATTAAGTTTGATAATTGCATCCGTTAAGAATTGATAGCCTAATCCATCATGACGATGAAATTCAAAAGTATTTGCTGCTGCAAAGATACCAATTAACGAGCGAACTCTATTAGGATTATTAAAACTAAACGCTTCATGATCAAATAAAGATTTCAACTTATCAATACAATTGTCGTTAGTGAATGTCGCGTGCAATCCTAACCACTTGTCCATAACTAATGGCGTTTTCAACCACTTCTGTTCAAACTTAGCCATAAGTTGCTCACGAATAGCAGAAGATTCACCATTCAAAGCGCTTAAGGCGGCTAAGCTATCAGTCATGTTTTCAGCATTGTTATATTGCTGCTCAGCAAGTGATGCATAATTACTATCAACTTTTAGCAATAAGGCCAAACAAACGTTCTTCAAAGCTCGTGTTGCAGCATCATCAATACCTGCTAACTCGCGTACGATAGCTAACAGCTCGTCTTCGCAGTTTGCGGCGATCTCCAGTACAACAAACTCTCGTGCTATTTTAAGATTATCTAGATCGACGATATCATTTTGTTCGATTAATGAGCCTGCGCTGGCTAAGGTCAATATCTCCGCCATTAAGGCTTTATCTAGATCTTGTGCTAACAATACCCCTTTAAAAGCATCAACTATTCTTGGATCGATAAACATCGCTTGCTGCGCCTGCAAGCGCTCTATATTTTGCCAAATGGATTGACTAAATAACGCTACTGAAGCTTCCCATTTAGCGACTTCGCTTTGAGCAAAACGCATTATGTGAACTAACTGTTCAACAGAGTATTCAAAATTAAGTTTTACAGGAGCTGAAAAATTTTGCAGTAAAGATGGAATAGGTTTCTGTTCTAGCCCTTCAAAATTAAACTGTTGTTTCTCCTGCGTAAAATCTAGGACTTTATTAACAATTGATTGGCCTGCAACGTCAATAAGCTCAATATCAAATGGGATATGCAGCGGTAATTTAGCAGAACCATCCGGCGTGTCCGGAGTAGATTGTAGCAAGGTCAATGTATAACACTGAGTCTCTGAGTTGTACTCTTCCTGTACATCAATTTGTGGCGTGCCAGCTTGGCTATACCAACGTTTGAATTGCGCTAAATCAATGCCACTTGCATCTTGCATCGCCGCCACAAAGTCATCACATGTTACAGCCTCACCATCGTGACGCTCGAAATACAATGCCATTCCTTTTTGAAAGCCACTCTCTCCAAGCAAAGTATGCATCATACGAATAACTTCAGCACCTTTGTTATAAACGGTAACGGTGTAAAAGTTATTCATCTCAATAACTGACTCTGGTCTAATTGGGTGTGCCATAGGTCCAGAGTCTTCTGCAAACTGTTGGTTCTTCATGACTTTAATTGCATGAATACGATTAACTGCACGAGAGCCCAAATCTGAACTAAACTCTTGATCTCTAAATACAGTAAGCCCCTCTTTAAGGCTTAGTTGGAACCAATCACGGCAAGTTACTCGATTTCCTGTCCAGTTATGGAAATATTCATGACCAACAACAGATTCAATACCATGATAATCATCATCTGTAGCTGAGTCTTTATCTGCTAAAACAAACTTAGTGTTGAATACATTGAGCCCCTTGTTTTCCATTGCCCCCATATTGAAAAAATCAACTGCGACGATCATGTAAATGTCTAAGTCATATTCTAAATTAAAGCGGCTTTCATCCCATGCCATCGACTTTTTAAGCGATGCCATAGCATGGTGAGCTTTATCTAAATTTCCTTTATCAACAAACACTTGCAATTTAACATCTCGTTGACTGCAAGTCGTAAAACTGTCTTCCAATAGATCAAAATCACCTGCAACTAATGCAAATAAATAAGCGGGTTTTGGGAATGGGTCATGCCACTTAGCGAAGTGTAAACCGTCATTAGAATCGCCACTGTCAACTAAATTGCCATTACTCAGTAGAAATGGAAAAGCTTGCTTATCAGCCTCAATACGAACTGTGTAAATAGCTAATACATCTGGGCGGTCTAGGAAGTAAGTAATACGTCTAAATCCTTCCGCTTCACATTGAGTGCAATATGCGCCGTCGGACATATATAAACCTTCAAGACTCGTATTAGCCTCTGGATCTAATTTGGTGATGATTTGTAATTCAAATGCATTCAAGCTTGTCTCAATAATAAGTTCGCCATCACGCTGTATATAATCAACAGACTGGTTATCAATTGTAACGCTGAGTAACTCAATATCATCACCGGCTAATACTAACGCATCACTATGTGTACCATGACGAATCACTTTACTTGTCGCAATCAACTGGGTTTGCGCTTGAGCCAAGGAAAAGTCTAAATCAATATGACTAATTTGAAATAGTGTTTTTTGGTAATCTTTGAGGAATTTAGCTTGTGGCTGGGACATGAATAAACCTCTTTCTTATTAATTTTTGATTAAAAAAAACGCGCATTAAGCGCGTTTTTTTATTGAGTCAATCTTACTTTTGTTGGTTCTTGGCTAGCTTTTCAATATCAGCTAAGTCCAGAGTAATAAATGCGGTTTCATCTAAGAACGCATCAGCGACTTCAACGTCATCAGGGATGTCGTCCAATGACTTCACTTTCTCTTCACCTGCGCGTACTAACCTGTCATTAGCTCTGTCAAGTTGCTTTTGGTCGTTATCGTCACGCTCAGCTAAACGTTCACTCTTAACCAATGACACAGTTTTATCGTCGTGATTTTCTTTAAACTCTGCAATATCTTGGAAAATATAACCAAATTCAACATCGCTCTTAATACGGTCTTTATGTTTACCATCTAAGTTAGCAATCAGTTGAGGATAAATTTCGCCCAATGTGCCGTATTGTGCAACAGGTACTTTATCCCAAGGCAACGCGTTTTCTTCTTCCGCTTCACCATACTCACCAGGCTCTAAAGCACTTGGGAATGGGATATCAGGCGTTACGCCTTTCAACTGTGTACTACCGCCGTTAATACGGTAGAACTTTGCTATCGTATATTGCACATGACCAATTGGTTTTTCGTACATATCGTAGATTCGGCCTAGGCTCTTATGTTGCTGAACAGTACCTTTACCGAATGTCGACTCACCAACAATTAACGCACGATCATAGTCTTGTAATGCCGCAGCAAAAATTTCTGATGCTGAAGCACTATAACGATCAACCATTACGGTTAACGGACCATCATAGGTAACACGTCCATCGTTATCACGATTTTGTGTCACACGACCATTGGCATCACGAATTTGGACTACCGGGCCTTGTTCAATAAACAAACCAGTTAAAAGTGTAGCTTCTGTTAACGCACCGCCACCATTGCCACGAAGGTCGATAATGATCCCTTCAACTTTGGCCTCTTTTAATTCTGCTAATTCTTTAGAAACGTCTTTAGACAAATCCATATAAAAGCCAGGGATTTGAATCACGCCTACTTTACGGTTTGCGTATGGACCTTCTGTAGGTTCAATGACTTTTGATGTTGCTGCGCGATCTTCTAAACGAATCTTGTCGCGAACAATTGTTAGCTCAAATGTTTTCGCACTTGTGCCGCCTTTCTTAGGCAAGATTTCTAATACAACCTTACTGCCTTTAGGCCCTTTAATCAGCTCGACAACATCGTCAAGACGCCAGCCAATAACATCAACAATTTCTTTACCTTCTTGGCCAACACCAATAATTCTATCTTCTGGCGATAATTTTTCACTTGAAGCCGCTGGGCCGCCAGCAACAAGGCTCTTAATTACCGTATAGTCATCATCAACTTGTAAAACGGCACCAATGCCTTCTAGGCTTAGATTCATTTCCATCTGGAAACGTTCAGCGTTTCGTGGTGACAGGTAACTTGTGTGTGGCTCAACAGTGCGAGCAAACGCGTTCATTACGCCTTGGAATACATCTTCACTCTTGGTCTGGCTTAAACGTTTAATTGCGTTGTTATAGCGCTTTTCTAACACTTCAACAATTTCGTCCCAGTTTTTACCCGTTAGAGAAAGGTTTAACGCATCGTATTTAACGCGTTGACGCCAAAGCTCATTTAATTCAGCTTCAGTTTTAGGCCAACTCGCCTCTTTCCGATCGTACTGATATTCGTCACCCGCAACGTCAAATGCCATCTCTTCATCTAGTAAAGATAATGCATAGACAAAGCGCTCGTAACGACGTTTTTGAACAAGCTCGTACATAGCGTAAGCTTGATTCAAGTCGCCGCTTTTTAGCATATCGTCAAATTGTGTTGAATAGCCTTTGAAACCATCAATATCAGACTGTAGTAAAACATTCTTACGGTAATCTAATTGCTTCAAATAACGATCAAATACTTGCTCAGAAAACACATCATCCATATCAAAACGATGGTAATGTGAACGAGTGAAGAGACCAGTAACACGTTTACTGGCTACTTTGTGCTGCGGTTCCTGCTTAAGAGCGGGCAACTCGCTGAATTGAATAGTAGGGCTTACGGCCCATGCCGAGAATCCGACAAAAATACCGGCAATAGATACAGCCAGAGAAAGTTTTCGCATCAACAAGTTACTCCTTTATATGCTTCTAAGCCATTACAGCAGTATGTGCTCAACTCTAACTTTGATGGTTAAACCAGAGTCTAGTTGAACCTGAACATCTTCTTTCTTAATGTCCAAAATCACACCAGCAACTGGTGCCTTACCTAACTTAACGTTAACACGCTGATTGGCTTTTAATTCAGCTAATACTGCAGGTGTTAAGTTCTCTGCCACTACCGCTTCTTTAGCAGGCTTGCTGCTTGCTGCAGGCTTAGGACGTTTAGCAACAGGCTTCTTAGCTGGTTTTTTAGCAGCTTTAGCTGTTGGATTTGCAGTCTTAGCTTGAGCAAGACGTTTAGCCTTCGCTTTATCTTGGCTTTCTTTTAGTGTAGCTGCCGCGTGGTCAATGTGCTCTTGCTCTAATTCACCACATTCGTTGCCATCTAAATCGATACGTTGTGCGCCTGCTTTCACGCACTTTAAATAACGCCAGCTGCTAGTGTATCTTCTTAATGCGATTCTCAGCTGAGTTTTACTGACTTTAGAATCATCAGCTAACCTTTCCGCTAAATCTTGAAACAAACCAATTTTTAATGGCTTAGTTTCGCCTTCAGCTATAAAGCATAAAGGAAATGTTTCGTACAAATACGCAAGAATAGCGTTGGTATCGGTCAACTTTTCTGTTGATTCCATCTTTACTTCCACAGTTTAAAAAAGGGACACCACTGATAAGCACTATCGCTGAGTTCAGTTTATGTGTCGTTTATATTTGTCTGATCAGAGCTAAAAGCACAAATGAAAAATCGTTAACATTTGTTTTTACACTCTAAAACCAAACCTACCTTAGCAACATAAAAGCCTAAACTCCATGCATTCATTTGCTGAATTGTCAGTGTTTAGTTTTTTCATTACTCAAACCGCTTATTATAGAGAGGCTTCAAATGATTGCGACCTACAATTAGCGATAATTGGTCGTAGTTTAACCAAATAGGCAGATTTCGAGACTTTTAACCAAAGTTTCGACGCCTTGTTGATCAATTTCGCTGAATCTTGATAACGATGGGCTATCAATATCGAGCACGCCAATAACAGTTCCATTTTTTCTTAGCGGTACAACCAACTCCGAATTGCTTGCACTGTCACATGCTATATGACCTTCAAACTGGTGAACATCATCTATTCGCTGGCTGATATTCATAGCGACCGCTGTTCCACACACGCCTTTTCCAATAGGAATACGCGTGCAAGCCACTTTACCTTGGAACGGCCCGAGTACCAATTGATCATTTTTCAATAAATAGAAACCGACCCAATTTAGATCTGTCATATTGTCATTTAATAATGCTGAAAAATTAGCAAGCGCCGCAACGATGTCATCTTCACCTTCGAACAACGCCTGGACCTGTCTATTCAACGTATCGTAAAAATCATTCACCTTTAACAATCCCCAACAAGTTCATCTAAAGCTAAAATATAATTGCAGCATTCTAACAACAAACAGAGTCATTTGTTCAAGCGGTTTTATTTAGGCTCTTTATTCTCGGTTTTTTTTGGTGTTTTTTTAGGCGTCACTTTTTTATCTAACGAACCACCTTTTAACAAAACTTGTAAATCATCTTTATGTTGAGCAAGGAAAAAACCTAACTTTTCAATATCGTTCTCTGCTAAGTCAAGTTCACTTTTAGATAAAAATGGAATCAGATTGTCAGCGATATCTAGCATCTTATCGTAGGCATCAGCCTCCTTTTTAGATGTAAAAGTCATCTTTTCAACCCCTTCTCTAACCACTACAAATTGAGTTACAACGGCCATATCCAACCTCACACTGTTTTTATATACAGTAAAGAGTCTCATAGATTGAACTTCTTATGCAAGTTTTCTTGATTATCTGATAAACTTCTGTGGTTAATGGCTCAATATTTTCAAAAGCATACGTGTCAAAAGCCATGATTTGCATTGAAATCAACGTAGGTATTGTCCACTTGAATACAAAACGGATGGGAATGGAAACCGAAGATTGTAGTATTACATTATGTCAATCGTGTGATCTTGTGATTAGGAAGCGTGCATTGCCTAGCGGTGTGCGTGCGCTATGCCCTCGTTGCCATACCCCGCTTTACGATACTCCTTATTGCTCTATAAACGGTATGCTAGCTCTATGTTTAACTGCCGTATTCTTTTTTGCACCTGCTAATTTATATCCCGTGTTGGAACTTGAATTTCTCGGCAGCATGAGAACCACGACCGTGTTAGAAGGCGCATTAGCCGTTTACTACCAAGGTTACTGGCTCGTTGGAGTAGCTGTTTTAATCTCGGCCGTTGTTGCACCAGGGTTATTATTAATCTCTATATTAAGTCAGATCCTCATTATCAAGTTCGGACTAACGTCAATGATGTTAAGAACAACCTTAAAACAATTATTAAAAATGCAAGGATTGTTAACCCAGCTTACAATGCTTGAAATTTACGTTATCAGTTTTTTAGTCGCAGCTTTCAATTTGGCCGACTTCGCGACAGTATCTTTTGGCTTCGGTACGTTCTGTTTTACTATGCTATTTATTATGACGCTGTTTTTAATGCGGGAATACGACTTGGAACACATGTGGAGTTTTCTTGATGAGCATAAATAGTGGCGGCCCGTTGGGAAAAGACATTGGTTTAACCTTATGCAAAACGTGTAATAAGGTGACTTGTTGCAAATCTAGGACATGCAGTCGCTGTGATGCACCATTAATTATTCGTGACTACGCCAGTGTGCAAAAAAGCTGGGCACTACTCATCACTGCTGCAGTCCTACTCATTCCAGCTAATATCTATCCAATAACGACATTGACTAATCAAGGTCGTGTAACACAAGACACCATTTTTTCAGGGATCGCCCACTTAGTTAAAACTGATATGATCCCTATTGCCATCATTTTATTTACTGCGAGTATCTTGGTACCAATTTTAAAAATTGTTGGTTTAACCATTTATTTATCAGCAATTACCTTTAAATTACCTATTTCAAAAAAGAAGTTAATGACTGGTTTTCATATTATTGAATGGATTGGACGCTGGTCAATGCTCGACCTTTTTGTGATCTCACTGACTGTTGCAGTGGTTAATATGGGACAATTGTTAGATGCAAAACCTGCCCCAGCTGCAACAGCGTTTGCCTTAGTAATTTTACTCACGCAGCTCGCTGCAAAAGTCATAGATACCCGTTTACTCTGGGATAGATTGGAAGCAAAAAATGACTCAAGTACAAACACCTAAAATCGTCAAGAAAAAACTATTTTCACCGATTTGGTTATTACCTATTATTGCACTGGCACTCGGTGCTTGGCTCGGTGTCAAAAGCATTCGTGAGTCAGGTATTGAAGTCACAATCCATTTCCCTAGTGCTACGGGTATGGACATAGGTAAAACCTTAGTAAAATACCAAGGGTTAACTGTTGGTAAAGTGGTTGATATGAGTATTGACGACCAACTACAGGGCGTCGATGTAAAAGTGATTATGGACTATCGTTCAGAGCCTTTTATTAATCAAGGTACAAAGTTTTGGTTGGTCAAACCCAAAGCCACGATTACTGGTGTTGAAGGCTTAGATACGCTTTTTTCGGGCAATTACATCAGTATTTTACCCGGTGAAGGAAAGTCAGAAACCTACTTTGAAGCCGAGACTAAAGCGCCAGTCATTACCCCGGGCGTAGAAGGCCTAATAGTTAATATTACCTCAGATAAATTAGGCTCCTTAGATGTGGGTTCGCCAGTATTTTATCGACAAATCCCAGTTGGCCAAATTGTTGGTTATCATCTTGAGAATGCCGAGCAGATCCTAGTTACCGCCTTTATCCAACAGCAATATGCAGAGCTTGTGAAAATCGATTCACAATTTTGGAATGTATCAGGTATTAGTGTTGATGCTTCATTATCAGGAATTAAAGTTAGCAGCGAGAGTTTAGCGTCGCTCCTGGCTGGCGGTATTAGCTTTAGCTCTAATAGCGGTTCAACACTTGCTCAAAACAATCATGAGTTTGCACTATATGATAGTGAAGATGACGCGCTAGGTGGCACTCAATTTGAGCTAATCGCTAACGGAAGCGAATCTGTATCTCAAAATACTTCGATTGTATATCGTGGCATACAGATTGGCCAAGTAACCAAAAAATCTTTAAGTGATAATGGCATCTTATTAGCCGCTAAAATCGATAGCATGTATCAAGAACTCTTGACTGAAAGTGCAAACTTTTGGCTCGAAGGCGCTGATATTTCGCTATCAGGTATCAAACATCCAGAACGTTTGATTACTGGCAATGTTATAAACTTTGTTCCAGGTTCAGGCCCAGCTAAACAACAATATCAACTATTGACTCAAGCACCAGAGCCCAAAAATATCAGCAAATTACTGGTAACTTTGCATTCAGATTCTAATCCAGGAGTTAGTGCTGGAGCAGAAATTCGCTATAAGCAAATAAAGATTGGTCAAGTACTGAGCGCAAAATTAAACGATGCTTTTACTCAGGTTGAATATCAAGTCGAAATCGCTGCAGATTTTGCCGAGTTAGTTAGTAAAAATAGCCATTTCATTGCAGAGTCGGCATTAAAAATCGATGCAAACTTAGATGGTGTAAAGGTAAAAACGAACGATTTTAATACACTAACAAATGGTGCATTAAGCTTAGTTAGAGGAACAAATAAAGCCCTTGCGACTGACGGCGACTCACTATACGTATTTGCTAGCAGTGAAGATGCCAAGGTGTTTTATAGCAAACAGCATTTAATCAAAAAACGCTTAATTAACCAAGACGCTGCGGATCTCGTTGCTGGCTCGCCAATTTATTATAAGAAAATGCAAATAGGTGAAGTCACTTCAGTACAATGGCAAGCCGCTGAGAACAACTTTGCTATTGATATTGCCATAGAACGTACCTTTAAAAGTCTGCTTAACGAGCAAACTGTATTTTGGCGTAATAGCGCGCTATCAATTAACGCGAGTTTAAGTGGTGTTGAAGTGGAAGTCGCTCCTTTGATGGGTGCACTAAAAGGTGGCATCAGTTTGGGATTACTTGAGCAAGGCAAAGTCGTTAACTCAACCAGCCTATATGAGTCTAAGTTATTAGCGATGAGTCAAGCCAAGCCAATTAAGCTTACCTTCCCAGCAACGGTACAATTAACAAGCAAAGCACCTATCAGATATCTAGGGCATAAAGTCGGTGAAGTAGAAACTGTAACCTTGGGTGCAGACCTTAATAAATTGAACGTTAACGCATACTTATATGGGGAGTACGCAGCTAATTTTGTCCAACAAGATGCAGCATACTCTGTTGTTACTGCCGATATCTCGCTTGCGGGAATAACTGCACCAGAGACCTTAATTAGCGGCCCTTACATAGAAGTCTACCCAGGACATAGTGTAACAACTTCATCAGAGTTTATCGGTACGATTGAAAAGCCTGTTTATACCCAAGCAAATGAACTGAGATTTACTTTATCAGATAGCTCACTAGGCTCAATAAAGTCCGGTACAGGAATATTTTTTAGAGGTATAAAAATCGGTCAAGTTGATGCATACGAGCTATCACAGCAAGGTACAGGAGTGTTGATGCAAGCTCATGTAGAAAATAAATATAAGCATCTAATCAATCAGACTAGCGTGTTTTGGGATCTTTCAGGAGTGAAGGTCGACGTCGGAATTTTCTCTGGAGCGCAGATAGAAACAGGCTCTTTAGAAACTATATTAGCAGGCGGGATTGCAGTAGCAACACAAGCGACAACCACTTCAACCAATGAGCTTACTAGCAAGCAGACTTTTATATTAAATAGTGAAATCGATCCTGCTTGGTTGAATTGGTCTCCTATACAAACAAGTCAAAACTAATGAGTTCCAGTTAAAACGGCTGTTAATCAAAACATAAAAAACGAGGCAAATGCCTCGTTTTTTATGTGCCTTTCTAAAACGGTAAATTATCCACTAATCCCATATCAGTCATGAATATAACCATTCAAATAATTCGCGTACCTTAGGAAGCCTCGTATTGTGTTCGAAATTCAAGCAGTTGACGTTATAGAGCAATGTTAATTGACAATTACCAAGTGCAGGCGATTAACCATAGAATTGATAACAAACAAGTATTGCAGCAATAATTCCCGCTAAGTCCGCAAATAAACCACAAGCCAATGCGTGACGTCCATTACGGATCCCAACCGCACCAAAATATACCGCCAATACATAAAATGTGGTTTCTGTACTACCTTGCAATATGGCTGCTAATCGGCCGGCAAAAGAATCTACCCCATAGTGTTGCATGGTTTCTAACATCATAGCTCGTGCGCCTGAACCACTAAAAGGTTTCATAATCGCGGTAGGCATAGCATCTACAAAACGCACATCACCACCTGCTACAGCAACCACGCTAGCGATCAATTGCAGTAAATAATCTAAAGCACCTGATGCTCTTAATAATGCTATAGCTAACAGCATTGCCAATAAATACGGAATGAGTTTAATTGATTGTGAAAAGCCCTCCTTAGCCCCTTCAATAAACTCATCATAAACGGCCACTTTACGAACGCCTGCAACTAAAACAAAACTAAAGATAAGCAGCAGCAAGATCCCGTTACCGAGTGCGGTACTCACCTCGCCTATTACGGTCACAGTGAGAGTACTGAGATAAAAGACCAGGCCAATAATCGAAGATAATATAACGCCGGCATAGCCCAAAACTACAGCGTTAAATAGTGATAACCGTTGCACGAGTGCAACTATCGTTAGCCCAGCCAAAGTTGATGCTGTTGTCGCTAACAATATAGGTAAAAAGATATCTGCTGGTGCTGCTGCACCTTGTTGAGCGCGATATAAAAACACCGTGACAGGGACTAAAGTTATCGAAGAGGTGTTAAGCACTAAAAATAAGATCTGCGCATTAGTTGCTACGTGTTTATTTGGGTTTAACGTTTGTAGATCTTGCATTGCTTTTAGCCCTAAGGGCGTCGCAGCATTATCTAACCCCAACATATTTGCAGTTAGATTCATGGTCACACTACCGTATGCGGGATGGCCTCTTGGTACTTCAGGCATTAATTTAGATAATAACGGTTCAAACAATCTTGAAAATAAAGCAACGACACCAGCTTTTTCCCCAACTCGCATTAAGCCCATCCACAAAGAAAGAACTCCCACTAAACCAAGTGCAATCTCAGCCGCTAGTTTAGAGCTCGAAAAAATTGCACTAACGCTTGATGAAAGCACTTCGGTATGGCCTGTCAGCACTTGGGCCAATATCGCCACTAATGCGGTAGCAAAAAAGCCAAACCAGATCTTATTTAGCACGCAGTTAATCTCTTTTAATCTGTTATAATCCTGATACTTTACCGCATTATCTTCGACATATGGCTCATTTTAATCAGAATTTTATCGACAGTATCGAACGCGAACTCCCAGATCACCTTTCTATGGAAGACTTTATTGCTTATAGCAATCAGCCACTGCGTCTTTCTATTCGGGTGAATACTTTAAAAATTAGCGTCACTGATTTTATCGAACTAATGACACCAAAAGGTTGGCAGTTTGACTCTATACCTTGGTGTGCAGAAGGTTTTTGGATCACCAATAGCCAGAAGATTCAACTTGGCAACACGATAGAGCACTTGCAAGGCTTGTTTTACATCCAAGAAGCGAGTTCGATGCTGCCGCCAACCGCATTGTTTAAAAATGAAAATAGCCAAAATATAAAAGTACAAACAGATACTGTAGTACTTGATATGGCATCAGCCCCTGGCTCTAAAACAACTCAAATTGCAGGGCTAATGCAAAACAAAGGTTTGTTAGTGGCTAATGAATATTCTGCTAGCCGTGTCAAAGTACTCCATGCCAATATAGCCAGAATGGGTGTCGCAAACTGCGCTCTTACTCACTTCGATGCAAGAGTGTTTGGTGAATATCTTTTTGAAACCTTTGATTCAATTTTGTTAGATGCACCTTGTAGTGGTGAAGGTACTATCCGCAAAGACCCTGACGCACTGAAAAATTGGGATAACAATGAGAATAAAGGCATAGTTGCAACCCAGAAAGCATTGATTGAATCGGCATTTTTAGCATTAAAGGTTGGCGGAAACATGGTTTATTCAACTTGTGCACTAAGTCGCCAAGAAAACCAAGACGTCTGTAACCACTTAAAAACAACTTTCGGTAATGCTGTAGAGTTTGCTAGTTTAGAGAAGCTATTCCCCAATGCAGAAAAGGCCTGTACAAAAGAGGGGTTCTTACACGTTTGGCCACAAATTTATGATAGTGAAGGTTTTTTTGTCGCAAAAATAAACAAGGTTTCAAAGGTTGAACGCCAACAAGATGAACCAAGAAAACAAAAGAACTTCCCATTTACTGCCGCGAAAGCAAAACAAGTTGCAGAACTTGTGCTGTATTTTAAAGAGACTTTCAATATCGATATACCTGATGATGCGCAGATAATGGAGCGAGATCTCGAGTTTTGGTTATTCCCTCAAGCTGTATTGCCGCTTATTGGAAAAATGCGCTTCCAACGGATTGGGATCAAACTCGCGGATGCATTGAAAAAAGGCTATAAAGTTCGCCACGAAGCGATCTTAGCTTTATCGTCTCCAACCCAAATAGAACTTAGCGATGAGCAGGCAAAAGAGTTTTTGATGGGACGTGATATTAGCCTTGCTGAAAGAGTAAAACCACAGGGTGAAGTAATTGTCAGTTATGCAGCGAATCCACTTGGGGTTGCAAAGCACTTAGGTAATAAATTAAAAAACAACCTCCCTAGAGACTTAGTTAAAGATAAGATAGCCCTTTACCTATAAAACTTTAGTGCATAAATACATAAAAAGTTACATTTGGATGATGTTGACACAAAAATAACCACCCACAAATAAAAAAGCTGGTCTACACTGTATAACATCAGTTTAAGACTAGCTGCTCAGAATAACTAAAGATTACCGAACTAAGCAGCTGTAAAATTTTACCTATGCGGTATCAACAGTAGCGCACGGCTCCTAGTGAGCCATTCCCCTAGACCCAGAACAATTGGAATAGTTTTGGGTCTTTTTTTGTCTCTAATTTGGCTCTAGCAAGTACTAACGACCCGTTAAACGAGCCGCATCTTTAAATAAGTTGAAAAAATTCTCAGTCGTGTACTGTGCAAGTTCTGGGTACTTTTCTCCTCGTAACTCAGCAACAAACTCTGCTACATCACGCACAAAAGCCGGTTGATTTTCCTTACCACGATGCGGTACAGGTGCTAAATACGGTGAGTCTGTTTCAACGAGTAGACGATCCTTAGGAACTTTTCTGATCACGTTGCGTAAATCGCCGGCGTTCTTAAATGTGACGATTCCTGACACTGAGATATAAAAACCAAGATCGAGCGCTTCTTTGGCCATTTCCCAGCTTTCCGTGAAGCAATGCAATACACCACCAACACTTTCCGCATTACCACGCTTTAAAAAGTTAATCGTATCTTCTCGCGCGTCACGAGTATGGATGATTAATGGCTTTTTCACTTTAACAGCCAGATCTATCTGCTGCTCAAAACATTGCTGTTGTAATGCTTTAGTTTCCTTCGCATAAAAATAATCAAGACCCGTTTCGCCAATCGCGATAACTTTCTCATCACGAGCAAACTGTTCAACTTCTTCAATATTAAGACCGTCTTGGACATCTAAAGGGTGTACTCCCGCAGATAAAAAGACTTCATTGAATGGCGCCATTTTCTGCTTCATATCAGCAAATCCTTGCTGACGAACGTTTACACATAAAAAATATGCAATATCACGTGCTTTAGCAGCAGCAATAATTTCTTGAAGTGAGGCCTGATCTGGCGCGGTTTTAAGACGGTCTAAATGACAATGTGAATCGATAAGCACTGAGAAAACCCAACAAACAGCAAAAAGGACTGCAAGTCTACCCAGCTACATAGTGCAGGTCAAATCCCCGGAGGCAAGCTCATGTGAAAGCATCTGTTCAATATGGTGTTTATGAAAGTCTGGATCGGTCAACACTTTAACTCCAATACCTGCAGGACGGCCGCCAGACGCGCCCATAGGGTTAATCCAAACTACAGAACCGGTAAATTCATGCCTTTCACTGCTATTTGGCAATAAGTAAGACACATTTATTTCTTGTCCAAGATTAAAGCTTTCTGCGCTTGTAACAAACATTCCCATAGGCTTGATAAAAGGCATATAGGCACGATAAAGCTGCTGTAAAGATTCAAATTTAACGACAAGATTACTCATAGAGTTTATTGGCTCATTAGCTGGCGATATTCAATGGTTAACCCTTCAAATAATGCTAACGAATTAACAGTTGGCATTACTGATAAGCGTGTTTCGACTTGCATGATTTTGCCTGCAAAGTTGGCTAATGCCACTCGAGTCAAAGGGTCCACTTCTTGTTTTTTCACCAAGATCCTATGCACGACTAGATATAAAACTTTAAGTGCATCAGAAACTTGCTTTTCATTAACATTTATTAAACTATCACACAGCAGCCCAGACGACAAACTTTGCAACCAAGCTTTTCGGTAAGATACGAGCACCTGCTCTCGCCCGCTTTCAACGGCCTCAATGACTGCTAAAGGTCCACCAACTACTGGTAAGCACCAAGTAACATCCTCACTAATTTGCAACTCTTGATGCAACCACTGCCTAACTACTGATTTAGCGGGAATTTCTAAATGTAGTCTTTGACAACGACTACTGATCGTTGATAATAATCGACTCGGTGAATTAGCCTGTAGAAACAATATTGTGTCTTTACCTGGCTCTTCCAGTGTTTTAAGTAATGCATTAGCAGACGCCTGATTTAAGCGCTCACTATTTAAAATAAATGCAACACGGCGACCACCTTGCTGGGGCGTAGTGGTTAGCTTTTGGCAAAGGCTACGGATTTGATCCACTTTGATCTGTGCACCATCAGCTTCAACTCGATATAAGTCGGGGTGATTATTGGCTTCAACAAGCTGACATGATTTACAAAATCCACAGCTCCCAGCATAGCCAACCGCAGTACATAATGATGATTTAGCAAGCGCTAGTGTTAATTGCTCACCACCATAACCCATGTCCATAGCCACAAGGTAAGCATGGCCTATACGTTTAGTCTTTAACAGGGAACAAAAAGCCTCTAAAGGCTGGTGTAACCAAGGAAGCTGGGCCATATTACCAGCTCTGCTCTTGTAACAGTGCAATGATATCTTTATGTACTTCAGACATGCTCTGGCTCGCATCGATAATTTTTATTGAATCATCTGCATTTGCGTAGGCTAAAAACGTTGCTCGTGCGCGATCGAAGAATTCAATTTCTTGCTGCTCAATACGATCTAGCTCGCCGCGACGTGCAGCGCGCTCTAAACCTTGCTTAGGGTCGATATCTAAATACAAAGTCAGATCAGGTTTAAAACCTTTTAAGGTTGCATCACTAATTGCTGAAACTAGAGGCATAAGCCCTCTACCTCCGCCCTGATATGCTAGCGAAGACAAATTATGCCTATCACCTAAAACCCACTCACCTTTCGCAAGTGCAGGTTTAATCACATTGGCAACCAATTGCGCTCTAGCTGCATAGAAAAGCAAGCATTCGGCTTCATCACATAATGGATCGGTTTCATTTGCCACTTTGACTAAATCACGCATCTGCTCCGCCAAAGGCGTACCGCCAGGCTCACGAGTACAAATAGGAGCTTGACCAGTATGCTTTTCTATAAAATCTCTCACTAGTGCAATAGCACTAGATTTGCCGGCGCCCTCAAGTCCTTCAATGACAATAAACTTGGCCGAGTGTTCGCTTGGTGTTTTCATCGGTTTCTCTGATATTTGTTCACTGCACGGTTATGTTCGGTCAGTGTTTTTGAAAATACATGGCTACCATCATTTCGCGATACGAAATAGAAGTAATCAACATCGGCAGGATGCGCTGCAGCTTTTATTGCCGCTAAGCTTGGCGCTGCTATCGGTGTTGGTGGTAGACCATTAATTCTGTAAGTATTAAATGCGGTCGTTTCACGCAGATCTTTACGAGTAATATTGCCGTTATACCTGTCACCCATGCCGTAAATTACCGTGGGATCAGTTTGCAGACGCATGCCTTTACGCAAACGATTAACAAAGACAGCCGCAATCCATGGACGCTCGCTCGCTTTACCGGTCTCTTTCTCAATAATGGACGCTAAGATAAGCAACTCATAGGCAGACTTTAACGGTAAGTTAGCTTGACGCCCTTGCCATGCTTGCTCAAGTTCCTGCTGCATTTTTAGATAGCTTTTATTCAGCAGCGCCTTTTCGCTGCTACCAGCGGGGTAATGATAAGTGTCAGGAAAAAACTTGCCTTCAGGCAAGCCACTGTCATCGCCATTATCTAGCAAGATTTGTTGAAACACGTCTGCTTGCATAACCAGCTTATCTTGCGTCGCTAATACCTGGCGCCACTCCTTGACGGTCTGGCCTTCTAGCAATGTGACGCCAAACGATTTCTCTTTACCGCCGACGATTTTAGCTAAAAGGCTGTCAATGTTATCGCTCGGTGTAATCTCATATAAACCGGAACGGATATGGGCAAGTTCAGGCTTTAAACGAACCAACCACTTTAGTTTCCAACCGTCTTTAATAAGATCGGTAGATTCTAAAACAGAAATAAACTGATTAAATGTCGTTCCTCGTTTAACGGTTAGCTCTTGTGCTTCGGTCACATTGATTGGCTGCTGACCATAATCCAACAGCATTTGATAACCCCAATAAAGCGACATTGCGCCAATGGTTAATAAGGTAAATAGACTTGCAAATAGGCTTATTATAATTTTTTTCATAATGTCAGACTGAGCTGTTCTCTTAAACTTGATGTCCAAACCGCACGTTCGAAGGTAAATCTATCGATAGCGACTACATCAACTAATCCAAAAAGACTGTTACTGATAAAAGCATGCTTCACCGAGCTTAACTTATCGTAATCAATATCTGTTATTTCTACCTTAAAACCTCTGCCTAAAAGTTGATAAATCAATTGTTCACGCATCATACCAGCCACACCTGCATGGCTTATTCTTGGTGTCACAATCTTATCCTCGATAACAAAAAAGATATTTGCCATCGATGATTCAATCATATTGTTACTTGAATCAAGCACCAACCAATCCTGGTAACCATGGGGTAGTACGGCCGACTTAATTAATACTTGTTCTAATCGATTACAGTGCTTTATACCTGCAAGTTTTGGCTGTTTACCTAATAGGACTTCTGAACGCGCAAGACAAATGCCTTGTTGTTGCCAAGTTTGGTAGTGTTCAGGTAATACACTTAATGAAATAACTTCGGTGACATCCAGTGAGTTATTGCTTGTAGTTTCATGCTTAGAGCCTGATTTTTCTGCACTAGATAAATCATACTGAGTAAAGGCTTGGTTAACTCGATTAAGCTCGACACCATAGCCTCTACCTCCAACGCCTCGCGACAAGATTAACTTAATGCACGACTGTGGATTAGCCTGAGCTAAAGAGGTTAAATGCGAGTAAAGAGCAGCAGAAGGTGTCCAGCTAAAACCTAAACGAAAAGCGCCTTGAGTAAGACGCTCCATATGTTCATCAAGAAATAAAATATGACCTTGGTTTACACGCATTGTTGCGAATAAACCGTCGCCATAGGCTAGCCCTCTATCTAAAGGGCTGACGCCTATATCGATTTCTCCATTTACCCAAACTTGCGCCATTAATGCTCCTTGCTGAATAGGCTATCTCGCCAACGCACGATATCAACGGGTAATGCCACATAATTTCGCACAATAGCAAGTCTGAGTGGCTCAAAATCCGCAAATGAATGCTTTTGTTCAGCAGCATTCATTTGGCGAATGGCTGTGATTAGCTCACAGGGTCTTACATCAATTAAAGAGCTCGAATAAATATAAGGAACACTAGCTTGAAATAACAAATTAGCAATCTGACATAATTGAGTCAATCCAGCGTCAACAGCTTTATCACATGCCAGCTTAGGTTTTAGCCAAGGCGCCTGAATAGCCCCGACACCATAAAAGCTGCCAGCAATAACTGTATTCCCTAACCCCTTAATT
Source organism: Shewanella sp. 10N.261.52.F9 (assembly GCF_041471165.1). Classification (NCBI taxonomy): domain Bacteria; kingdom Pseudomonadati; phylum Pseudomonadota; class Gammaproteobacteria; order Alteromonadales; family Shewanellaceae; genus Shewanella; species Shewanella sp. 10N.261.52.F9. Next base: position 111,907 of record NZ_JBFRNX010000004.1, read on the forward strand.
GCAGTTTGTCCCCTATGCCTCATTTAATAGCGCTATTTCGCTAATAAATGCTGAATACGTGCTTTCAAGATATCTGTAGCAATACGGTTTTTGCCACCGCGTGGCACGATGATATCAGCGTATTGTTTAGATGGTTCAATGAACTGAAGGAACATAGGGCGTACCGTCTCGGTATACTGCACCATCACTGATTCCATTGTTCTGCCGCGCTCAGCTACATCGCGAGATAAACGACGCATAAAGCAGATATCTAGCGGAGTATCCATAAATACTGACGCATCCATCTCTTTACGAAGAGCTGGATCTGTCAGTAGCAAGATCCCTTCTAAAATAATCACTTTCTTAGGAGTTAGTGTTACTTTCTCATCTGTACGGGTATGTTCGTTATAACTATATACAGGCACATCAACTGCATTGCCGGCTTTTAACTCACGTAGGTGGCTGCACAATAACTCGTGGTCCAAAGCCTTTGGATGGTCGTAATTTGTAAGTACACGCTGGTCCATAGACAAATGACCTTGGTCACGGTAATAAGCATCTTCTGCAATCACACCAATTTGGTCTGTACCTAAATCACGGCAAAGCTCTTCATAAATCGTTTTTGCGATTAAACTTTTACCCGATGCTGACGCGCCAGCAATACCAATTACAACACAATCTTTAGAATTCATTTAAATAGACCTTATTCGTCATCAGACATGCTAATTGATACTTTAGGCTGTGCTTGACATAACGCAAGCTGTGCCCCGACCTTTCTAGCGATTTCACGATAAATACCAGCGACTTGACTTGATTCGTCAGCCACAACAGTAGGTGTACCTTTATCTACATCTTCACGGATATTAAGCTGTAGCGGTAATTGCCCCAGTAGCGGAACGTTATAGCGAGTCGCCATTTTCTGGCCACCTTCTGCGCCAAACGGATGATCTTTATGACCACACTCAGGACATAAGTGGAAACTCATGTTTTCAACAATACCCAATACAGGAATGTTAACTTTTTGGAACATGCTCACGCCTTTTTTAGCGTCAGCCAACGCAATATCTTGCGGTGTTGTAACGATTACGGCACCACTTACTGGCACTTTTTGCGACAAAGTAAGCTGGATATCACCAGTTCCTGGTGGCATATCAATCACTAAGTAATCCAGTTCTGGCCACTCAGTTTCGGTAAGTAGTTGTACTAGCGCACCTGCCGCCATTGGGCCGCGCCATACTGCAGCTTGATCGCCATCTAGCATAAAGCCTATCGACTGTGCTGCAATACCGTGTGCCGGAGCAAAGGTCATGATCTTGCCATCTGGTGATACCGGCTTGAAATCTTCAACACCCAACATCATAGGGATTGATGGACCATAAATGTCGGCATCTAATATACCTACACTAGCGCCTTCTGCTGCTAATGCTAGCGCTAGGTTTACTGCAGTTGTAGATTTACCCACACCACCTTTACCTGAAGCAACTGCAATGACTTGCTTGATATTTGGCAGTGGCTCAACGGCGCTGATAGCCGATACTGTTTCAGGTTGGAAATCGATTTCACATTCTACTTCATCAATCGCATCCAATACCGCTAGCTCTTTGGTCACTGCCATTACGATGTCGCGATACTGAGTTTGACACGGGTATGAGTAGCATAACCCTAGCTGCAGTCGCTTGCCTTCGATAGCAAGTTTTGTAACCATGCCCGCGCTAAGCAAACTTTTGTTCAGATACGTGTCTTGAAACGTATCAAGAATTGCTAGTACTTGGCTGAGTAGAGCATCATCAAGATGATAATTTGGATGTGTTGAAGACAAAATGCAGACCCCCTAAATAAGATTTGCGCAATTGTACCAGATATTCTGGCAAACATTAGTCTAGATTTAATCCACTTGTGCGAGCTTTTGATGAAACTATGCATAGGATCGGTTAGTATCTATGCCATTCCAATTTGGTTCCCAGCGATTTTGAGAAAAGATGGCAAATTCACAACGTAAAATCCTAGTCACAAGTGCCCTTCCATATGCAAATGGTCCTATCCATTTAGGTCATATGTTGGAGTATATTCAAACCGATATCTGGTCACGTTTTCAAAAGCTTCGTGGACATGAATGTCATTATATCTGTGCTGACGATGCTCACGGCACGCCAATCATGCTTAAAGCACAGCAGTTGGGAATTACTCCTGAAGAAATGATCGCTCAAGTTCAAACTGAACACGAGAAAGACTTTGCTGACTTCAATATTCAGTTTGACAACTTCCACAGCACTCACAGCGATGAAAACCGTCAACTTGCTAGCGACATCTATATCAAGCTGCGCGACAATGGTTATATCAAAACTAAAACTATCTCGCAGCTATTTGACCCAGAAAAGTCAATGTTCCTGCCAGACCGTTTTGTTAAAGGTACTTGCCCACGCTGTAAGTCTGAAGATCAATATGGCGATAACTGTGATAACTGCGGCGCGACGTACAGTACAACAGATTTGATCAATCCTAAGTCTGCCGTATCTGGTGCTACGCCAATAATGAAAGATACTGAGCATTTCTTCTTTGATCTGCCAGCTTTTGAAGGCATGTTGAAAGAGTGGATCAACTCTGGTTCATTACAACAAGAAATGGCTAACAAGCTAGGTGAATGGTTTGAGCAAGGTTTGCAGCAGTGGGATATCTCTCGTGATGCGCCTTACTTTGGTTTTGAAATTCCAGATGCACCGGGCAAGTTTTTCTACGTTTGGCTAGACGCCCCTATCGGCTACATGGGTTCATTTAAAAACCTTTGTGACAAGCGCGACGACCTAAATTTTGAGGATTTCTGGGCCAAAGATTCAACAGCTGAAGTTTACCACTTCATCGGAAAGGACATTGTTTATTTCCACAGTCTGTTCTGGCCAGCAATGCTTGAAGGGGCAGGTCTACGTAAGCCTACTAGTGTTTATGCGCACGGCTATGTCACTGTTAATGGCGCTAAGATGTCAAAGTCTAAAGGCACCTTTATTAAAGCGCGTACCTACCTTGATAACTTAGATCCTGAGTATCTTCGTTATTACTACGCCGCTAAACTTAGCAGCAGAATTGACGACCTTGATTTAAACCTTGAAGATTTCGCGCAACGCGTTAACTCCGATTTAGTTGGTAAACTAGTCAACTTGGCATCACGCACAGCAGGCTTTATCAGCAAGCGTTTTAACGGCAAACTAGCGAAGATTAACGACACTAGCCTGACAACAAGCTTCTTAGCGAAACAAGAAAGCATTGCTAACTTCTATGAGACCCGTGAATACGGCAAAGCTATGCGTGAAATTATGACGCTAGCAGACATTGCTAACGCATATGTTGCAGATTCGGCGCCTTGGCAGTTAATCAAAGAAGATGACAAGCAAGAAGAAGCGCATCAGGTTTGTAGTAATGCACTTAACTTATTCCGTATATTAGTGACTTATCTAAAGCCTGTATTACCAAAGCTTGCGCAAGATGTTGAAGCCTTCTTACAAATGGAGCTTAAGTGGGACAACCTAGACGTTGATCTGGCTGGCCACGAGATAGCTAAGTTTAAAGCATTAATGCAGCGTGTTGAAATGAAGAGCATTGAAGCCATTATCGAAGCATCAACAGAAAACTTGCAAGTAACAGCAGAGCCTGAAGTTAAAGCTGAGGTTAAGAGCCCGCTTGAGCAAGATCCTATTAGCGATGAGATCAGCTTTGATGATTTTGCTAAGATTGATCTGCGCATTGCACGTATCGCCAAAGCTGAACACGTTAAAGAAGCCAACAAGCTATTACGTCTTGAGCTAGATTTAGGCGGCGAAACTAAGCAAGTATTCGCAGGTATTAAGTCTGCTTACGCGCCAGAAGATCTAGAAGGCAAGCTAACCGTTATGGTCGCTAACCTTGCGCCACGTCAAATGCGTTTCGGTGTATCTGAAGGTATGGTATTGGCAGCAGGCCCTGGCGGTAAAGATCTTTGGATCATGGAGCCGCACGAAGGTGCTCAGCCAGGTATGAAAGTGAAGTAAGCCCTTTTACTTAATACATTAAACAAAAAAGCCGCTATTTAAGCGGCTTTTTTATTACTGAAACAATTATTAATTTTGGTCATTGCTTCGACATAGTCACATAGTGGCTAATTAAACAGGGTTAACGATGTCGACAAAGTGATGCTCTACACCAAATTTATCAGCCAAGTGCTCACCTAATGCTTGAATACCATATAGCTCAGTGGCGTGATGACCCGCTGCATAATATTGGATCCCCTGCTCAACCGCACAGTGATATGTACGCTCAGACACTTCACCACTGATAAAAGCATCAATTCCCATACTGGCAGCTACATCAATATAATCCTGTGCGCCACCAGTACACCAGGCAACAGTCGAGACCAGTGCATTTTCATCACCTAAATGTTGGCAATTTCGATTAAGTTTTTGCGAAATAAATTCATTAAAAGCTTTAGCTTTTAACGGATGAGCAAGTTTACCTTGCCAAATTAAACCTTGAGCAACACCTTCAATCACTTCAGCTTCTACAATATCCAGCACTTTTGCTAACTGCGCATTGTTGCCTACAACTGGGTGAGCATCTAATGGCAAGTGATAACCCATCAAATTAATATCATTAACTAATAAAGCCTTAATGCGTTTTTGCTTCATACCAACAATGATTTCAGGCTCACTTTTCCAGAAAAAGCCATGATGCACTAAAATTGCGTCAGCGTTTAACTCTATGGCAGCATCAATCAATGCCTGACATGCTGTAACGCCTGTCACTATGGTATTAATTTCTTCCTTACCTTCAACTTGTAAGCCATTGGGCGCATAGTCTTTGAAATTAGAGAGTTGTAAAAAATTTGCCAAATATTGGCCTAATTCGGTCCGAGTCATAAATCCACCGAGAATAGCAAAAAACGTATTTTAACCTATTGTTAGTGTAAATAGACAGTTAAGTCACCAGCTTTGGATTTTGCTACTGTTATTAACAATCGATGTTTTTTTCCTCGCAAATTACTTAAAAAGGTTAAAAACATCATAGAAATACAGTCAAATACGCCTAAAATTGGACTTTACGGTACATTAAACGATAAAATCAGTTCAAACCTTTAAGTACACACAAAAATAAACAGGTTATTATTATGTCAAAACTGACCAAAGAAGAAGTTATCAGCACTCTTGAGGCAGCGCTTACTGCGCGTGATGGCCAAGCTGTTAAAGTTGAACAGAAAGGTAGCTGGTACAAAATCGATGGCGGTAAGTCTTTACGCTTTAGTGATTTAGAAGCGATGTTAGCGGAAGTTGGCGGTGAAACTACGCCTGTTGAAGCTAAAACTGAGAAAAAAGCGGTTGCGGCTAAACCTGCAGCAAAAAAGGCGCCAGCTAAGAAAGCTGCTCCTGTTGCTAAAAGCAGTGGTAATCAAGCAGGTAAAACACCTAAAGAACTTTGGCGTGAAAAGCTTGCAGGTAAAGGCCAACTGCCACGCGGCTTTTAATTTTTATAGATAAAATCAATCGCATTTTGCCAATGTGATGATATTTAAAAGCACTCAATAAAAACTCCGTTACAGCGTAGCGGAGTTTTTTACTTTATAGGTCTAACTCTGCTACGTAAAATCTCGTAATACTGGTACATAAATTTTACCTGCAATATCACAGCTTCGATTCTCACTTTTTTGCAATGTAAGCGAATCAGTCTATGAGAGATTCGACCGCTACAAAGCTGTTCGAAATAGAAAATATATGACCTGAATACGTTGTAACTAATGAACAAAAATTAGAATAAAAACTCTAGCACCGATTCTGGGCTCACTTCGACGTTTTAAACTCTCCAACGCTTTTACTTACAAATTGCTCATCAATAGGTTAAAAATAACGCGGATTTAAGATTGATAATTTTGTTTAAAACGCTAATATATTTGCATCTGACACTGAAAATAATCAATACATTTACAGTGTTCCTTTCATTCACTAAATAGAGCATTACCTCGTTTAGTCGGCAATGTAAGCACCAACAGATCTAGCATTAACACCGTTAAACGCTTATTTGACCTTATCTGCAAATATAGTTGCTATAACCGCAAATATTCGTCTGTAACAATCACAAATTAAATCACCATTGCTACAAAAAGTCGCAGTATTTAGTCGTTGAGGTACCGTTGAACAATTCTCCCAATAGTCAAAGCAAGCAGAAATATCCTTTTGGTGCCAGCCTCGCCCTCCTGATCCCAATGCTGTCTGCAATTGTGGCTATCACTCCCCTTGCCATTGATATGTATCTACCCGCAATGGCAACCCTAGCTACGAGCTTCAATACCGATATTACTTTAGTGCAACAATCGCTAAGTTTATATTTAGGCGGTTACGCATTAGGTATGCTGTGCTTCGGTCCTCTAGCCGATAGATTTGGACGAAAAAGGTTAGTGCTAATCGGCCTTAGCGGTTTTATGTTCACAAGTTTAAGCTTAGCTTTTGTCACCACAATAGAGAGCTTCTTAGCAATCAGATTTATTCAGGCATTTATCGGCGCAGCAGCAACTGTTGTCGTACCAGGGTATATCAAGGAACTTTACGGTAAAAATACCGCAAAAGGTATGTCTTACGTTAGTCTGATTATGATGTTGGCACCTTTAATTGCCCCAAGTATCGGTAGTCTAATCCTAGAGCTAGGTGACTGGCATTTAATCTTCTTTATTTTGGCTTTCTATGCGTTTGTATTATTACTTTTGGTCAGCCTTAAACTTAAAATGCCGAGCGATAAAGACAATAGTAATCGCAGTACTCAAACATTTTTTGGTGCTTATGCCACAGTGTTTACCAAAAAAGGCGTGAAGCTAAACATTGCCAGTGGTGTGTTAACTTCTTTTGCTTTCTTTTGTTATCTAACCGCTTCACCATTTGTGTATATGGAAGTATTCGGTTTAGATAAATCACTTTTTGCCATACTATTTAGTACTAACGTCGGCGCATTAATGCTCGCAAACGTTGTTAATAGTCGGATTGTTGGTCGCTATGGCTCCAAACGCATGTTAAAGGTAGCAACCTTTTTTGGTGCCATTGCCGGTATTGCGCTGTTAACCGTTAATCTATTAAGCCTCAACTACATGTTTACGGTTGCCATGTTACTTCCACTAATGGCTTGTTTAGGAGTCATGTCGGTAAATGCTGACGCCATTGTATTAATGAAGTTTCAAAAAGAAACCGGTACTGCAACTGCCGTTATCGGTACATTACGCTTTGGATTTGGTGCATTAGCAGGTCCGTTATTGGCGCTATTTTATACTGGTACAGCGGTACCATTTTCGGCACTAATGTTGTCGGCAGTAATACTCGTGGGTTTATGTCAATTCATGAGTCGGCATGAACCAGCGGCTGTGATTATCGAAGAGTAACATTACATGCTAAATTACCAATTAAGCAGTATTGCTCCTTAATCATTATAAGCTCATGAGCTTTGCATCGAGCAAAGCAAGCAATCTCTGCACTCATAATCGACAGCAACCAGCCGCTAAGCATTAAGTCACTGATGCTTAGTGGTTTAATCCCCAATACCTGAATCGGCCAAATTCACAGAGTTCTCCGAACCGTTGTCGCTGCTTTTATATACTATTCCCTATTCAATAATGAATATTCTTCAACCAGAACAGTTTTTGTCTAAAATCGCTTGAAATAACTTTTGGGTTTTATATGATGAAAATACATTCATATTGAATGTTTGCCTAGCAATATTTTGCAAACGATAATTTTTCCTAAGATTATTCTGGCATTTCGTGAGCGAAGATTACCGTCTTAGCTTAATTATTAGAGCGATTACCGTCGCTGTATCAAGATACTGCATACGTCGCGGTAACTTATGAGGAAATACTATGGAGAAGCTATCAGGCGCCAGCATGGTCGTCCGTTCTCTTATTGATGAGGGTGTAAAACATATTTTTGGTTATCCAGGCGGCTCAGTGCTGGATATCTACGATGCCCTACATGAAAAGTCTAATATTGAACATATTCTAGTTCGCCATGAACAAGCTGCAGTCCATATGGCCGATGGGTATGCGCGTGCAACCGGCGAAGTCGGTGTTGTACTCGTTACGTCTGGACCTGGAGCCACTAATACCATCACAGGTATTGCAACGGCTTATATGGATTCAATACCGCTAGTTGTTATCTCAGGGCAAGTCCCAAGTAACCTTATCGGTAATGATGCGTTTCAAGAGTGCGATATGATTGGTATTTCGCGACCTGTAGTGAAACATAGTTTCTTAGTCACCGATCCTAAAGATATTCCAGCAATCCTTAAAAAAGCATTTTATATCGCAGCTAGTGGCCGTCCCGGCCCTGTTGTTATCGATATCCCTAAAGATTGTATGAATCCTGCTATTTTGCATGACTATCAATATCCAGAAGATATCAGCATGCGTTCATATAACCCAACGACATCGGGCCATAAAGGCCAGATTCGTCGTGGCTTACAAGCTTTATTAAATGCTAAAAAGCCAGTTCTTTATGTTGGTGGCGGCGCAGTAATATCAGCTTGCGATGCACAGATTCTCGCTTTATCTGAAAAACTACATATTCCTGTGGTTAGCACGCTCATGGGTTTAGGCGCATTCCCCGGCACTCATAAAAACAGTGTTGGAATGCTAGGCATGCATGGCTGCTATGAAGCCAATATGACAATGCACAACAGTGATTTAATTTTCGGTATTGGGGTACGGTTTGATGATCGCACCACCAACAATGTCGAAAAATATTGCCCGAATGCCAAAATTCTACATATCGATATAGATCCTTCTTCGATCTCCAAAACTATTCGAGTAGACATTCCAATAGTAGGCTCTGCTGAAAAAATCTTAGATGATATGCTCAAGCAAATAGAAGCAAACGACTACGAAATTACGGATGCGGCTGCAAACGATCAATGGTGGAGCGATATCGCTACTTGGCGTGCCGTTGATAGTCTTAAATACTCAACCAATGATAAAAAAATCAAACCACAACAAGTCATTGAAGCAGTTCATAAGCTAACCAATGGTGATGCTTACGTTGCATCTGATGTGGGCCAACACCAAATGTTTGCCGCACTTTATTATCCGTTTAATAAGCCCCGCCGTTGGATAAACTCTGGCGGTCTCGGCACCATGGGCTTTGGTTTGCCTGCTGCCTTAGGTGTTAAACTGGCTATGCCCGAAGAGACTGTTATTTGCGTCACCGGCGATGGCTCTATTCAAATGAATATTCAGGAACTATCAACGGCTCTGCAATATGATATTCCTGTGATTATTATTAACTTAAACAATCATTTTTTAGGAATGGTTAAGCAATGGCAAGATATGATTTATGCAGGCCGTCATTCACAATCCTATATGGATTCAGTCCCCGACTTTGCAAAAATATCTGAAGCCTATGGCCATGTTGGAATGACAATCAGTAACCCAGCAGAATTAGAAGAAGGCCTTAAAAAAGCCATCAATATGAAAGATAAGCTGGTGTTTATGGATATTCACGTAGATGAAACTGAGCACGTTCACCCAATGCAGATCCGTGGTGGCGCAATGAATGAAATGTGGCTGAGCAAAACGGAGAAAAGCTAATGCGTCGGATTATATGTGTATTACTTGAAAACCAGCCCGGTGCACTATCACGAGTTGTTGGTCTATTTTCGCAACGCGGATATAACATTGAAACATTAACCGTTGCACCGACCGAAGATATGACTTTATCGCGTTTAACGGTAACAGTTAATGCTGACGAGTATGTGTTAGAACAAATAGAGAAACAGCTGCATAAGCTCATTGATGTTCTTAAAGTCACTAACATCACAGAGTCTGCGCATATCGAACGAGAGCTTGCGTTAATTAAGGTCAAAGCACACGGCGAAAATCGTGAAGAAGTTAAGCGCTTAGCCGATATTTTTCGCGGTCAAATTGTAGACGTAACTCAAAGCCTTTACACCGTGCAGCTCATAGGTACCACTGAAAAGCTTGATGCTTGTATTGCAGCTCTAGGGGATGTTACTAAAGTTGTGGAGATCTCACGTTCAGGTGTTGTGGGTCTTGCTCGCGGTGAAAAAGCAATGAAAGCTTAAACGGCTAAATCAGTAACTGAATCGATTATTGAAATTGTAAAAGGGAGCCATTGGCTCCCTTTTTTATTCTTCTCTATCAACCTGTGGGGTTGTTATCTAAGCATCACGCTTTGATTTACTCACCATCGATTAAGCGTGAACGACCAATTTCTATTTTTCTTGGTTTCATCGCTTCTGGGATCTCACGTTTAAGATCAATATTCAATAAGCCGTTTTCTAAATTGGCACCAATAACAGTTACATAATCGGCTAGCTGGAAAGTACGCTCAAATCCACGCTCTGCTATCCCTTGATAAAGGTATTTACGGTCTTCTTTCTCTTCCGCTTTTGTGCCCTTAACTAATAACTTGTCACCTTCGCTTGTGATATCGAGCTCTTCCATAGAAAAGCCAGCAACAGCCATCGTAATACGATAGCGATGTTCATTAATTAGTTCGATATTGTACGGTGGGTAACCAGAATTACCTTTATTAGACGCCGCATGCTCTGCAAGTTGTGCTAAACGGTCAAAACCAATTGCGCTGCGGTATAGTGGAGTGAGGTCATAATTTCTCATGGGTATATCCTTGTGTTAAGCAATATATTTAAAAGTAAGTTGGCCGACTGATATCGCACCATTATTGAAGCGTAATTACACTTCCTCTCTAAATCCTGCCCCGAAAGCACAGTATTTAGATATCTTGTAAGGTCCTCATTGAGCGACCTTATCATCTATATATGGATGAGCTTTAAGCTTTTCAAGGGAAAATTAAATTATTTGTTTATTCCGATAAAATTCAGCTGAGTTATACATTCGACTGCAGGGTAGGTAAAAACTAAAAATCCAGCACAGACATAGCCTGCACTGGATTTTATAGAACATAGTTTTAGTTGTTAAATCACTTGATTAATACCGAATGATTTAACCTTACTTACTATGATTGCTAAACTAATTTAGCGAATTATTTAGCACAACTCTTAACTTCCGAACCACCACGGAAAAACTTAGGGTGGCCGCCATTAGCTGGCGCGTATTCAGCCACTTTAATGCTTGGGTTTTTCTCGAAGTATTCACGTAATACTGATGCATCACTACGTTGAGTATCGATGTAGTTAGCGTGAGCAGTCACTACAGGGTAATCATCGCCACCTTTTGCACTGAAGTTAATCAATGAGAAAGTGTAGTTATCGGTTAGGTTAAAGTCGCGTCCACCTAGAGATAAAATCTCTACGATATCTGCTGAAGTTGCGTCTGGGTCAATCTCAACAGCGTCACAAGTAACATTCATTTCCATTGGGTGTAACTGAGCCATACCACCACCGGTTTTAAGGGCAACGTTTGCAAGGTAATCTTGAACTTCAGCACCTGTCATGGTGACAAAAGCCACGTCATTTGCAAATGGCTGAACAGTTAACACGTCACGGTAAGAAATTGTACCTTCAGCAATTGAATCACGAATACCACCAGAGTTCATCACACCAAAATCAACAGTTGAGTCGAAGTTCGCAGTAACCCAATCAGCATATGCGCGAGTTAATAACTGACCTAGGTTAGTTTGCTCTGCACGAACAACATTACGATCTCCTTCAAGCTTACCGTCAGTGCTTGAGATATCCACATCAAGTAACTCTTGGCCAAGATCTTGATAATGTTGCAGCGCATCGATAACTAGTTGGTCTTGTTCAATCTCTTCAGTAATGAAAACAAGCTCTTCGTTTTCATTTTCTTCTTTTAGATTGATAGGGATTAACTTGTAACTTGCAAGCGACAATTCACCATTGATGTATTCAAAGTCAGCACGGCCTACATACTTGCCCCACTCATGTGCTTGCATGATGAAAGTACCGTTTTGCTCATCTGGCTTACATTCGTCACCAGGTTTGAAGTCAGCATAGCCATCACCTTCCATACAAACTGGATTTTGAGAGTGGCCACCAATAATGGCTTGGAGTTTACCGTCAAATGGAGTGCCAGCTAAAGAGCGAGCTAACTTAACGTCGCCAGGTGCTTCAGTGCCGTGTTCACCATTTGCGTAATGACCCATGTGCGTTAGAGCAAAGACCATATCAACTGTTTCATTAGCTTCAATTTCTGCCATAACAGTTTGAAGTTCAGCTTTAGGATCAGTGAAATGCAAGCTTGCAACGTTATCAGGACTAACAACTTTTGGGGTATCAACAGTAGTAAAACCTATGATAGCGACTTTTAGGCCGTTAATTTCAAACACTCGGTACGGTTCAAAGTAACGTTCCTGAGTTGGATTTCCTTCGCTATCTTTTTTATAGATGTTTGCAGCAAGCATTGGGAATTTTGCGATGTTTGCTTGCATATCAAGTACAGATAATGGGTTATCAAATTCATGGTTGCCCACAGCCATAGCATCATAGCCCAACAATCCCATACCGATAAAGTCAGGCACAGCATCTTGCATATCTGATTCAGGTACACCAGTGTTGATATCACCACCAGATAGCAAAATAGTATCACCACCTGCACGCTCAACCTCATCACGGATACTGTCGATTGCAGTTTTACGTGCAGCCATACCGTATTCGCCATCTTTATTTTGCCAGAAACGACCGTGGTTATCGTTAGTATGGATTACGGTGAAAAAGGTACAATCAGCGCCAGCTGCCACACAAGCATCTGAAACGTGCTTAAAATCGTCCTTATTATCGCCACCACATGCCGTTAATGCACTAACAACTGCTGTAGCCACTAATCCTTTCAGTAAAGTCTTTTTCATTACAATCAACCCCTTGATTATTTTTTATAATTCGTTTTATTAATTGTTTAGCAAAAAGCATCATTTCCTTTTGCTGGACGACATCTTAGCAAAGCTTAGGCAGAAATTGTGTCACATTTATTACACATCGTGATCTAAACGACTCTTTTATATACAATTTATGCCATTCGGTGTCTTTATAAACAAACAATAATTAATAATGCTTATTTTTAAATCACTATATAAGCAAGTTGGGTTCAAAGGGGAATAATTAAAGTTGCGGAAAAACAATAAGCTGGCTAACAGTGCTTTTTACGGGAGATTGTTTCAATAACAGAACGAGGCGACAAGATTTATATCGCCCTTAAAATACAAAAATATGACCAAATTAATTTATTTAACGTGATCAAGCACTGTTTGTAACCAAGTTGAAATATCGCGAAGCTGTTCAGGAACAACTGAATGACCCATCTTATATTCTTGCCACTGACAATTAAAACCTACAGTGCTAAGTAATTGGTGGGCAACTTGGCCAGCATTTAGCGGAACGACCTCATCATCGACACCGTGGTGCTGTAAAATAGGCGTGGTTTGATTTACATCAGTAATCGCATCAGGCAAAGAGTCGCCGCTTGGTAAATAACAAGACAAAGCCATAATTCCAGCTAATTTTTTTTGTAACCTCAATGCCGTAAACAAACTCATGACCCCACCTTGGCTAAACCCTGCTAAGACGATGTTTTCACTTGGTATACCGCTAGAAATCTGCTCCGCTATCAACCTAAGAATTTGTTGCTCGCTTTGTTTTACGCCAGCCATATCAGCCCGATCGTGTAGATCCATGCTTTTAATGTCATACCACGCTCGCATTACGTAGCCGCCGTTAATTGTAACCGGTTGCTCTTGAGCATGAGGGAAAACAAAACGAATTGCATGATCGGCCTGTAATCCTAATGCAGGTACAACTGGCGCAAAGCCAGCACCAGAATCTCCCAATCCGTGCAACCAAATTACACAGGCTTTAGCAGGTACTTTAGGTTCAATAGTTATACGTTCAAGCATAGAGTCAGACATGTATTTCTCTTGTTATTTAGATATTTTTTGATAGAACGATCATACCAGTCGTTTGCTAGTTATCCCACTGGCCAGTGTAAGTAAATCTCGATAGTCTGTGTTCATCCTGTTATAAAAAATAGAATGAAATCCGCTGTTACTGTTTCCGTGATTGAACCACATATACTAACTAATGACGGGAGTTTGCAGGCTCAAAGCAAAGTACATTCGCTAGCCATATTGAGTGAGCGACTAGCGATCCAATAAATCAGGCAGATTATCTTTATCAAGTATATTGGATTGCAGATGCAAATTATAACGGTAGGGCTTCCGTTCCAGTACTTTGGGATAAACATACGGCGACAATTGTTAGCAACGAGCATTCAGAAATTATTCGTATGCTAAATAATGAGTTTAACTCTGTAACGACAAGTAAACACGACCTTTATCCTCCCCATTTGCAGCAGCAAATTGATGAGTTAAATGAGTTTATATACTCCAATATCAATAATGGCGTTTATCGGGCGGGATTTGCAACTACATAAGCCGCGTATCATGATGCGTATGATAGTCTTTTTGATGTGTTAGATAAGTTTGAAAGCTGCGCAATATTTAACAAGCAATAAGCTTACCAAGGCAGATCTAAGATTATTTACCACATTGATTCGATTTGATGCTGTGTCCGTTGAGCGTTTTAAAACAGATAAAAACGCATTATCAATTACCCAAACCTTTATCGTTACATAAAGGCATCTATCAACTACCAGGTGTGGCAGCTACGGTTAATTTTGAACATATTAAGCAGCACAATTACTTTAGCCATGACACGATTAAGCCCACACGCATCGTTCCTAAAGGAACAAATCTTAAGGATTCTATTAGTTAGACTCCCTAAGTGATGTATTTTTATCTCTATTATTGTACAAGTGAACCTCCTAGCTATAGATATTCGAAATGCATCCATTTAGACAGGAGATCGTTTATAACGCACATAAATATTCTACACTTACTGAGTGCAACCAGCGTTTAAGGTAGAATTTAACTTGCTAAAATTGTCCCCGAACAACTTTATCAAAATCATCTTTCCGCTTACGCTCTACCCAATACCTAGCTCTTGTTTGATCTCTTGCAGTTGTTCGCTTGTATCTAGTTTTATATTCCAGCGAACGGCGCCTGCATCTGCCACTAACATCAACGCATCATCATGACACTTCACATCATCAACCATGGCATATAACTGGCATCCATTATCAAGGCGCACCTGAACTTCAAAAGGTGTAAGAATAATTTTGCCTGCAGAAAACGCGATAATCATGCTTTATAGACTCTTAATTAACACAAAATCAGCTAAAAATTAAAAAGCCCAACATCGTTGGGCTTAATCAACAGTATATAAATACTGAATAAAACTTAGTGGTGGTGACCACCTTTACCGTGTGCGTGGCCGTGAGCAATCTCTTCACTGGTGGCGTCGCGGACATCGATAACGTCTAAATCAAAAGTTAACTCTCTGCCAGCTAACGGATGGTTTACATCAACCGTTGCCATAAATTTACCCACTTTAAGGATGGTTACTTGGCGTTGACCTTGATCGGTATTAATTAACGCACGCATGCCAGGCTTCCACACACTTGCACCTTGCAGATGTTTTACAGAAACACGCTGTTCAGCATCTTCATTTCGTTCACCGTAAGTTTCACTTGCAGGTAAAGTTACTGAAAACTTAGCGCCGACATCTTTACCCGTTAAAGCATCTTCAACCCCTGGCATCATGTTGTCATGGCCATGTAAGTAAGCAATTGGGTCTAACCCTTCGTTAGTTTCTAAAACTTCGCCCTGCTCATCACGCAATGTGTAGTTGAACTGCACAACTGAATCGTCTTTAATACTCATGGCATTCCTTAACTCTAATTTAGTGGCAGCAGCTTACCAAAACCGACAGCTGCGCTCTACTGTTATTGCATTACCCAAACGTAAATGAGCAGGCGATAAACTCTAAAGTAATAAACTATAGGGCTTATAGCCACATAGAGTGTGTTTAGTTAGTATTTAGCGCCGGGGACAATAGACAAGTTTTCTATCAGCTTTAGTACCTGATGATTTGCTAATGCAAGCTGACAAACACCCGAACCTATTTGATGTTTAGCCGAACAATCCACACTCCATTGGCGCAACAGATAACCGGCCAATGCAGCTCGGCAAGTTAACACAAGCTGCTTATCTTGCATTTGATAATCTAATTCAATAGCTTCTGGATGCTTTAGCGATGGGTGTGGCACCAGAATAAGCTGAACATCTTGATGCCAAAACCTATCACTATCACAGCACTCCGATGCTTCTACAACTGTTGGACTTAGCGAGATAGACTTAATTCGAGTCGCAACAAAATCGCTAAAAATACTATTAGCGCGATCAAATGCTCGCACATGCCAACGCTGACCATTATTAATCAAAGCGTGAGGAATTACTTGGCGTAACTTCTCACCAGATGATACCGATACATATGTTATCTCAACCGCTTTTTTATCTTGGATAGCGCGCATTAACGCTGCAATAACCGCTGTGTCAGGGTGTATAAGTTGCAAAGCATCTATACAAACCTCACTGGGTTGTACAGGATGAGATAACCCATCACCAAAGCCTTTTGCTAGGCCGTGTAGAATTGATTCAGGTTGATGAGTAAATAATGGTTTAAATGAATTAAGACGATGATAGCTCTTAGTTTGATGGACTAATTGCATATTGTCTGGTGCAAGCGTTTTATATAGCTGAAAATCACGGGTAGCGGCTGCAAGACCTGTTGCAAACTTAGTGATCATATCTTGTCTTGATACTTGACCAAAATATTGCAAACTAAAATCAATAAACGCTAAACGTTGTCGCTGAGCGTGTGTTAAATCATCCATGTAAACCCCATAAACTTAATTCATTAACCCGATGCGGTTTCTAATTTAAGTGACCAATAAAAAAGATGCAATCTTTATGATTGCATCTTCTATGTCTTACCTAGTAGCCCAAATTTCAAGTGTCACTTAAATTTTGTTGACTAACCTACAGCGACAACCTTTGTATAAAAGCTTTGCATATAAGGTGAGTTATTTAACATTCAAAGCCTTAAATGTAGACTCATCAGGGTATCCGTCTGCAACTAAACCTTGTGATTTTTGGTACGCTTGCAAACCTTTAACAGACTTAGAGCCCAAAATACCATCTGGTTTACCGACATCATAACCACGATCATTCAATTGGATTTGTAACTCTTTAACTCTAGCGCGACTAAGGTTTGGCATTTTAGGTGGAGCCACTTTTAATGCCACCGCACCATTAATTCTGTCTGCAAGATGACCTACAGCTATGGCATAAAATGTAGAGCGATTCCAGCGCATAATTACATCAAAATTGTCATAACCTAGAAAAGCAGGGCCGGTATGGCCAGATGGTAAGTAAAGCGCTGCTTGCATATCTGGCGTACTCAACGGCAAACCACTAGTTTGCTTGATCCCAAGCTCAGCCCAACGTGTTAATGGTTGTGCTTCGGCCTTACCAAGATGCGTGTACGAAAAGTCAGCGGGTAGTGTCACTTCCCTACCCCATCGTTCATTGCGTTTCCATCCTAAGTTTTGCAAAAAGTGAGCAGCTGACGTCAATGCGTCTGTGGTGCTATTCCATAAATCAGCTTTTCCGTCGCCATCACCATCTACAGCATACTCGGCGTAAGCTGACGGCATAAACTGGGTATGCCCCATAGCACCAGCCCAAGAGCCAACCATATCTGTTTCGGCAAAATTGTAACGCTCTTTTAGCTTAAGAGCTTGCATCAACTCTTGGGTAAAATAGCGACTACGACGGGGATCACAAGCTAAAGTAGCCAAAGAGTCCAATACAGGCATTTTACCTTTATAAGAGCCAAAGTTAGTTTCAAGCCCCCAAAACGCAAGCAGATATTGCGGTGGCACGCCGTATTCTTTTGCAAGCTTATCTAGCAGAACTTTATGCTCTTTATAAAGCTTACGTCCCTGTTCAACTCGCCAGTCAGTAACGCGTTTAGTAAAATAATTTTCAAAAGACTGACTAAACTCTGGTTGTTTATTGTCGAGCTCTATCACTCTTGGCACAAATTTAACATTGGCAAGAGTGGTATCAATCGTTTGTTGTGATAAACCTTCAGACTTTGCCGTTTTTTGTAGGTCAGCGATACATGTGGCCCAATTAGGCTGTTCGTTCGCGAGTGTTGCTGAACTCGTTAGAAGAAGCGCTGTAGCCAGGGGGATTGATTTAAACAATAGAAGACTCCCAAAAATGATGACTGTAACGTATAAAGTGACGCGGTTTAATTAACTCTACCTTAAAGTTAGTTAACTTCCTTGGTTGAATAAACCACCAACGCCGGCGATGAGGCATGAATGCTAAAGCCTTTGTAAAATATCATACTATGATAGCTGCATAATATAGACTAAATTAACTTAATTATTACCGCTAAATGATGATTGTGTTTCAATTGGCTAATTAGCGACCTAAACCTATAATCCTTACTAACGATAGTGCTTTTGCCTCGGTAGATAAATACGCTAAATGACTTGCTAAAATGCTAAGCCAAATGCAGACTATTAGCCATTGAGTAAAGCCTCATTTATACCTAACCAAACAAGAGATTAATCATGACTGAAATGACTCCTGCATTAGAAAGCTTCATCAACAACGTAAAATTATCTCAAGTTGTTTGGGGCCTACAAGATGAAAGCGGCGAAGGCTGGGTAGTTTGTGATTCTTCTGAATATGAAGCCACGGACGTGATGCCTTTATGGTCTGAAGAAGCGCAAGCAAAAAGCCACTGCACTGACGAATGGGAAGGTTACACAGCGGTTGCAATTACCTTAGAAGAATTCCTAGAGTTCTGGGTTAGCGATCTAAATGACGATGGCGTATTGATTGGTGTTGACTGGATTGCCGACCAAGACTGTCAAGAAGTTGATCCTATCGTACTAGCAACTTCACTTGTAGACGTTGAAAAAGAGTAACCAATCTCATTCTTCTGTGATGAAGTAACAACCTTTACACCAAAGCGCACAATCTAACCCATTGTGCGTTTTCTTGTTTACACTCCTCGTGTTTTTGCTTGGTAGTAAACCATGCCCATTGCATCACAGGGCTAAAAAAGGAAACCATTTGTGCTAGATCTCGCACCATTAATCGATATCCCCTTTGATCGTAGACATTGTTGCTGGTTCTGTGGTGAGCCGAGTAACCAACAATTGAGCTATTTGAAAGAAACTTATACGCCTCACTCATCGTTAACTGTTCCCTGCTGTAAAGAGTGCTTTAAACTCGCTAAACAACATAAGCTCACATCAATTTGGGATTGTAAAATGGCAGTAAAGGACGAGTTGATGCGCATTTATGAAAAGCACTTAGCTATTGGGGTAAATTGGACCAAGCAAGAACTTGAAGAATCTGAGTTTGAAGACAAAGTTTTTGGCGGATTTAAAAAAAGTGCGTGGATGATGTACGAAATTGCGCGAGACCGAGTCAATTACAGCGGTTGGCCATTAAGCCTCAATGGAGTCCTGATTGACGACTATGGCTATGATGCATCCTTTAGCTTTGATGGTGTGAGTTATAGTTCGGTGAGCAAAGCCATTCAGTTCTATGCAAAACAATTCGTTTTAGATAAGCGTTTCTTAGAAGATGTCATCGCGATTGTAGGTAAAGATAGGTTCGGTTTTGCTGTACGTATTGCCCAGATTAATATTGCTGCCGTACCAGAACTTAAGAAACTGGTGTTAAATGATCTAAGAGAAGAGCACGCGAACTAATCAAACGTGCTATCACTGATAATCTCAGAATATCTAAACCGATAACGCTTGCTTAAGCCTCTCTTGTACAACTTCTACGAGTAAGTCTGGTTGGAATTTCGATATAAATCGATTACAGCCGACTTTCTCGACCATAGCATTATTGAAACTACCACTTAACGACGTATTTAAGGTAATAAACAAATCCGCCATACGTTTATCACTGCGCACTTCATGGGTTAGCTTATAACCATCCATTTCAGGCATCTCAGCATCCGTGATTAACATTAAAATATGATCAGTTATCACTTTACCTTCATTACACCACTGCTGTAGTTGCTTCAGCGCCATCAAACCATCAGATACCTCAATCACTTCTAAACCTAATTGTTCAAGTGTTTCACGTACCTGTCTTCTTGCTGTTGCCGAGTCATCAGCGATTAACACCTTTCGACCATACATATGTGGTAATAACTGCTCATCTAAAACACCATCAGACAAACGAATATCATAATGAATGATCTCCGCCAGTACTTTCTCAACGTCAATAATAGACACTAGTTCTTGTTTGTCTTGATATTCAATACGAGTAATTGCTGTTAAATAATTATCACGACCTACAGTCTTAGGTGGTGGCAGGATATCACCCCACGTTAGATTAACAATATGCTCGACTTTATCGACCAAAAAGCCCTGCACCGAGCGATTATATTCAGTCACAATAAGGTTACTTTCTGGGTGTATTACCGAAGCTCTAAAACCGATGGCTTTTCGTAGATCAATTACGGGTATCGATAAACCGCGAAGATTTGCCACGCCAATAATACTGCTATGACTGCCTGGCATAGTACTTAAAGGCGGAACCTTTACAACCTCTTTAACTTTAAAAACATTAATCGCAAAAAGCTGAGTTGCATTAATTCGAAACAACAA
Source organism: Shewanella sp. 10N.261.52.F9 (assembly GCF_041471165.1). Taxonomy (NCBI): domain Bacteria; kingdom Pseudomonadati; phylum Pseudomonadota; class Gammaproteobacteria; order Alteromonadales; family Shewanellaceae; genus Shewanella; species Shewanella sp. 10N.261.52.F9. The sequence goes on from NZ_JBFRNX010000004.1 coordinate 132,440, forward strand.
TAACTCAAGCCGATTCTCACCAACTAACTTGGTCCTTTGATCGACACTTGCCAACATCTGAGTCATTAGCGCTCCTTAAAATTCTTTATATTTCCCTAAGACTATAACGATTTAACAATTTAATCATGTACCTATGCCACAAATTTAGTTTGAAGCCATCATTAAATGCCATGTTGTTGACAAACCAACTCATCAGTAAAAGGCATAAATAAACTGATCGCGTCGGTCTTGTTCAGCGTATCCATCACCAGTCCACTACCGAATGAAGTATTATGAAACTACCGCTTTTTCCACTGCAAATATGTATTCTGCCCGATGGCTTTATCAAGCTGAGGATCTTTGAGGCTAGATACCAAAGACTAGTGAAAGAGTCATTACAAAATGACTCAGGCTTTGGTGCTTGTATGTTAGCAGAAGACGGAAAAACACTGCTGCCCATGGGGACGCGATGTAAAATAGTTGACTTTGAAACCTTAGAAGACGGTTTATTAGGGGTAACAATCGTCGGAATAGAAAAGTTCGAATTAGGCACTTATATTATTGAAGAGGATGGCTTAAAAAGAGGTAACGTTACTTTAGTCCCTTGTTGGAAGTCTCAGCCTATCTCTGCAGCGCAACAGAAATTCACCACAATTTTGAAAGACCTATTAGCCGAATATCCAGAGCATCTAAGCCAATATACATTAGATGATTTTAACAACTTAACTTGGGTTTGCCAGCGATGGATCGAGATCTTACCTCTTACTCCAGCAGAGAAACAACACTGCATAGCAGCCAAAGACCATCAACTCGCGCTAACCATGCTGAGCAATGTTTTAAAGTAACGCCGTCAACAATACTTTATCGCAGCCTATCAACTGCATTCAGAACTCGCTATTTTAGTTGAACAAAACAAAATCACAATAAAAGTGATCCAAGGGTTTAAAAGCTACGTATCGATGTAACACGTTTCGGCACAGAACGGCTCCGCCTTCCATAACAAAAGTGGGAATAATGCAAAATATTCAATCACAATGTTGCCAAAGTGGTTATGATAAAGCTTACAACAGGCAAAATAAGCACTCTATGGATGACAATAAACCAGACACGTTGCTAACCGAGCTGACTGCGCATTTAGTTAATGTGGCTAATAACTGCGACAAGTCCGCATATGCTGAGCTTTTCAGCTATTTTGCGCCCAAAATTTTAAACTTTGGTAATCAAAAATTGGCTAGCCAAGGTCTGGCAATGGATCTAGTGCAGGAAACCATGACCACAGTTTGGACCAAAGCTCATTTGTTTGACGCAGACAAAGGTGCGATTACAACATGGGTGTTTACCATTATGCGTAATCGCTGTTTTGATATGCTACGCAAGGTCCAGCATAACAAAGAAGACACCTTTGGTGACGATATTTGGCCTGTATTCGAAACTCCCGAAGCAACTGAACACGAAGACCATATACTTACAGCCAAATTACTCAAGCATGTTGATGCCTTGCCACCGCTACAAAGGCAAGTAGTGAAAGGCATCTATTTACAAGAGTTAAGCCAGCAGGAACTTTCCAGCAAATTAAGCGTCCCGTTAGGTACTATAAAGTCGCGACTCAGATTAGGCCTCGTCAAACTGAGAAGTATTTTGGAGAAACACTATGATTAAATACCATCCAAAAGACGAAATGCTTTTGCAACACGTTAACGGACAACTTCATCTTGGTTTAGCTACTGCGGTTTCTGCTCATTGTGAACTTTGCCCGCTCTGTAATGAAAAAGTAGCGAAAATGACTGAAAAGCTCGCTCAAAAGAATTTACAACCTGAAGTCTCGGTGGCTGTTGACACGTTTGCTAATATTGACTTCAGCGATATGCTTAATCAAATCACCCAGTTAGAAGCTGCCCCCTTTAATCCACCAACTCCACGCGCCGTTGTTGAAGTAAAAGGTAATCAATACAGCTTACCAAAGGCATTTACTCAGCAAGTAGATCAATCCTGGAGTGGCTTCGGTAAAATCAGTCGTATGCGTTTGGATGCTGATGATGACAATGCTCGTTCTAGTTTGTTGCATATCGATGCTAATGGCGAGATCCCAGAACATACTCACACTGGACGAGAGATCACCCTACTATTAGATGGTAATTTTGAAGATGAATTTAGCCAGTATGTTCCTGGGGATTTCATTGAGCTCGATGCTGCACATCAACATTCACCAAAAACCCTAAATGGTTGTCTATGCTATACAGTAGTCGATGCGCCCCTGCACTTTACCAAAGGTATTAGTAAAATTCTCAACCCGATTGGTGAGTTGATATATTAAACTGCCAGCTACATTTGGCCTCACAAATCAAGCTCTGTTAAAAAAGGTCGCATTCGCGACCTTTTTATTTGTATATTCTTCCCTTTGCAATGCAAACTAACTTTGGGCTGCCGCTACCGCCACCACTGGTACAATGCGTGAGCCATGTTTACTCACTACATTCATAATTCCAAAGTGCAGCTCTTCAGATACCAATTGAAATTCTGCAAAGTCAGTTGTGCCAATATAAGCAAATACATTTAACTGCAAGCCATATAAGCCAAACCCTTTAAACGTTACCCGCAAAGGGCTTTCTTCTACTTTTTCATGTTGTTCTAATAAAGCTCGAATATCATCAATAATAAGATGTATTTGTTCAGCGCTCGTTTGATAATCCAAGCGAATATCCGTTTTCAGACGGATTTTTTCACGCTCTGAGATATTCTCAATATCCATTTCAGATAAGCGCGCGTTAGGCACATTAATGACACTGCGATCAATCGTTCTGATCCGAGTGCAACGCAAACCAATCTCTTCAACCGTACCAGTAATACTGCCAAACCTACCAACATTGCCTACTTTAATGGGGGCTGATGAATATAGAGTGATAGTCCCTATAAAGTTTTCAATAGACTGTTTCGATGCTAAAGCTACGGCTATACCGCCAATTCCAAGTCCAGCTAAAATAGTGGAGGCATCAAATCCTAAATGCTCTAACCAAATCAATACAGCAAGCGCAACTAAAATCACTCGGGTGAAATTTGCAAGAGGCCGTAACAATGATGCACTTTGGCTATTTCCTTTGCTAATCCAACGCAAACGCAAACTATTTTGAATGACATCTGTCAGTGACCAAATGAACCACACCACTGCGATTAACAGCAATACCCCCGTATTAACTACCGCTATCACATTAGCAGATAAGGTGGTATGCGCCATCCATGCTCTTACTAGCAATAATGCGACAAGAAAACGAAAAGGCCCGACAGCCAGATGTACTACATCGGCTTTATATTGATACTCGCTGCGCAATATCAGTTTTTTCGCAATCCAGGTAATAGGAATAACCACCAGCATTGCTAAAATAAAATAGCAACCAAGTAGAGCCCATTCCCATAGGTTTAATTTAAATAAGTGTCCTGCAGGCACATGCTTTACAAACCACTCAACGACCGGTCCATAACCCAGCTCGCTATATAATAAAGGGACTTTAGCAACGGTAGCATTTGACACCTTCCAGATAGAACCTAATTGTTTATTAGGCACCTTTTGTAACAACAGGGTAATGTGGTTACCTTTTACTTCAACCCGACCAAATGCATCACGGTAATTTGGCAGCTGATCGCCACTAGTCCCCTCAGGAGTATCATTAACCTCTTGTAAATTTACCCATATATTACGTTCAATGATAGCAATAAGCTGTTTTGCATATTCAGGACCAAGATCAGCATCCATATCGTCAGGCAGATAACGTAAGTCTAAATATTTTGCGGCTTTGTCATAGTTTTGCTCAAACGCAGCTTCAAACAAGCCTGCTAACGCACCTCTAGGCGTATCTCTAAAGAGACTATCTTGATAATCATAAGATGCCTCTTTAACAGCCAGTGTTTGCGGTTCAGTCTGCTGTGTTTCTTTTGTAGCTGACAACACACTAGAACTTGATGCAGGTAAAGAAAGCAGCAAAGCGCTGAATAGAATAAGTAGCGAGATAATTCGTAACATGAATACTCCATTAACAGGACTATAGCTTGCGCTGATCGCAAGTATTGTTCATTCTAGCAAGCTTTAACCTGATGTTAACACTTGATTAAAATAAAAAATTCACGTTGATTCCAAATAATCTCTTGACAATCTTTCCCTGCCGCATATAATTCGCGCAGTTTTTAAGATAGACCCTTTTAGATAGAAGTCACCGCCTTTTTGTAAAATCCACGATTCGTCGTTTGATCCCCACATAAGCGTTATCTCACAGGTTAAATCATCTTTTTTGGCAGTCATGTAACTGTCACAAGCATATGCTTTACTATTAAGCAGTTTGTATTGATATTTGTATTAATTTTGCGACAAAGCAGACATTTTTATACACATATTTAGATATAAGCCACTTGTATAAGTAGCCAAAGATGAGTAGTCTCAAATAGAACTTAAAATTCATCTTTCGCAAAAATGCTAAGGATATCTTATTGTTATAAAGCACAGCCTTATAAAGGGCAGCTTAAAATAGAAGGAGTGTGACCATATGTCATACCTAGTAAATGGACACGAAATTACCGTTAACTTCCCAGTAGACTCAATTTCAGTCAACAAAACATCAATAGCCTTTACCGACAGTCAAGGCAAAAACAAACAAACCTTTTCGAAGCGTATTGAAGCGCTTAACTTTATGAAATGGTTACTTTCTAGCAACAAGTAAGCTAATTATTTATATACGTAATATCTGACTCTTCGATACACCTCCTCTCACCCGTATCGAATGTTTGTCTTCATAGGCAAACGAATAGGACTGAAACATCTACTCAGCTATTTAGTCGCATTCATTTGGTTTAGGCCGTACCCTTAGTCGGTATCCAGCCTAACCAAATGGAATCAATATCAGTTTTAATATTCCTTTTAACAACATAAATTCCTGAACTGTCGTTAAAGCGCTCTATCATATTTTCGCTGATACCTAGGCAGCATAGTCGCGTTACCTAATAACCCACCTTGATGGATATAAAGCATTGGTTGCTCTAACCCACTATCCAGTAGCTTTTCAACACACATCCAACCTAATGGATCATAGAGTAACTCAAACTCAATCCCAGTCATCAAAAGCTTGTAATACATATTGTAAAAAGGACGATACAACTTACCAAAGTGATACTTTTTGTCGAGTTCAACAATATGCGGATGCATACTTGCATCGCTTACAAGCAGGTTAAACTGTTGCTTCAAATACTGACGGTCACCAACGCAAGCGCAGGTAAAAACTTGGATACCCGGTGCATGCTGTACAAAATATTCATTCAAAAACACCGCCGTTGTACCGGTACCTGAAGGCAAAAAAACTGACAACTGCAGCAAATTATGCGCTTGAGACCAAGTTATGATCTCTTGTGCTAAATGATGTACGCCATATCGCGCGTACTCACAGCGACCACCTTCTGGTACAAACAAACAATCGTCTCGCTCCGGTAGTACTTTTTGCTCAATATACTCAATAACACTGCGTTCTTGCCTGTCGGCCATTTTCGAAATATCAATGATATTTGCGCCATTGGCTACCGCCGCAGCATAGTTACCAACAGTAGAATTAATAACTTGTTCTGCTATATGGTCGACATAAAACTCAAGTTGTACACCTTTTAATTTTGCTAACGCAGACATAGAGTACAGTGAATTAGCCACGGGAGAGCCATGGCCAATCAAAACGGATTTACCTGGGAACTCATTTTCAAGAAAATAAGCAAATTTACGGGCTTTATTACCCGAAAAAGTCTCACTTAATAAATCATCACGTTTAACGAAAATATGCCTACCGTTAAACTCAATACTCTCAACAGGGGAATTTACAAACACAAGCTGCTCACTTAGCGCTGGATCAATGATCGCTTAAATAACTATTATTAGCGCTATTGTAATCACATCGAAGCGATATCGAAATCTCAAAGATGTGAGTCAACCGCCATAAGCACATATTTTATCACCGATTGACTTAAGCTTAGCCTGGCTCTCTGTGGCTCGAATAAATTAACTATGATTAAAGGATAATGAGTAATATCGCTAATAATTAGTAAAAAGTGCTAACTCATTTTTGACAGCACTCTATGAACCCCTTGAGTATCACGCGGTTCTACTTGGCACAAAAATCGCAAGCACTAATAGCAGTTGCCGTAGTGGCAAGAAGAGAAAAAGGAGCCTTAAATGGCTGTATTACGTTTAGTGTTTAATATTGCTTGGTTTATTTTGGGTGGCTTTGTTATGGGCTTAGCTTGGTGGTTAGCAGGTCTGCTGTGCTTTATTAGCATAATAGGCATTCCTTTTGGCCGTGCTTGTTTCGTTATTGGTGAAATGGCATTTTGGCCTTTTGGTCAAGATTCAATGAACCGCCGAGCATTAACTGGTAACAATGATTTAGGTACAGGTGCATTTGGCATGGTAGGTAATATCATCTGGTTCTTATTGTTTGGTATTTGGCTTGCAATTGGTCATATTGCGCATGCCCTAGCATGTGCGGTTACGATTATCGGGATCCCCTTTGCTTTACAGCATTTAAAACTTGCTATCTTAAGTTTAACCCCGATAGGCCAGACTGTAGTCGCAAAAGCCTAATCTTTACTTAAGCGATTAGCACTTAGAAAATCCACCTTTATGTTAGTGCTAATCGTATTTGTTGTTTTTATTAACCTAGGCATCGTTGGTAATGAGTATCAGATAAATTAGTTAATTCAAGTATTACCACTCATCAAAATCAACTATTTATCCATGTTATCTGCGACTATCTTTTGTACATCAATTTTTGCTAAGCCCTGATTAAAACGTTCACGCCATTTGCGACCTGCCTCATTATTCTTAAAGGCGACAAAAAGCTCTTTGTAAGTTAAACGTTTCTTATTTAATTGAAGTTTACCTTTTAAGTGTTTCATATTTGGCTGAGCCAAAATATAAGCTAGCACATGTTCATCAATAATCGCGGCATCAATACGTCCGGTACCCACTTTATTAATATTATGAAGATCCGAAGCAACAGCTTCAAAAGGCTGTGTTCCCTGTGTCACCATGGCATCAAATTCTGATGTATTGATATAATCTTGCACTACGCCAATCGTGTAATGATTTAAATCACTCTGCTGCGTCCAGCTAATAGGGTGAGATTTTTGCTCTACGAGGCCTAAAGCACTGCGGCCCATTGAGTCAGAGAACAGGAACTTTTCTGTTGGATAGGCATATTCAGGTAAGTAACCAAGGTATTTTGAGTCATTTCTTGAGGCCATCCTCACAGCTCGGCTCCAAGGATAAAAATCGACAACCAACGTGTGCCCAACGGCTTCAAGAGCCGCGCGAGCAACGGCGATATATGCGCCTTGATTTTTTAACTGTCCTCCAGAATAAGGAGGCCAATGCAGCGAGGTTAAATAAAGTGTTTCAGCATTTATTACTGATGAAAAACTCAGTACACAAAAGGCACATAAAAACTTAAGTCCCTTGATTAACAACTGTCTTCTATAAACACCATATCTATAGCAAACAATAGCTTGGGCTAACACGTGCTTAATGCCTGCAGTAGAAAATATCTCTTTATTAAATTCATACCAGTCAATCTATATTTAATGTACCTACAGAAGATTTTAGTCAACCTCGCTAATAACGCCAAAATCGCCGGTGTTTAGGTAAATCGCATAAGTAGCTTTCAGCATATGTTAACTAAAATTGGATCGCAGTAATGCAAAGCAAAAGTTTTATCAATAGATGTTAAATTGATAAGTTGATTGGTCGCTTCAATGCGTAAATTGAGGTGAAATGATGAGTCATTATCGCCTATATCAGCAAGCCCCTTTCTTCTTGTTAGTCCTTGTTACAATTAAGTCAAACTTACCGACCGACTTTGATTTACACTAGTAAGTAACTCTGAATAAGCTAATTCCTAACATGAAATTTCTATCAACCAATTAAACATGTAAGTTAATTAAATAACATTTGGTTTAAATAGAACAAGTTAGAAATTAGCCTCTCGAACAGGCTTTTGCACAGGGTTCAAACCCTTGCTTATCTAGGGTAATTAAATAGATAAAGGAAATAATATGCGGAAACTACTAATAACAATAATTGGGGGTAGCCTAACAATACTAGGCGCCGCATTAATTATTCTTCCTGGCCCGGCTTGGTTGCTACTGCCCATTGGCCTTGCAGTGTTAAGTTTAGAGTATACTTGGGCCCGTCATTGGCTAAAGAAAAGTCAAGCTCATATGAATAAAACCGCTCGCTGGCTTGACCGAAAAATACTTATGCGCAAACTAAATAAAAAGTAGTTGTCTTTAAAGTTTATCTTATATCGAGTCTATGAATCGCCTTTACAGAGTTATCCTCAATAAAGTGCAAAGCTCAACACCCAGCCTAACAAACTTAACTGCCACCCTACCTATCATTAGGTAGTAAGTCTGCGATATAGCTCTCATTTAATTAATCCAAATCCACGATAGTCCTAATCGAAACAAAGCGTTATCTTATATTCCTAAACCTCTCTATTATTGCTGCATTGATTTAACCCTATAAAATGTAATGTTTAGTTGAGGCTATTATGAATAAGCTTAATGTAATCTCCATTGCTCTGCTTTCTACTTTATCAATTGGTGCTAACGCGTCTAACGAACCTATCGAAATCATTCCTGCAGCCGTTATCACTAATCCCGAAAAGGTTGAGCTTGGTAAGATGCTATTCTTCGAACCAAGATTGTCGAAATCGGGCTTTATTTCATGTAACTCTTGCCACAACATTTCAACTGGTGGTGTTGATGCGCTACCGACCTCTATTGGCCATAACTGGCAACAAGGTCCAATTAACTCACCAACCGTGCTAAACGCTGAATATGGTCTAGCACAATTTTGGGACGGTCGCGCTAAGGATCTAAAAGAACAAGCCGCTGGACCTATTGCTAACCCTAAAGAAATGGGCTTCACTCACGATCTTGCTGTCGATACAGTACGTTCAATGCCTGCTTACCAAGCTCGTTTTGCCGATGTTTATAACTCAAAAGAGATCAACATAGATATGATCACTGATGCTATTGCTGAGTTCGAAAAGACCTTGGTAACCCCTAACGCACCTTTTGACTTATACCTTCAAGGCGACAAAGCGGCTATTACCGAACAAGCGAAAGCTGGCTACCAATTATTTAAGGATAAAGGTTGTGTGAGCTGCCATAACGGTCCTGCTGTTGGTGGCACCATGTACATGAAGATGGGCCTAGTCAAACCATTCCACACCAACAACCCAGCGGAAGGCAGAAAAGGCGTAACAGGCAAAGAAGCCGACAAGTTTGTCTTTAAAGTGCCAACATTGCGTAATATCGAACTGACCTACCCGTACTTCCATGATGGTAGCGTGTGGGATTTAGAAGAAGCGGTAAATACCATGGCTGATATTCAATTGGGTCAAAAGCTTTCAAACAAAGAAGTTAAAGAGATGGTCGCATTCTTAAACTCTTTGACAGGTGAGCAACCACAAATTGTGTTACCAATTTTGCCACCATCTAATAAAAACACACCTCGCCCAGTACCTTTCGCAGATTGATCGATTTGTATTGAAAAATAAAAAGAGCTGCATATTTGCAGCTCTTTTTATTTCTATACATTGTTCGCTGCTAACTAGCAGCCCTATAAACATCATTGCTACGGCTGAATTTGTAAACGCTTTAAAATTAGTCAATAAAGCCAAATAAGCCTTAATACCTTCAGTGGCAATATTAGCGATAGTACATAAGCCATTAAGCTAAGATCCAATAACAGAGCCTTTAACCAACTTGTTTATAATGCAATATTTGAAAACGTTCAATAATTGCAAGAAGCACACCTTGCCGGCGCATATTACTTAGTATACCGGGGCTAAAACGGTCAATTCGAGACATGGCGGTTAATAACAACTGACATTCATAAATAGACGCATCACCAATGTATTCAGGGCGATCAACCATATGGCTATTTTGATACCATTCATCCCATTCGAACTCATCAAGAAGCATACCGCAACGATCTAAGTCAGTGACAAACTCTTGTAGGCGCATATCCGATACATTTTGGTTATCGAGTTTCAGATCACTGGCATATTTAGCGTACAAATTTGGCGTGTAACCTTTTGAAGTATTCTTGTTCATTGTAAGTCTCCATTCAAATCAGTACCGACATGCACTTGTGATTAACTCACTAGTCGTATACATGCTTGCTATGCATTGCACGTACCAATTATTAATGGAGCTAGTCTAATGGAGACAAGCTGAACACAAACTTAACGTTCGCTTCTGTTATAAATCACTGTAATAAAAAAAATTAAATACGTTAACCTCCAGAGTAAGACTGTTATGACCGTATGTACCAAAATGATTTTTACCTACAAAATGCAATATTTAATAAAAACTCACCGAGATTGAGGCATCAAATAACAATGTGCTTTGCATCTAGGTTTGCAAAATGCGATATGTACTCACAGATCAAAGCCACTAATGTCCATTATCTCTTCTTGCCACGAGTATGATGCTCTCACGGTGACACCAACTTTACAAAGACAGAACCTGAGGCTGTGGACAAAAAATATGCCCTATACTTGTCACAAGGTTCATTCTTAAAAGTTAACGTTATGAGACAGACTTATTTAACACGAATATTCTTTGTATCATTGCTTAGCAGTAGTTTTTTAGCCATTGGTGCATACGCAAAAAATGATAAACATGATAAAGGCCAAGGCAAACCAGCCAAAGAACTACCTTACGGCTTACAAAGAAAAGCAGCTCATGGAGAGCCCTTACCACCTGGCTGGCAAAAGAAACTAAAACGAGGAGATAGGCTAAGTGATGAGCTTTACTCTCGAGGAAAAATTAACTCGCCAATAGATAAGAATGGCAATATCGTCATTGATATCGATAATACTCCGATTAAAATCAATCACAAAACACGAGAGATCATCAATATCTTAGTTAAGGATAATTAGCCTCGCAGTTTAGTATCAAAAAACAGCTATAAGATCCCGTACCTAGCTTGATCACAGGTAACAGATATTAGTTAGCAGCCGCTTCATTGGAGATATTGGCGTGTTAAATATGGGTTCTCGTTACCTATATCAATTTGCGAGTAACATATAGCGGTTAACTATCTAGTATCCATTGTAGAGTTCAACTCTGCGTTAAACTCTTCCATGATAAGATCGGTAAACAAACGACCTGCACGCCCAAGCGGTCTTTCCATGGTTGAAACTAACTGTGGAGTAAAGCTATAACGATTACCTCCCATAAAGTCGACTTCAACAAGTTCACCGCTTTTTAGTTCAGCTTCAATTAAAAAGTCGGGCATCCAGCCAAACCCCAGCCCCATTAATAGCGCATTTTTTTTCATTACAAAGCCTGACAGATAAAATACCTTATCTCCACCAAACTGCATTTCATCTCGGTAATGCTTATTGATTGATGAATCTTCAATCGTCAATTCTACATGCCGCTGCAACTCAAATAGGCTCAATTGCTTCTCTGTCGCTAACGGGTGATCTGCAGCGACCACTAAAACACTAGTAATCTCTGGTAATGCCTGAGGTCGATAACTTGGACCTGTGCGATAATCCTTTACTAGCATTAAGTCTGCACTATCGCGTTCAAATCTTTCTTGGACGCCACCTAGAAACTCCATGTTAAGCTGCACTTTAGTCGGAATTTGTAGCTCGGTCAGACGTTTTAGCGCGCGCATAATAGGCTTCATCGGCAAAGCATCATCAATCACCAACTCTAACTTTGGTTCCCAGCCTTCACTAAACTTGCTGGCTAAATGTTCAATGTTAGCAAGGTATTGCAGTAACCTTTGACCTTCCGCCAGAATAACTTTCCCCTCAGGAGTTAACTCCGCACGATATTGGTCGCGACAAAAAAGGTTTACACCAAGGTGCTGCTCGAGCTTTTTCACTTGATAGCTCACCGCGGACTGCGCCTTATGTAAACGCTCCGCAGCCTTAGCAAAGCTGCCCTCTTCCACTAATATCTGCAATACTTTAAATGCATCAACATCAATCCGCATAATGCTTCCCTAGCGTAAAGCTGAAATTACCATCTATTTTTTAGATGATGTCATAGCAATTATTATTCTTTTTTTTGTTTGTTTAAGCAACTAAATTGAAGATAGATCACATTTACACTGAAATACGTACCCGAGTACAACGAAGGAAAGCGAATATGCCATTTTATGTGAAGCAAGGAAATATTCCGACAAAGCGACATATCACATTTAAAAAAGACAATGGTGAACTGTATCGTGAAGAGTTGTTTTCAACTCATGGATTTTCAAATATTTATTCAAATAAGTATCACCATAATATGCCGACAAAGGCACTATCAGTGAGTCCTTATAGTCTCTCTCATGGAGAAGTATGGCAAGACTCGTTGGTACAAAACTATAAGCTCGATACTAAGAAAGCCGATTGTAAAGGTAACTTCTTCAATAGCCGTAATAAAATTTTCTTTAATAACGATGTGGCCATGTACACAGCGAATGTGACTGAAGACACTAACGAATTCTACCGTAACGCCTACGCAGATGAAGTCATTTTTGTTCATGAAGGTCAAGGTACACTTTATAGTGAATACGGCGCCCTTGCTGTAAAGAAGTGGGATTACCTTATTATTCCCCGTGGCACCATTTATCAATTAAAGTTTGATGATTACGCAAACGTACGCCTGTTTGTGGTTGAATCATCAAGCATGGTCGAAGTACCAAAGCATTTCCGAAACGAATATGGCCAAATGCTTGAGTCAGCTCCCTATTGCGAACGCGATATCCGCACGCCCGTATTAGAAGATGCCATTGTAGAGCAAGGCGAGTTTCCATTAGTTTGCAAATTTGGCGATAAATACCAACAAACTTCACTAGAGTGGCACCCATTTGATCTAGTCGGATGGGATGGCTGTGTATATCCATGGGCATTCAATATTCAAGAATATGCGCCTAAGGTGGGGAAAATTCATTTACCGCCATCAGATCACTTAGTATTTACAGCACATAACTTTGTTATTTGTAACTTCGTACCTCGCCCCTACGACTTCCACCCACAGTCAATCCCCGCACCTTATTACCATAACAACATCGACAGCGACGAAGTGCTTTATTACGTCGATGGCGACTTTATGAGTCGCACAGGTATTGAAGCTGGCTATATGACATTACATCAAAAAGGTGTGCCACACGGACCGCAACCTGGTCGCACTGAAGCGTCTATAGGCAAAACTGAAACTTATGAATATGCAGTGATGGTTGATACCTTCGCACCACTGCAACTCACTGAACATGTAAAGCATTGCATGAGTATCGACTACAACCGTTCTTGGATTGAAAACTAAACGGTTTTACCCATTTTAATACAAGCATTAGGTCACCAAAGAGTGGCTGGTCTGTAGTAACAAATTGACAGAGGAAATAACAATGGCAAGCGAACAAAACCCACTAGGCTTACTCGGTATTGAATTCACTGAGTTTGCAACGCCTGAACAAGATTTTATGCACCAAGTATTTATCGATTTCGGTTTTTCATTGCTAAAAAAATCAAAGTCTAAAGAGATTTTGTACTACAAACAAAACGATATTAACTTCTTGCTTAATACTGAGCGTAAGGGATTCTCAGCAGAGTTTGCTAAAAGCCATGGCCCGGCAATTTGCTCTATGGGTTGGCGCGTTGAAGACGCACAGTTTGCATTTGAAGGCGCTGTTGCCCGCGGTGCAAAACCTGCAGATGATGCAGCTAAAGATATGCCATACCCAGCAATTTATGGTATTGGCGATAGCCTCATTTACTTTATTGATACCTTCGGTGAAACCGACAATATCTATGCTAAAGACTTTGAAGATCTACAAGAGCAGATCATCACTAAAGAGAAAGGCTTTATGGAAGTCGACCATTTAACCAATAATGTCTACAAGGGCACGATGGAATACTGGTCAAACTTCTACAAAGACATTTTCGGTTTTACTGAAGTACGCTACTTTGACATTAAAGGCTCACAAACAGCTCTTATCTCTTATGCGCTGCGTTCACCAGATGGTAGTTTCTGTATCCCGATTAACGAAGGTAAAGGCAACGATAAAAACCAAATTGATGAGTATTTACGTGAATATGATGGCCCTGGTGTACAGCACTTAGCGTTCAGAAGCCGTGATATCGTGGGCTCACTCGATGCAATGGAAGGCTCGTCTATTCAAACCTTGGATATCATTCCAGAATATTACGACACCATCTTTGAAAAGCTACCACAAGTGACCGAAGACCGTGAGCGTATCAAGCATCACCAAATTTTGGTTGATGGTGATGAAGACGGTTACTTACTGCAAATTTTCACTAAAAATCTATTTGGTCCAATTTTCATTGAGATCATTCAACGTAAAAATAATTTAGGTTTTGGTGAAGGTAATTTTACCGCGTTATTTGAATCAATTGAGCGCGATCAACAGCGCCGTGGTGTGCTGTAAACTCACTCATAGCTAATACGAGCTAGCTAAAACCGCTTTTCTAACATAAAAACCCGCTTAAAAGCGGGTTTTTATGTTTACTGACCTATCCTCAACCTGTGTTTTTCTCTACACTGTGGCCTTTCAAAGGCTAAGCTCTTTTAGCCCATTATCATCCAAAAGCACTGATCTCACCATGCCTGATTTAACCTTATTAGCCGTTTTTTTACCGACATTTTTTTTCGTCTCTATCACACCTGGAATGTGTATGACCCTCGCCATGACATTGGGTATGAGCATTGGCTTTCGCCGTACCCTTTGGATGATGGTTGGTGAGCTTGTTGGAGTTGCCTTAGTCGCTGTGGCCGCTGTAATGGGCGTAGCCAGTGTTATGCTCAACTACCCTGACATTTTCTCTATTTTGAAATGGGTAGGCGGAATGTATTTAGTTTATATTGGCGTCAACATGTGGCGTTCAAAAGGCAAGATGGCCATCATTGAAGGCCAGCAAACACCGAGTGTTGGTAACTTAGAACTTATTTCACAAGGCTTTTTTACTGCAATTGCTAACCCCAAGGGCTGGGCGTTTATGGTGTCACTGCTACCACCTTTTATTAATGTAGAGCGCGAAGTGGCGCCGCAGCTTATGGCACTTGTGAGCATTATTTTATTTACTGAATTAGTGAGCATGATGGCGTATGCTGCGGGTGGCAAAAGTTTGCGGATATTTTTAAGCCGTGGCGATAACATCAAATGGATGAACCGTATTGCTGGTAGCTTAATGATATTTGTCGGGATTTGGCTTGCAGCCGTATAACTGCATATTGCAGTCATAGCGGCTAATCTGTTCTAACTCATCAATAATAAGGTGTATTCAATGAAGTCTATCAAACTGGTGTTACTCTTGGTTGCAGGCTTATATCTATCGGGTTGTACATCAACACCGATTGTAGAATTAAATAATGAACCTATCCCTACCAATAGCGCACAAAGCATTGAACAAGCGATTATTCAGGGTTGTAAAGCCAAGGGCTGGACGCCTATCGTAGCAAGCAGTAATACAATTGATGCTTATATTACAGTGCGCTCTCACAAAGCTCATGTACAAATAACTTATGATGATAAGTTTTATAATATTAACTATGTATCCAGCACCAATTTAGATTACGACAATGGAAAAATTCACCGTAATTATAATAAATGGATCTACAAGCTGTCTGCATCAATTCAGCAGCAACTGGGCACCCGAGCTCATGGCTATTAGAGGCACAAGCCCTAATCTATTTACCTAACTAGCTATTGTTATAATCCCTTGCCGTCTAGTCGAGGGATTTATAAGGTAGCTTCTGCTTAAGCTGTTGCATATAGATTTTGATGTTTTCAGCTTCTTGCAAAGTAAAGCTATGGATCGCTTGTCTAAATTCCTGATGCGCTATCTCATGGTTTGAGTAAGTCGCAATAGGCTCAAACCCTCTGGGCACCTTATGTTCGCCTTGAGCGCCAGCATCAAATACTTGCAAACTATTGTCGATACAATACTCAATACCTTGATAGTAACAAGCCTCAAAATGTAATCCGTCAATGTCAACCAATGCCCCCCAATAGCGGCCATACAGATGTGTTGCAGACTTAAAGTATAAAGCTGACGCAACGATTCGCTGCTCGTTATCCCGCACCACAAGTAAGATCACCGCATCGTTTAATGTGGTGCCTAAAGTTTCAAAAAAAACCAAATTAAGGTACCCATAATGCCCTGAACGTTTAGCATAAGTTTGCTGATAACAAGCGTAAAAAAGCTGCCATAACTCGGTGGTAATATCTGGCCCTTCTATAAATTCAAAGCTCAAGTTTGCGCGACTGGCTTTTGCACGCTCTTTTTTAATATCTTTACGCTTTCTGGAGCTTAACGTTGCTAAAAAATTATCAAAGTCGGTGTAATCACGGTTAAACCAGTGAAACTGCGTGCTCAACCGTTGCAAGCTATTGGTTTGAGAGAGTTGTTCAAATTGTGCTTTGGGTAAAAACAAACAGTGCCAGCTTGAAAAATCATACTCGGATAAACATTGTGTGAGAGTATTAGCCACTAATTGCCAAATAATATGCTGCTCTGACTGCGTTTTCGTTTTATCAATCCCTAAACGCTTTCCTGTTGTTGGCGTGAAGGGAACTGCTGATAGAAGCTTGGGATAATACGCTAGCTGATGACGCTCAAAAGCATCCGCCCAAGCCCAGTCAAATACGTACTCGCCATAGGAGTGAGCCTTAATATACAGCGGCATAACAGCAACGATGGTGTCTTTAGCACAGTGAGTATTAACCTCCTTTATCAATAAGTGCAGTGGCGTCCAGCCCGTTTTAGTACAAACACACTCACTAGATTCAAGCGCTGCTAAATACTCATGTTGATTAAATGGGTTGTCATCAGCCATTAAACGATTCCAGCTTTTCGCTGGGATCTTAGCAATAGCGTCAACCAGTTCAACTTCATAATCTAGGCTATTCAAATCACTGTTTGCTTGCACCGAACTCCCCCATCGTCAATGACCTCTCCTTGAAACTTGCTGTTAATCTTTAATGGCAAACAATTGGTTATATTAGCTTTTCTAACTGTATGCTGTGACCTGACAATAATGCATAGTTGTTTCGGTATTTGATTGAGCTTAGCTAAGCTTGCATTTACCGACAATAAACGTCACATTGCGTTTATCTGCAGAGTAATCACAACACTATAACTATTTACTGCAGATGATAACAATAATGCTAATCGGTTTTAGTATTAGCAGATCATAGTATTGCCACATTTTAGCCTGATACCATTGCAAGGATTTAACATGCGCGCCCTTAAGACTCTCAAGCTTAAACTTCATTGTTCAAGACCTCATATCCCCCGCTCGCTAAGCACTCAGTCATTTAAGGTATTAGCCTTCGCCATTTCAATGGCAATTCCATTAACCACGCTAGCCATTACTGCAATTTCTCCATTACCCGCCCAAGCAAAAGAAGCCTCTATTTATAGCCACAGGGCTACAGCGCAGCCCATTTGGGCAAAACATGGCATGGTATCTAGTCAAGAGGCTTTAGCGACTCAGGCTGGAGTCGAGATTTTAAAGCAAGGGGGAAATGCAGTTGATGCTGCTGTAGCTGTTGGCTTTAGCTTAACGGTAACCCTGCCAAGAGCTGGCAATATTGGCGGGGGCGGCTTTATGCTGGTTCACCTTGCAAAACCTAATAAAACCATTGCCATCGATTATCGTGAAATGGCGCCAAGCTCAGCTCACAAAAATATTTTTCTTGATACCGACGGCAACCCCGTCAAAAAGCTCAGCCGTGAACACGGCCTGGCTGTAGGAGTACCCGGGACTGTAATGGGTATGGAGCTAGCGCTCGAAAAGTACGGCACCATGACCATGCAGCAAGTAACAACTGCAGCGATTAACATGGCTAAAAATGGCATAGCAGTGACACCCGATCTGCAATCATCACTATCCGGGCTTAAACGCCGAATTGCCCAATGGCCAAGTTCAGCTGAAATTTTTTACAAAGCCGATGGCTCAGATTACCAAATAGGCGAAATTTTAAAGCAGCCGGAACTGGCCCACTCTTTGTCACTTATCGCTAAATCTGGTAGCAAAGGATTTTATCAAGGTGAAACCGCCAAGAAGTTAGTTAACGCCGTGCAAACTGCGGGCGGGATCATGACCTTAAATGACTTAAAAAACTATAAGGTCGTTGAGCGAAAGCCAGTCACTGGTGAGTACCGTGGTTATCAAGTGGTCTCAATGCCGCCGCCATCGTCTGGTGGTATTCACATTATCGAAATGCTTAATATGCTCGAAAACTACCCTGTTAATGAACTTGGGCATAACACAGCAGCAACCTTGCATTTAATGACTGAATCAATGAAGCGTGCTTATGCTGATCGCAGTGAATACCTTGGCGACCCTGACTTTTTCAACGTCCCGGTAAATGCGCTTCTCAGCAAAGATTATGCAAAGCAACTCGCCAAACAAATATCACTAAATAAAGCCACCCCAAGTAACGAGATAAAGCCTGGAAAACTTGCTCCTTATGAAAGTAATCAAACTACCCATTATTCAGTTGTTGATAAATGGGGCAACGCAGTTTCAAATACTTACACGCTTAACTTCAGTTATGGTTCAGGTTTAGTGGCAAAAGGCACCGGAATTTTACTCAATAATGAAATGGATGATTTCTCAGCCAAAGCCGGCACGCCAAATGGCTTTGGATTAATTGGTGGAGAAGCTAATGCAGTCGAAGCCAATAAGCGACCATTAAGCTCTATGAGCCCAACCATTGTAATGAAAGAAGGCAAACCCTACATAGTTACCGGAAGCCCAGGAGGCTCACGTATTATTACTACCACCATGCAGATCATCATGAATGTAATTGATCATGACTTTAATATCGCCGAAGCCACGAATGCAGCAAGAGTGCACCATCAATGGTTGCCCGATACATTACGGGTTGAACATACATTAAATCGAGACACGCTTAGTTTATTGGAAGCAAAAGGTCATACGATAAAAGTGAGTAATGCTATTGGCTCTACTCAATCGATTATGGTTACCGATCAAGGTATTTTCGGAGCAAGCGATCCACGCCGCGCAGGTAGTGAAACAGCTGGTTACTAAGCCACCTAACCTTGCCAGAGCTTAACGCCATTCAATGAATATAAATTGGGCCCTTACAATAGCGTTCGGGCCTTTTTATTCAGCAGTAATCTTATGTAAACAATTATCTCAATCGTTAAAACTATTACTCAGTCACAGTTTTATTTAGATTTAAAACCTAGGATATTCAACAATCTAATAAAACGCGACGATGCGGAGAAGTAATGAACCCTACAACAATGACAAAAAAAGCAAAACCAATTATTCTAGATTGTGATCCAGGTCATGACGATGCTATTTCACTGATTTTAGCCATGAGCAGCCAAACACTAAAGCCACTAGCAGTAACCACCAGCGCGGGCAATCAAACCCCTGACAAGACCTTAAATAATGCACTGCGGATCCTGACTCTACTCGAGCGTCACGATATCCCTGTTGCTGCTGGTGCGCCTAAGCCATTAGCACGCGAACTGATCATTGCCGACAATGTTCACGGCGAGAGTGGCTTAGACGGCCCCCAACTACCCGATCCAGCATTTGAACCATTAGCGATTTCAGGTATCGAGCTCATGGCTCAAAAAGTACGTGAGAGTCATGAGCCTGTGACGCTTGTGCCGTCAGGCCCGCTAACCAATATTGCTCTATTTTTATCGACCTACCCTGAACTGCACAGTAAAATTGAGCGCATTGTATTAATGGGCGGTGCCGCGGAAGCTGGCAACTGGACACCTGCAGCTGAGTTTAATATCTTTGTCGACCCAGAAGCCGCTGATATGGTATTTAAATCAGGGGTGCCTATAACCATGTGCGGCCTTGATATCACTCACCAAGCGCAAATCATGGATGAAGACATTGAGCGTATTCGTGTTATTCCAAACCCTGTCGCTAAGTGCGTCGCCGAGCTACTCGATTTCTTTATGATTTATCATAGAGATCCAAAGTGGGGTTTTGACGGCGCGCCCTTGCATGATCCATGTACTATCGCATGGTTATTAAAGCCAGAGTTATTTACCTCATACGATTGCTGGGTTGGTGTTGAAACTAAAGGTGAATACACCCAAGGTATGACCGTTGTTGACCGTTATCAACTCACCAACAATCCGCATAACACTCAAGTGCTGTGTAAACTTGATAGACAAGGCTTCGTTGATTTAATTGTTGAATGTTTAGAAGCTTATAATTAACCACACAATTTGATGATAGATAACTAAAAGCCACTTTCTTAGCTGAAAGTGGCTTTTTAACGTCAGTTTTTAATCATTAATCTATTGCACATCAGTTTAATCTTCAGCACTGACAATCAAATTGTTAATCGCTTTTGAGATCAAATCTTTTTTCATCTGTGTTTTAACCACTTTCTGGTTAAACCAAAAACTCATCGGCTGGTCAAAACCTATCCCATGCATATAGTTATATATAGCCTTGCGCAAACCTTCACCCAGCATTTCATGATCAGTACCGGTTGGATCGGTAAAGTCGACATCATTTTCTGCAAATAAAATCTCTGGTCGTTCGCTAAGCGTAATACCAAACTGCTCAGGATTAATGCCAATAGGGCTATGAATCGTAGCTACGAATCGGTGCCAATAAGCCGACTGGAAACAACCTTGGCTCATCATCTGACGTACCATTTCAAGTGAATCCACGGTTTCCTGCTCAGTTTGTGTTGGGAAGCCATACATCAAGTAAGCGTGGACTAAGATCCCCGCATCACTGAACGCTTTGGTTACTTGGGCAACACGCTCAACACTTACACCTTTTTTCATTAGCTTCAACAAACGATCTGATGCGACCTCAAGACCGCCACTGACTGCGATACAACCTGAGTCAGCCAGTAATTGGCAACGTGCCTCACTAAAGGTTCTTTCAAAGCGTATATTGCCCCACCAGCTGATCACAACACCACGTTCGATTAGTCGCTTAGCTAATGTAAACAACAGCTTTGGCGGTAGAGCTTCATCAACAAAGTGGAAACCTGTTTCACCGGTTTCTTCGATAAGCTGTTCAATTCGATCCACCAACACATCGGCGCTAGCCGCATCGAATCGGTCAATATAGTCTAAGCTTACGTCGCAAAAACTACATTTACGCCAATAACAACCATGAGCAATCGTCAGTTTGTTCCAGCGTCCATCGCTCCAAATACGGTGCATTGGATTTAGCATTTCACATAAAGACAAATACTCATCCAGCGGCAAACCATCATAGACTGGTGCGCCAACATCAGTTTGTGGAATATCATGGAGTTCCGCGTTTTCATTAAAATGAACATATGCCTCACCGTTTTCGTCTTCAGCGAGGAAATAAGTTCGAACTAAATCGTCAACTTCACGCTGTCCCTGAAAATATTCAAGAAGCGTAATAAATGGACGCTCACCGTCGTCAAGACAGATAAAATCGACAAATTCAAAGACCCGAGGATCTTTTAAAGCACGCAGCTCTGTATTTATAAAGCCGCCCCCCATTACAATTGGGAGTTCTGGGTTAATCGCCTTGCACGTTTGTGCAATACGTAACGCACCTAACATGTTGCCAGGAAAAGGTACTGTTAACGCCACCACGCTTGGTTGCGTTTCTTCTAAATATTGTTCAACCAACTGCTCCAAAATTTCTGAACTAAAGCTAGGCTCATCCATTAAAGTGTTGTAGAGGTTATCAAAGCTTGGGTTGGCCGCGGCAAGTTGCTCACCATAGCGACTCACTTCAAAATACGGGTCAACACCTTGTGTGATCACGTTAGATAAATCATTAATAAATAGAGTAGCAAGATATTTGGCTTTATCTTGTACCCCCAGATTACCAAACGCAGCTTGCAAAACATCGCCCGACACGGCTTCCATTTGAGCTATGGTGTCAAACGCTGGACCTTCGGGTAAAAATCGGCGAGAGTTAATCCGCATAGCCAGACTGGGATCTTTACCCTGCAAAAAGCGAATAGCAGGCTCTACTGTTAAATGGTAGCGGTCAAACTCAGCCAAAAAGTTAAAGATGACTTCAGGTAATTCATCATCTTCAAACTGCTCGAAATTTTGCTCTACATGCTGGCGAATCACCTCAAGCGCAGGCGCTGTCATCATTTCAAGAAAAAGCTCAATAGCAGGATCTCGCTGCACCGCCTCATAACCTCGAGAGCGTAAAAAACCAGTCAAATAGGCTGTAGCCGGATAAGGCGTATTCAGCTGGGTCATAGGTGGAGTCATTAGAAGAACGGTCATAACCTGCCTTTAAATAGTAAAACCAAAATACTCTGTTTGAATGTAAACATTAATAACTGAACAACAAAAATCGGGT
Organism: Shewanella sp. 10N.261.52.F9; assembly: GCF_041471165.1. Classification (NCBI taxonomy): domain Bacteria; kingdom Pseudomonadati; phylum Pseudomonadota; class Gammaproteobacteria; order Alteromonadales; family Shewanellaceae; genus Shewanella; species Shewanella sp. 10N.261.52.F9. The sequence continues at coordinate 154,802 of NZ_JBFRNX010000004.1, forward strand.
CAAAACATCCACAGAGTGTGGCAGCTATTATTACTGCCAAAAAATAATGGGGGATTCTAACAAATGCACCAGATAAAAACCCGCAAATAAGTCTGTGCCAGCTTAAATTATCAACACGCCATTATAGTGCTGAGATAGCAAGCACATAACACCGCTTCTAAATGCACGACTTTCAAGCGTTAAACTACAAATTTTTTTTATTAGCCTCTTACAGCGCAAAGAGGATCTCGCTTCTCTGTGTTCGCTTAGTCAATATCTCGGAATAATGACTTTCGAACCATGACAATCATATGCAAATAAAATGCTCAGGCATTGAAAGATATTTTTATTATTACCGTTCTCTATTATGGTAAATCAACTTAAGAGTTCACATTATGCAGTTCACAAATAAACGTCTAACAAAAATAAATCAATTAATACAAGCCATTATTTATTCAAGCCTAGCACTAATTCCTATTTCAACTTTTGCCGCAGAAAAGTCTATCCCAGAATTAGTCGATGCGGTTAATGGCACTCTCGATTCAGCGAGTCGTGAAGCAGGTAAAAAAGTAAAACTACGCAATCACGCTAAAGGTTTCTGCACTTCAGGAACGTTTACCCCCGCAGCCGATATTAAAAATCAATTCAACATTCCATTTTTAGACCAACAACAAATAAACGTCACGGCCCGGTTCTCACTCGGGGGCACCAATCCTCATGCATCGGACAAAGGTTCAGGACGTTTTATGTCCCTAAAAATCGATGGCGACCAAGAAAGCCTTAACTTTGTCACATCTAACGCACAAGTGTTTTTTGCTAAAAACTTGGAAGACTTCTTTATATTTCAAACCAAAGTTAAACAAGGAGCACAAGGCAAGCAGTGGCTTATTGATAATAAACCCGATGCCAAAACGTTTTTCGAATATGTAAGCCAACGTTCACCAAGCGCCAGCTATGCAAATAGCCGATACTTTGGCGTGAATAGTTTCTTATTCAATACACCGGACAACGCCCAAGTAGCAGGACGCTGGATATTCGAGCCAGTCGCCGGTTCTGCTCCGTTATCAAAACCACAACTTGACGAAAAAACTGATGATTTTTTGCAAAACGAATTACTTAACCGAATAGACAACACACCAGCTATTTGGGATCTATATATCAAGTTGGCAAAAGATACTGACAAAATAAATGATCCAACCATAGTATGGCCAGAATCTCGACAAAGAGTATTAGTTGGCCAAGTAATTATTAATGGCGAACGTGACGCAGAAACGAGCGTACAACAATGTGATAAAAGTATTTTTAATCCTTTATTGCTACCCAATGGTATTACGCCTTCGGCAGATCCTATTTTAAATGCCCGTACCCCAGCTTATATCGAATCGTTTGTCAGACGTTTTTAAGGCTAGCGGGTAAAAAGGAGCTGGCTATAAAGTGTTTCCCAGCTCCTTAATCCCATAATTAGGACTTTCTCGATTGAGTACTGCATTTTATCAAGTTAACTTCGCATTAGCGTAACCTTCTCTTTAACACTGATGACTAGGCCATATTGCGACATTTGTAACATAAGCTCTTCATATGTAAATTGTAGATGATAATCATTATCATCTAGTTATTTTTCATTTATACTCGCCGCCATCTTTTCTTATCAATGAGAATACTCCGGTGTTATCACGTACTATTAAACTGTTTTCATTATCATTTCTTACATTGTCAATTCAATCCCATGTCTATGCACAAACCACTACTGAGCCGTTAGAGCCACAAAAACCTGACAAAAACACCAGGGTAAATGCGGCAAATAAAGTACTCGGTGCGCCAAAAGTTGATGCGATAGAAGTCATCGAAGTAACAGGCAGAGCCTACCCGCGACAACTTAAATTGACACCACCCGGCACTGCGATTATCACCATGAAGGAGATTGAAGAACAGCAATCAACCCAGTTTGCCGAACTCGTTGATGAACTTCCAGGTATAAATATAGATGGTGGTACACGTGTTGGTGGTGAACGAATTAACGTCTGGGGCTTTGGTGATGAAGAAGATCTTAATTTGTATTTAGATAATGCTCCATTAGGCTTTGAGCAGTATCGCTATGGCTCATTCTTTATCGATCCTGACTTAATTAAACAAGTTCAGGTAATTAAAGGCGCTCACGATGTTCGATCTGGGAATGGTGGATTTGGTGGCTCAATGTATGTAACCAGCAAAAGTGCTGAAGACTTTTTAAAACCCGGCGAGCATTTCGGCGCACGACTTAAAGCCGGATATAGCGATAATGACGACGAAAAGCGCAGCTTGATCAGTTTATATGGTCAATTAAATCGACACCTTTCAGCCATCGTAAACTACACCTATAGAGATGCAAATGACACAACTTTAGGTAATGGTATTTGGGGTGACAATATTGCCGATGAGGGTGAACCTGTTGAATTTGATAGCGGCAATGAAGCTAAGCTCCGTTACTCCGGATACCAACAAAACAGCTTACTAGCTAAAATTGATTTTGATTATGGCGCGCATTTAATGTCTTTATCTATGACTGATTATAAAGACGAAGGTCAAAAGCCATGGGCTAACCGTCGCGGTCAAATGCCAACAATTAGCGATTACAACATTAAAAAATATGGGGATTACGAAACAGCTCTTTACGCAACAACGGCCCATAATACCTATCAAGATACTAATTATGCATTAAATTATCGCTACACACCGAGTAACGATTGGATTGACACTCAACTGGTCATATCAACCAGTGATAATCAGCGCCACTGGGTACGCCCAGATATCGCATGGGAGAAAATGTATGTTTCTGTAGGCAACTTTGGACATGAGTCGTGGCTTGATTACAAACGTTCATTCGTTGATATTAATAATACCAGCTGGTTTGGGGATAGCAGCCTATTAGTTGGACTTCAGTATTTAAGCTCCGACCGTGATTCTTTAGTCTATAACAAGACATACGAAAAAAAAGAAGCCAAAAACTTTGGTTTGTATACGCCTTATTATCAACCTAGCGGAAAACAGCAAACATCAAGCGTGTATGCGGAGTTTAATTATCAAATAACGGATGATCTATTAGTTAAACCCTCTCTTAGATACGACCATATACGTAGTGAAGGTAAAGGTAATTTGGCATCAGACTATAATGATTTCGCGGCTGGGCACGACTATAGTGCGGTGTCACATTCAGGCCTTTCCCCGCGACTAGGTATCAACTATCAATTAAGTGATGAGACACAATTTAGTTTCGACTACGCCTATACACTTCAGGCGCCAGTTATTGATGATATTTACACAGTACAATACGCAAAGGCGAGTAAAGCCATCACGTCTAGCCGAGATCTTGAATTAGAACGCCTACATGCTTATAAACTCGGGCTCACTCAAGTCAATAACGACATATTTACCAATGATGACGTGCTCTCTACCCAAGTCACCTTGTACTATCACAAAGGTGAGAATGATGTCGCAAAACGATCTGGAGTTAATTCTGTGGAGCAAGCACAAGGATATAACACCAATCTCGATGGGTACTATAATAAAGGAGCCGATCTAATCTTAAATTATCGTTATCATGATTTGTTTGCAGATTTAGATGCCTCTTATATTACAGGCAAACATAGTGGCAGCTTAAAAGACTCTAGCGGTGAAGATGAATATCTTGCAGACTTAGCTCCGACTAACATAGGGCTAAAATTAGGTTATTACCTCACTAATGACTTAATGGTTGCTTGGCGCGGAAAATGGTATGACAGTAAATCTGAAGAGCATATGCCTGTTGCCAGCAGTTTTAGAACAGATCAGGCAACCGATGCCTACTTTATTCAAGATTTCTATATTGCTTTCACTGGCGAGTCTGGAGCACTCAATAACTGGGAAGCGTATTTAACTGTAAAGAATATTACTAATCAGTACTACAAACCCTATATGAGCGATGGTATTGCAGCTGCTGGTAGAGATGTTCGAGTCAGTGTCGCTTATAAGTTTTAATTTTCTTGCCTCTTGTTTAAAGGCCGGCTTTAGTCATTATGTAAGTGCTGTAACTTACGGCTAATGCGGTTACCTATAATAAGGCGCAGCTTTAAAAGCTGCGCCTTTACCTGACGTTTAGCTATATTTTACGCTGCACGCTTTGTTCCCAAAACTGCTGAGACAGATGATGTGTTTTTGCAGATAAACGCAATACTTGCTCGCCCCGCTCTGCAGCATCTTGGGTTTGTTGCAAACTTTCCAATGACAACTCACTGATCACTTGTATCGAATGGCTAATTTCATTTGCAACTGTGGTTTGCTGGGTCATGGCACAAGCATTTTCATCACTCATGAGATTCATCTTTTTAATCGAATCACGTAGAGCTTCAAAAGACTCATCCACCTGTCTAGCGAGATCGACTGATTGCTCAGCCTTTTGCTGACCAATTTCCATGGCTTTGGCTGCCATCGCTGTACTGTGCCTAAACTTACTCACAATGGATTCAATATGGGCCGTTGATTCGCTTGTACGACTAGAAAGCTGACGCACTTCATCGGCTACAACAGCAAAACCTCGCCCTGACTCCCCCGCTCTTGCCGCTTCAATAGCCGCGTTTAATGCTAAGAGATTAGTTTGCTCAGCAATGCCACGAATAACTTCAAGTACATTATTGATATCTTGGCTATCTTGCTCAATAGAGGCCACAACCGTCGCAAAGTTAGCCACTTCCTCTTTTAGCTGATTAATTGATTGCACTACACGTTCAAGCAGTTCATGGCCTTTCTCTGCCGACAAATTACTTACCGACATTTCACTCGCTGCGCTATGAATATTTTGATTCACTTCATTAAAGCTAGCGCTCATCTCTTCCATCGCGGTGGCTGCTTGGCTCGTTTGCTGGTTTTGGCTATCTGCACGCTCACGGGTACTGCCAATAGTGTCTTTTAAACTAGCGCTTAAACTTTCAATTGAGCCCGCAGAATCTGCCATTCGGCCAACAACACCACCTGTTTCTGTTAGTAAAAACTGTAAAGCAAAGCCCACTTTTCCGATTTCATCTTGGCGGCCAGTAAATACCCCTGTTGCAAGTGGATCATCTATAATCCTAGTGGCTTGTAATACCAAGCGATTAAATGGCTTAAATAATATACTTAGGCCCAAAGCGGTAATCATGCTCGCCACAATAACGGCTATTAAAGGTGAATATTGAGCCAATAACACAGCAGCTATTACAGTACAAATCATCAAGCTATATATTTTAGAGGTGAAGCTCAAAATAGGTTTTTTTAGGGCTTTCGGTTGCTTGCCTGCATTTACACTTTGATATATCTGCTCGGCGCGACTAATTTGCTCAGGGGTTGCTTTACGTCGTACCGATTGATACTCGTGAATTTTACCGTTTTCATAGACAGGTGCGATATACGCATTCACCCAATAGTGATCGCCTGATTTGGTTCGATTTTTAACGATACCAACCCAAGGCTTTCCTAATTTTACTTTATCCCAAAGTGATTTAAATGCCACAGAAGGCATGTCAGGGTGACGAACTAAGTTATGTGGCTGCTTTTGTAACTCTTCAAACCTATACCCACTTACATTAATAAAACCTTCGTTTGCATATTTAATATTACCAGCCAGGTCTGTTGTAGACAGTAAAATACAATTGTCGGTGAGCGTCTTTTCTGTCTGAGTCACAGGTTGGTTATTTCGCATACTATTGGGTCTTATCGTGGATAAAAATGGTGCGCTATTGTTACAGAAGCACACTGAAAAAGGGTTGATAACTATCACGTTAATAATCAATGAGTAATGCCAATTATCTAAAACGGATCAGCAAGCACAATTTGGGTAAAAATCTTAATTATGGTAACCGCTACAAACGCTTTGTTATTTTCGCGATATATAATCCATAAAAGCACATTATAAATGTCCTCAATTTAGCAATCGTATACTCGGTAGGTATCTAAAGGAGCGTCTTTTATATGTAAGCGCAAAGAGAAACGGCGCTAATTACTTAGCGCCGTTTAGAAGTACCCACTATCAATAAATAGACAAAGAGTATATGAACAGTAAAAGCGCAGCCAACCTGAATGTATTAGCGCTTTCCCTACAACTGGCTACAACTACTTACCTTCAGTCGATAATTCAATAAACGCTGCGGTATACATTTTCAAATTCAGCATAAATTGCTCATAAGTAATAAATTCATGCTCGCTATGACCCGTATATTCAACACCTGGCATCGCTGGCCCAAAACTGAGTGCATTTGGGAATAGTTTACTGTTGGTTGAGCCACCAATTGAAACGGGTTGTGGATTAATTATCCCAGTATAATGTTCAAATACGGTCAATAATGTCTCTAAATGAGGAGCCCCTTCCATCACCATCGGTTTACCCCAATAAGTTTCTAACCCAGATATGCTAACTTGATGTTTTCCCTGCCATAAATGCATAGCGCTCAAAGCTTGTTTATCCAAGGTTTCTGCCGATTTACCTTTAGGGCGTCTTAGGTTTAAGGTAATTTGGGTACCTAAATCACCTTGCTTAACCACCGTAGCAGCAAGAGTCATATTCCCCATAAAGTCATCTTTATAAGCAATCTCACCAAATTGCTCTGCATATAGGCCTAAACCCACCATTTCGCTAATAAATAATTGCGTCTGCGATGCCGTTGTTCGAGGCCAAGAGTGGATTGATAATACATTTGCAAGATGCGTCACGGCATTCACTCCATCTTCTGGTGTCGATGAATGTGTTGACTTGCCATCGGCATAAATGGTTAACAAATTACCTTGCTGCTCGAAACGGTAATCCATTTGTACTTGGAGCTTCGCTTGAGCTTCTAACTTATTACGTAGTTCGGGAGCGACATTAATGAGCTTTGCTACGGCTTGCTGCGGCACTTGGCTGGCAAACACGCCACCAGAGAAATAAGTTAACTTAGCAAGATCAGCATTTCGATTTACCTGCTCTACATTGGTCTTTGCCTGAGGGTTATTCAAAGTAAACGCAATTTGGCTCCAGCCTTTTTCTGCAGTTACTACAGGGTATTCAGCGTCGATAGTGATATTGATATCAGCTGGAGTAAAAGTCTTTAGAAACTCTCTAAGTGGCTGCCAATCTGACTCTTCAGCCATGTAGACCATTAACTCTATGCGTCGATTAAGTGCAATGCTTTTATCCTTAATAGCTTTCATCGCATACATTGCGGTCACTATTGCTCCTTTATCATCTTCGGTGCCACGGCCTATGAGCTTTCCTGGCTCTGACGTCGAATCTAACAAAAACGGACTTTGTTGCCACAACGCTGGATCGGCTGGTTGCACATCACCGTGAGTGATTACCCCTAGCTTATTTTCACTATCACCTAAGCCAATTAACATCACATAGCCATGATCACTAAAATCCAGTCCTAACTCGGTACTCAAGGCCTTTAATTCTGCTTTAAACCCGATAAATTGTGGGTTTGTGTCAGGTGTTTTCCCAGGTATTGCGGTCGTATCAAAAGCCACTAATTTAGCTAAGTTAGCTACCATCGGCTCTGAATAGGTGTCTACAGCATAATTTGCCACATCATCACTGGTTAGTGAAACCGCAAGGACAGGAACAGAAAAGAAAGCAGTTGTTAGCGTTGACACTATAGTAGTGACAAAAACAAGGGTAGGTAATTTCATGGTATTCCATTTGTTATTATTAATGTTACAAGTCGGAGTTTGCCATAAAAAAACCGTCAAAATGTGTAAAAAATGACTAACTGAACGCTTTGTTACAAAGTTTCCAGCTTTATAATAGATTTAACACCAATAACCATGATATTTAAAGAGCTTAACGCCAGCGTAATTTATGTGGCGATTTTTCACACAAGCAAATTCGGGGATATAAATATGAAGGGATTAACCCTCAAACCAATCGTGTCAGCAGTTGCTCTAGCACTCGCACTTACTGCATGTAGCGCATCAAATACAACAAATACAACAAATACAGGCGCAGAAGCACAAGTCGCACCAAATGTTGTCGCCCAACAGATTATTGAAAACAACGCTAACAATCCATTTTTCAAACCTTACGATACCTATTTAGGGATCCCTGATTTTGCAAAGATTAAGCCTGAGCATTATTTACCTGCTTTTAAAGCCGGTATAGCGCAACATAAGGCTGAAATCCAAGCGATTATCGACAATCCTGCAGTACCAACGTTTGCAAACACTATCGAAGCGATGGAATTTTCTGGTGAGCTAACGACGAAAGTAGCTAGCGTGTTTTATAACCTAACTGGTGCTGACACAAACAAAGAATTACAAGCAATTTCAAAACAAGTATCGCCTATGCTGTCATCTGCAAGTGATGATGTTTTGCTTAACGACGCTTTATTCCAAAAAGTAAAAGCTGTTTACAATCAGCGCGACAATCTAAATCTAAACGTCGCTCAAGCTAAACTTTTAGAAGATACATATAAATCATTCACCCGCGGCGGTGCTAACTTAAGCGAAGGTGATAAAACTAAGCTCCGTGCGCTTAACGAGCAAATCGGTAAGTTAGGTCTAGAGTTTGGCGACAACTTGTTAGCCGAAACTAACGCATTTGAATTGGTCATCGACAATAAAGCGGATCTATCAGGCTTACCTGAAGATGTTATCAATACTGCTGCACAAACGGCAACTAAGCGTGGCCATGATGGAAAATGGGTATTCACGACTTCTCGTCCATCTATTACTCCGTTTTTAACCTATGCAGACAACCGCGATCTTCGCGAAGCGCTTTATAAGGGTTATGTTGAGCGTGGCAATAATGATAACGCTAACGATAACAAGAAAATTCTGGCTAAGATGGCTGCACTGCGTGCCGAACGTGCGCAACTTATGGGTTACAAAACTCACGCACACTTTGTACTAGAAGAACGCACAGCAAAAACACCTGAAAATGTATATGAGCTGCTTAACAAAGTATGGCCTGCGGCACTTGCTCAAGCAGAAGCTGAAGTGGCAGACATGCAAGCGCTTATCGACTCAGAAGGCGGCGACTTTAAATTAGCGGGCTGGGACTGGTGGTACTACTCAGATAAAATCCGAGTCGCTAAATACAGCTTTAACGAGCAACAAACTCGCCCTTACTTCTCACTAGAGAACACGTTAAAAGGAGTGTTCTACACGGCAAACCGTTTATTTGGTATTACCGTAAAAGAGCGTACAGATCTGCCTAAGTACAATGACGAGGTACGTACTTGGGAAGTGTACGACAAAGATGGTGAACTAATGGCTATCTTTATGGGTGACTACTTTGTCCGCGATAGCAAACGTGGCGGAGCATGGATGAACTCATACCGTCAGCAGTACAATATGGACGGCGTTGAATCTAAGCCTATTATCGTCAACGTGCTTAACTACCCTCGCCCAGTTGGCGATGAGCCTGCACTGCTTACATTTGATGAAGCAAGTACCCTATTCCATGAATTTGGCCACGCACTACACGGTATGTTGTCAGATGTTGAATATCGCTCGCAAGCAGGGACTTCAGTACCACGCGATTATGTTGAGTTCCCATCTCAAGTGATGGAAAACTGGATGACGCAACCTGAAGTGCTCGCGCAGTTTGCTAAGCACTACAAAACTGGCGAAGTGATCCCACAAGAGTTGGTTAAAAAAATTCAAGCAGCAAGCAAGTTCAATCAAGGTTTTGCTACCGTTGAATACATGGCTGCAACTAAGCTTGATTTAGATTGGCACACAGTGACAGACTTCATGCCAAAAGATGCTGCAAAATTTGAAGCTGAGTCATTAAACAAAATGGGATTGATTGAAGAGATCGCACCGCGTTACCGCAGTACATACTTCTCTCATATTTTCTCAGGCGGATACTCTGCAGGTTACTACAGCTACATCTGGTCTGATATTTTAGGCGCTGATGCATTTGAAGCCTTTAAAGAAAATGGTATTTTCGATAAAGCGACAGCTGATGCCTTTAGAGATAACATCTTGTCTCAAGGTGGCAGTGAAGATCCTATGCAACTTTACAAGCAATTCCGCGGTAAAGAAGCGGGCATTGAGCCACTACTACGTAGCCGTGGTTTACTTGCAAAATAAACCTAGCCACTAAAACCAGATAACAAAAAGACACGCATATTGCGTGTCTTTTTTATTTCATATCTAGGTTAACAATCTCAGAGCTTCCACCAGTGCGTATAACTTGATAAAAATACTGCTTATGACCAGTCCTGTACTATACCGCACCTATCAATAACAAAAAGCTCCCTTAAATTAGCGAGAGCTGTATTATTTCAAATGACACCAAGTTTAATCGCTTTTTATTGAGTAAAGTTGTTCTATTGCCAAAGCTGATAAATCCAGCGCGCACCATAAAATCCGGCCGGCAATCCAGCGACTAAACCAATAACAAAAACAAATGAGCGTATACGCTTACGATTTAGTTCTGATAGCAAAGCTTCAAAATCAGCATCATTTAGCGACTCTTCAGCCGAGACCTTCTCAGGCTCCATATTTATGAGACTCCTTGTCAACAAACTATCCGGTAACGAATTTCAATTTGTATTATAGCTATAGTGTAAACCAATTTAAGTTACTAGCTGGTAATACATTTGGTGAATAAATGTTTCAGCAAGACCGCTCACTCAACCCCAATATATTGACTCACTTGATATCGTTAACTTTAAATCCTTTAAATGCCCGTCCAGAGCGAGTTGCTGCTAAACAAACAATATTACTTTTAAGTGTTGCTTGGTAACACTTCAAAACGGCATTGTTTCATAGCATTGGCGAGGACAATATTATCAAGCGCTAACTCTTGTTCAGTACTGACAATCAGTTTGCTTATTAGCCCTTCTGCTCTCGCTTTATTTAGATCCTCATGTGAATCAAACATAAAACGTATTGTTAGAGTTTGATTCACTTTTGCAAAATTAACTTGGTGACTTAGCCATTTAAAACCTGAGATCTCACTTTTTGCACTTTCACATATTGAGGTCAGCGCAATACGGATAGCATTATCGATTTTTTTGTCTGTTTTCGTCACCCGTTGCTCCACTAAAAATTTCTCTTGTTAGCCACTATCCCTGATTGATGACTATTAGCTTTTCAATAAATACTTTAAGTGCTTCTTTACTGTCAAAACTAAAGGCTAATCCATAGTGAATACCGTTTATGCTTTTCTGCACACGCTTAGGAAACCTTGTCATTTCTGAATAATGACAATATTGCGCTTTAGGGTTAACTCCATCTAATTCGGCAAAGTCAGCTATAAAAACTTCATAGGCCGGACGGATCACCAATTGCGCCTGCTTACCATCTAGGTAAAGATAAAATGGCTCTTTTAGCTTAGGCAACATGTACTCGGTAACTTTCTTGATAGTGAAGTTTGTTCTGCACTCAAGTTCGCTTAGTAACGAAACTATTTCATTGTGTTCTAAAGCCAAAATACTTGCCTTGTTATCTGCAAAATAGAGGCTAGATATTAACTCTTTTTTATAGTGATACCTAAAGCTAATTCCCCACAACCTCATCTAATTATATCTAGAGTGATGATTAGGAGCCAATATCTACACAGCAATTGAATTTATACGGCAGACGCGGTAAAACAACTAATAACATCCGATAACAAAGCATTACCTGTGAGCTCATTACCTTACTCTCAAGCTTGTGAAAATAATAAATATGCCATTGGTTCGGTACTCGAACATTGCTTTAACCAATCACGCCAAGTGCTTGAAATAGGCAGTGGTACAGGTCAGCATGCAGTGTATTTCGCTAAACTGCTTCCGCATTTAATTTGGCAAACCAGCGATCAAAGCTTTAATCATGGAGGAATAAATGCGTGGCTTACAGCAGAACCTAGCTTGAATCTTCGTCCGCCACTAGTACTTGATGTGACCCAAGCTTGGCCTATAGAAAAACTCGAACTGCCGATTATTGATGGGATTTTTACCGCGAATACTTTACACATTATGTCTAAAGCTATGGTGCAAGATTTATTTAAAGGCTTAGGTGAACATTTAAGCCTTGGTGGACAACTCTGTGTGTACGGCCCCTTTAATTATCAGGGGCAATACACCTGTGATAGTAATCGGAATTTTGATCAATGGTTGCTAGAGCAAAACCCTCAAAGTGCAATTAGAGACATAGAGTGGATAACTGAGCTTGCAATAGAGCAAGGGCTAAAACTCAAAGCAGATCATCCTATGCCTGCCAACAATCGTTTACTTCACTTCGAAAAAAACGTCTGATATTCAACCAATTAACTTACGCAATAAGTCTGTTATTTAAAAGACTTATTGCTCGTTAAGAGCTCTCGTAGTTCGCATAAAGAACTTACGTGGTAATTAGGGTTAATTCCTGCAGGTTGTTCAGAGCCATCACTGTTTAGCCAACAAGTATGAATACCAGCATTTATGCCTCCTAAGATATCTGAATGCGGGTTATCTCCAACCATCAATACCGACTCTTTGTCTGGGTTACCCATCAAACTCAATGCGTGATTAAAAATACCCACATCAGGCTTAGCGAGACCAACCTCTTCTGAAATGACTAATGGCGAAAAACAGTTAGCTAAACCAACTTTTTCTAAGCGTACAGTTTGCAACTCGGTAAAACCGTTAGTAATAATTCCCATGTTAACCCTGCCCGTTAGCGCATCGATCAACTCCTGTGCGCCAGGCAGAAGTTGACAGATCTCTGCCATTGCGGCAAGAAAACTACTATTAAGCTGCTGAGTAGATACCGTTAACTTTTTTGCCCACTCTTCAAAACGAATATTTTGTAGTTGTTTGGCGGTTAGTTTACCGTCTTGATAATCGACCCAAAGAGGCTTGTTCACCGTTTGATAGTGCGCAAAATCTTGACGAGTAAAATCTACGTCAAATCGTGAAAACATCAGCTGTAAGCCTTGAAAAGCATCAAAATGAAACAAGGTCTCATCAGCGTCAAAAAGTACCCATTTATACTGCATGTCTATCCTAATTAAATGAATACAGCCATTGCTGCTAATTGTATTTAATAAAACTATGGCCCATAAAGGCTAGTTCGTAAGGTGCGCCAAGGTTAGCTTAGATAAGGGGGAGATGTCTAACAGCAATCACTAAAAGGTATATAGAGCAGAACTCTAGTTTTAAAAAGGATGTTAAAATAGATTATTGATTAAAAGCACTCTTACGACTTATATCTGCAAGAGTGCTCAGCAAGGAAAATAATCTTAACGATTAAAAAGCACGATTATCAAACCCGCAAATGTCTTCACTAGCTAATTGAATTTGCTTACGCAGACTGCGAGTTTTCGCCCCCCAATAATGCATAAAGAACTTAGCAGTATTGAGCTTATCTTGATAGAAGGCCGTTTCTTCAGTACCTGCTGCTATTGTTTGTATTGCTTTTTCTGCGGTTCGAGTCCACATCCATGCTAGCGCAGCGATCCCTAAAATTTGCATATAGGCCATAGACGCAGCTCCTATTAAATCAGGGTTTTTAGCTGCGTTTGTTGTTAAGTAAGCAGTGGCCTTTTCAAGGTCGCCAGCAGCATCCATTAAACCAGCAAGGTATGGCTTCATCTCTTCAGTGCCCCTATTACGTTCTATCAAAGACTTGACTTCTAAGGACCATATTTGCAGTGCCTCTCCCTTATCTGACAACAACTTACGGCCAACAAGATCTAAAGCTTGTACGCCATTAGTACCTTCATAAATCATTGCGATACGACTATCACGTACGAATTGCTCCATGCCCCACTCATGAATATATCCATGTCCACCAAATACCTGTTGTGCATCAACACAAGCTTTAAAGGCTTGATCTGTGACAAAACCTTTTACAATCGGCGTGAATAATGCGGCAAGTTTGGATGCCACTTTAGCGCACTCGTCATCGCTATGCCTTTCAGATTCATCTAGCCAAAGCGCTTGTTGCCCCATTAATGCTCGAGTACCTTCATTAAATGACTTTTGCGACAATAACATTCGGCGCACATCCCCATGCATCAAAATAGAGTCAGCCGCCAGCTCGGGCTGCTTAGCACCACTTAGTGCTCGACCTTGAATACGATCTTTTGCGTAAGCAAGTGCGTTTTGATAAGCAATTTCAGATACACCTAACCCTTGCAGTCCAACGCCTAATCTTGCTTGATTCATCATTGTAAACATGGCTCGTAGCCCTTGATGCGGCTCACCTACCAGCTCTCCAATTGCACCATCAAAATTCATCACGCAGGTTGAGTTACCATGGATCCCCATTTTGTGTTCTAAACTCGCTGCACAAAGCGTATTTGGATCGCCTAAACTGCCATCTTTGTTAATCAATATTTTAGGCACCACAAATAACGAAATGCCTTTAACCCCTGCAGGTGCATCAGGCAGCTTTGCTAATACCAAATGTACAATATTGTCAGTTAAATCATGATCGCCTGATGAGATAAAGATTTTTTCACCAGTTATAGCAAAAGTGCCATCCGCTTGAGGGATCGCTTTAGTTCGCAACAATGCCAAATCCGTGCCCGAATGAGACTCAGTAAGATTCATTGTGCCAGTCCATTCACCACTGACTAATTTCTCTAAATATTTACTTTTTAGATCATCACTACCATGAGTATGAATCGCGGCATAAGCACCGTGAGTCAGCCCAGGATACATAGCAAAAGCCATATTAGTTGAAGTTTTCATTTCGGTTGCAAACACACCGACTACTTCAGGTAAACCTTGGCCGCCAAATTCAGGGTCACAGGTTAACGTTGCCCAACCATTATCAACGTATTGCTGGTATGCATCGATAAAGCCTTGGGGGGTTATGACTTTTCCGTCAACCAAGCGACAACCTTCAACATCACCACTGCCATTGAGTGGCAGCATAATATCAGTGGTAAAATCGGCTACACCTTGCAGCACCGCATCTATCAGCTCAGGGTCAAACTCATCAAAACCTTTCAATTCATCCTGCTGATATATATTTAAGAGCTCATTTAAAACAAACTGATAATCGCGGATTGGTGCTTGATAAATTGGCATAACATCGTCCCTTTTAGTTCTTATCATTAATGGTCGGTGCTCTGACCACCTTTTAACCACCATAACTAAGTTTGGCTAAAAACACAGCAATTTTTTAGTTAAAACAACAAGGGAGCAAACATTAAAAAATCAAATTAGGATTAGAGAACGTTATTAGAAATGACCAACAAATATTTTCTCACTAAGCTCTAAAAGCGGATTATATTCACCACATGCACGGTCTTTAAATAATTGTAAAGTAAACTGAATGACTATAGCTAAAGGTTAAATACGCCAGCCTGGTGCACAATCGGTAAATAAATAATGCTAAATCTTAACCTGATGCGGCATTTGTTTGTTCAACAGAACAGCATTACCGCAAATCCGGTTAAAAGAAGGCTTATGTCGTTTTCAAAAAACGGGTAAGCTAGCTCAACTATATCGTGATAACGCTTTGAAAGGACAACACCTCATGGGTTCCGTCACCACTAATAAACATGCTAATGGATTAGAGTACGTCGACGTTAATACACCTTTGTGTAAAGCTAGGATCTTTATGCAAGGTGCACAGATTGATTTCTTTGAACCTGTTGGCCAAAAGCCATTGCTTTGGGTTTCAAGCGCTGATGACTATTCTCCTGGCAATGGGATCCGCGGTGGTATTCCAGTTTGTTGGCCATGGTTTGGCATGAACGAAAACCCTGATTTTCCTCAGCATGGTTTTGCTCGCACTCGTATTTGGGCGCTTGAGTCGGTAAAAATGCGCAACCAAATTGTTGATCTTAAGTTCACGCTAAACATCAGTGAAGAAGATAGGCTGTTCTGGCCTCACGACACCGATGTTGAATTGTTATTTACGCTAAGCGACCGCCTCTCAGTCAGCTTAGTGAATACCAACCGTAGTGATTATGACGTTAGCCTAACTCAGGCGCTGCACACTTATTTTCCAATCAATGATATCCATCAGCTACACGCTAGTGGTTTTGAGGGTGCTAAGTATATAGAGTTTGGTCAAGGTCCTTTCACTCAAGAAAATGACAAAGTTGAATTCACCCGAGAAACCGATCGAGTTTATACTGAACTAGGCAATGTACAAGAGCTTCATACTCCTGATGGTGTAATCGAAGTCAGCCGCGAAAATAGCAAGAGTGCTGTACTTTGGAATCCATGGATTGATAAATCAGCGCGGTTATCTCGCTTCAATAGCGATGACTACCTGACGATGGTTTGCCTAGAGGCTGCAAACGTATTAGAAGATAAAGTGGTCTTGGCACCTAATGAAAGTCATACGCTAACCACACATATTCGCTGGAAAGCGTAAGCCCCTTCTGTTGTGATAGCCAGTAAAACATTGTCTTTTCTGGCTATCATAAATGCGTTACTCGCCAATTATTTAATACTTATAAAATCATTCTCTAGCCAAGTCCAAATCAAGCTGTTGACCTAAGACAGGTGTATCTAGTTGGCTATTCTGTTTTTGTTCGTGATGTTGACAATCATGAGTGTTTACAGTGGCAATCGAAAAAACAAAAATGATGAAGAACAATAGATTACCAAATAGAAGGTAAGGAAGATTACCTGAGGTTTTTAATCCTATCGTCACACATCCCATTAGATTCAGCGCCAGCAATGAAAACATCAAACCAACTAAAATCTCGGTGCTTTCGATAATATGAAAATAATGCAAGATGACCATAAAGACTAATGAGCAAGTACAAAGCGCGGGAATAAAAATTAACAACCAGCCTAAGTTTTTCAATGTGAACCTCTTTTTCTGTTAAATACTGCTGGCTAAAGCATTCCTAAACGAAATAAAAATGCTTTAGCCAAAAGAACAGCGACACGCCGCTCAATATTGAGCAAGTCAGTAACAAATGGTTCAATATGTAACGATAAATATAAAAAACAACACTCGGTTATTTGGGCTAACTCACAAGATTGTCATTGTTGAAAAACATGACCTTGTCGAAATAACAGTCTCCTTGTTCATCTATTCAGGTATTAAGTTAAGGTGTTAGAATCGTCTGACTATACTAAAAGCCAGCAAGCTAGCTAAAAATCAATAATGGTTGCGGTTTTTAGCTCACAACAGATGGAACCTTGCGAGTGCAACAGGCAGTACCAAAAAGCTGGCGACAGAAAGCCACCCGATATTTAGCGTTCTCCTTTATCAGCCTAGTAGCGCTTGTTGCTATCGCCGGTCTTGTGGCGCTTAGGTATTATGAAAGAGTCACAATCGATGTCGCAAATCAGTTTTTATCAGCCTATAACACCCAAGTACACCAACTTAGCTTCAAACCACAAAGCTTAACCCAATGGCACGTAACCAGCGCTGAACTCACCGTCGATAACACGGATATAACCCTTAATGACCTCAACTTAGTCTTTGATAAAAATACAAAACCTTGGGCTTTTAATGTCTGTGATTTAAAGGCGTTATCGGTTGAAAATGTACAGGTAAGGCTCTCATTAAATTCATTAATGCTTTCAGATAAAGCACCGAATGAAACAGGCCCTGCCATCGGCCTTAACTTTGATGCATTGCCAGATATTAAGCTCAAACAAACTCACATCACGCTAAAAGGCATTGAAGACGCGGCGCTATCTTTAACCCTGCATGATCTTAGTTTGAATAATTCCGGCGAGCTCTCTAGCCGAATAGATGTAAATCAACAACGGCTACTCACTTTAAATGCCGAACTTGATGACAAAAACTGGCAAGCTAAATCCAACATAGATCTAACCTTATTACAGGATTTCACTCGCAAGTTAGCCGCCAGCGAACGCGCCATCTTGCAAAAAAGCGACAAAGTGCTGTCAATGCACGCACAGCATAGCCTGCTGACGCCACTTTATGATTTGGTACAAACTATCGACGATAAAAATTTGAGTCTTAAAGCTACATTAGACTCACAGCTCGCACTTGATCTCAAAACTGCGCAGCTAACATCTACACACCACTTACATGGGCTCAGCCTTACGCTTGGGGATTTCGCGGACCTAACGCTACAACCCGTTGCTTTAGTAGCAACAACTGAAAGTGCAGAGTCCCCTGACTCGATTGAGTTTGCTATCAATGGCAATATTGCACAGCCAGAGCTGACGTTAGCCCCCTTAAAACTGCCTGTGACGTTTACGACAAAAACTGCAGCTAAAACGACAGCGCCAAATAAACAAGATAGCCAGTTAACCCAAATCATTAATAAGCTTAATGACAAGCCCTTTGAAGCTGCGCTGCTAAATCTCTATCAAGCGCTTAAGCGAAACAATCATAGCTCGCCTCAGTTACTGATAAGCCTCAACCAAGCATTAACGTATCAATTAGCCACAAACTCATTGTTAATGCCTGAAATTGAGATTGCCATCATAGACAGTAAAATTGATGCAAAACTCAAGCTTGATAATACGGCGTATCAAATACTCGCAACTAATGACTTTACGGTATCTAGCCAGTGGCAACTTAACGCGCACCACCAGCAGCAGCCAATAATCATTAATCAACTATGGCCAACCTTACAAAAACTTCCCTATCAGGTAGAAATCGACAGCGCATTACTTGAACTTAGTGGCGATGTGAGTGTGAGTAAAAATCAGGCTGAGCTTACCTACGCAATTAACGTTAATCCAGCATCGACACAACAAACCCAGGGAATAAGTATCAGTCGCCACCCAACCTTAATTGCCCAAGAAGCCCAAATAGCCAAAGATGCCAAAATATCTGTAATCAGCGGCGTTAAAAACAATCAGCCAACTGTAGCTAAACGTCAAAACCATTCCCAGCTACTAACCCGCATTGGGCAGACCCAAATCAATATTGATTCGCCATTAACTTATCAATATGAGCAAGGCGATACTCACCTAACAATTCCGAGTGTGAGCTACCAATTAACCAATCTTGCAGGCGAACTCGCGTTAAAAAATAACTTAGATTCAACCGCAGATGAAACCTACAAGCTTGCACTGAATAACGCCGATTTTGCACTTTTAGCACCATTATCACTGAACTTAACCACTAACTTATTGAATGGCAAACCGCCTAAGTCAATATTGAGCCAAATATTAGACCATCAATTAAGCAATCAATTTACCCTAAACTTAAATCAACTCAGTCTTGATAAAACGACTTATGCTCAAGGCAATAGGGTAAACAAAGGTCATTCCATTAAACGTAAAAAACATACTAAACAAAAGCTGTTCAACTTCGATAACATAGAATTGTCGCAATCACTCGCCTTAAATAAACACCAACTCACTAGCGAAGAAGTCTGGCAAATTAATGACCTGCTGTTTAACAGCCAACATCAATTCCTCACGTCAGCCGCTAACTTTAGCCCATTTACATTAGTCGGAGATTGGCAGTTTAATAGTGAATTTGCACCCATTCTTCGTTTTCTCAGTCAGACAGATAGCTTACCTGATGCACTTGAGATCCAAGGTAATGCAGAAATAAACATGCATTACCTGCTGAGTAAAAATAAAAGCACACAGTTTGAATTAACTTTTGACCCAAAAGTGAATGACATTAAGGGCAGTATTAACTTGTTACCTTTTGAAGGTGGCAATATGGACACCCAATGCCAGTTTAATTGGCAGCAAAACCAAGACCATAAACGAGCTAGCCAATTCAACTGTGATAACGTCACTTTATCGTTAAAAGCCTTTAATCCCGGTGTGTTAATTACAGATATAAACGCAGAGGCAGCAGTTGCCTTTAGCAGTGAATCAAAAGTAGCGCCGTTAACTGACTCAGGGGCTAAGTCAGGGTCTAAGTCAGGAGCGGATCCTGAATCAAATCAGCAAAATTTAGCCTTAGCCCAACAGCTACTCGGGGTCAAACAAGCTTCTGTTAACCTCACGGCCAAGGGCGATCTACTCGGTGGGCAGCTGCTTATCCCTCAATTTGAAGTAAACTTAAATAAGCCCTCTTCTGCCTATTTTGTACTGCAGAGAATAGATCTAGCAGAGTTACTGGCGCTGCAACCACTCACTGGAGTCTATGCAGATGGCATTTTTGATGGAGTTTTACCCGTTCGTTTAGAAGCTGGCAAAGCCAGTGTCAACGGCGGTAAGCTTGCCGCACGGGCACCTGGCGGCTTGATCGCTATAGGCAATAACCCAGCTGTTGAGCAGATGCGCCAAAGCCAGCCTTACCTAGAGTTTGCCTTTGCAACGCTAGAACATTTAGATTACACAGAGCTTTCAAGTACCTTTGATATGACAGCTGCAGGTGATGCGACATTGAAAGTTAATGTTAAAGGCCGCAGTCAAGGTGTTGAACGACCGATTCACTTCAACTATTCTCAAGAAGAGAATATGATCCAATTACTTAGGAGTTTGCAGATTGGTGATAATTTGCAAAATCAGATAGAAAAAGCAGTGAAATAGCTTGTAGTTCGCGCATTGAGTCACTTATCAATTGCCTTGTTACAAAACCGTTTAGAAAGCCACTTAAGGAAAGGATAAGCCAATGAAAGCATTGCATGATCCTATAAAACGAAACTCTATAGCTCAACGCTTGAAAATATCAGGCTCTAAGGTAAACAGCCCGAAAATTTTATTAAGCATAATGCTGGCAATGTATGCCATAGTCGGTTGCAGCCCAACTGTCAAAATTGAGCCACCTGATAAACCAATTGTGATTAACCTCAATGTAAAAATTGAGCATGAAATCAAGATCAAGGTCGATAAAGAGCTAGATCAACTACTCGCCAACGATGAACTTTTCTAAGCAGAGCCATTAAGGAGAACCCCATGAAGTCAAAAATTCTTTTACTGGTTGCGAGTCTTATTCTCAGCTTTAATGCCTTTGCTATTTCTTTGCAAGATGCCAAAGCTCAAGGTTTAGTCGGCGAACAAGCAAATGGCTATTTAGGCGTAGTCAAAAACTCTGCAGATGCCAAAGCCGTTGTCAGTTCAGTCAATGCCAAACGCAAAGCTCACTATGAAAAAATAGCAAAACAGAATCGAATTTCGGTAAATGATGTGGCCAAGTTAGCCGCTGAGAAAGCAATCAAGGCGACTAAAAAAGGCCACTACATAAAAAACCAGTCAGGTAAGTGGATTAAAAAGTAACCCCTCAAAGCACCAACTAAATGCCGTTTAACTTTATTAACGGCATTTTACTTTAGCCTATTTTAATTACTGTGTGCTCAAAGCTATACCGTGATACATTCATTATCGGCGACAAGAATATTGTACCGACCAAGCCTATTATGCTTTGGGGTTTCCCAGCTTTAAAGCACGTTAAAGCTCTTATCGAGTAACGATTCCAATAAAAGGCTACCTTGCTCATTTACTCTAAATTGACCATATTCGGCCTGCTCGTAACGCTCTCCTTGTCCTTCTTCAAAAAAATACCCATTACTAGCAAATTTGACTTGATGATTGCGAATACGGTATTGAATAGACATCGTTGTTAGAGCTTGAGCCTCTGCCACAATATTACTGTAAGTCGTCAGCGGGATTTCATCGACACTAATTAAGCTTGCAACTTGGTTTTCATCTAGCTTGACTTGCATCGTTCCGTCAGTAGTCCCCTCAGGTACAAAAGCACTAACCTGAGCAGCGATTGCATAATTCAGCACCATATAATCCCCTTGCATTAATGAGCGAGGATCAACAGGTGCTAATGCTAATCGAATGACTTTTCCTTTAAGCAGATGTTGCTCTTTTTGGTAGATATCAAAATTTACCAGAGTAAGCACAGCCAATAGAGTTGCAATAATGACATAAGCACTTAGTGGTAATCCAAAGCTATGCTTAGATTTATTTTGCTGTTTGTTAGTCGTGTTTGCTCTGGTATTTAAACTATTCATCATTGGCAGTCAGCTTCGTTTTCAATAGAGGTTGCTTCTTGAATAGCAGTAGCAGGAAATACTTTGCTTGAAACAACTTTCACAACCAGTAACCCTATACCAAGCGCTATTAGCCATATAGATTTATCTAATAAGGGCAATTGTAAGCTGTAATAATACCAAGCAATGAAACTTATAACGCCTAGTATACCTAAAATGAAAATACCTCTTTCTCCCACATAAAAGCCAACAATCAAGATCAGCACTGCAGTCAATAGCCCTGTCATTGGTAAAGATAATAACGCCAATAAAACTAAGCCAAATATACAGAGTACCGATTGCTTGCAGTTTAACTGAGTCGTTAATGACCTTAAAATATTGGCAAATAAAGCCACCGCAATGATCAATGTGGTAATGATAGAAAGTGGGTTAGACCAAGTAGCTAAGATTGGAAAATCACTGTGTTGCAATAAAAGCGTATCGGCAAGTAAAAGCGGGAGTTGAATTAATACTAGCCAAATAGCTAACATGTACCCTAGTGCATTCAGCCGAGAAAGCAACGCGGCATACTTCGTATCATTAAGCCAAATAATGGTAAATCCAAGACTTAACACCGCCGGTAAGATCTCGAGCAACCGCAATTCATAACTCACACCTACAGCGCAGGCTATCATGCCAAAGCTCGTAATGAACTGATGGCTATAGTGTTCAACAATTAGCCAATTCATGAGTAAAACACTAAAGAAAACCAAGTACCAACTTATGCCATTATCAAAATCAAACCATTCAGTAAGGCCATAAGCTAACGATAATAAACCACAAAGACTTAGTGCCAACGCCATTTGGTTGATAAATAGTCGCCGCCCAATATTATTACGATAAATGACTATCGCAGCGCAGTTATAAACGACTCCGACTAACGTCGCAAAAAGCGTATCGAGACCATCAAAAAATAGCCCGAAGAAAGTAACCGTAAACGCTAAAACAAATAAAGATGCAACCCAAGCGGCTATCGATTGCATGAATTGGATATACCAAGGGCTTCTTACCACTGTATCTGGTTGCACGGTATCAACTAGCCCTTGCGATGCCATAGTAGCCCAAAGCTCTGTTTGCACCATCTTATCACTAGCCGTAAATCGTCCTTTAAAGTTAACTAATATCACTTAGCCCTCCTTGGCTAAAGGCTTTATGACGTTGTTTAAGCCATAGGGTCACCGCGGTAGTGGAACCTATAATACTCACACCTAACACTAAAAACATCCCAACAGGTTCGTCTCCCTCTAAGGTAGCTCTTATCAATAAGCTATTTGCTACGGCCACTAGGCTAAAGCTACCAATAGCAAGCACAAATATATCTTGCAGATATCGGTTATAGAGAAAGTAACCTGCAGTAATCAAAGCAAAATAAATCATTAACCAAATGCTATTTTTCCAGTCAAAAATAGCTTCAATAGATAATATAGTCACGATTGAAAGCGCCGCTAAGATTGTCAATTGTCTTAACAAAGGAGCAAAGAAGCGTTGTTTATGAGTAAACTGTGCTACTGGACTATTTGTAATCTCACCGCTTAAAAATAAACAAGACAGGTGCAAAGCAAGATTTAATACAAATAACCATGCCATGGCTGAGTTTGCCCCCCAAACTAGCCCTCCTGCCCCAGGAAATGCATCAAAATAAAGCAATAATGCCGCATTAACCAAGAGCCCAAAAAGCAGCCACAAGAGCTCAGTTCCTGCGACGAGTGCTAACGGCAGAACAAACAATCCCCAAACAGCAAAAAGCTGCCATGGATCCGCCCCTGTTTGATAAGTTTGACCAACTAATGCAAATAAACTACCAATAATCAAACAGATCAACAGGAGTAGCGCATTAGCGGTGGTATATCCAAACCCAAGTAAGTCTCCACGATTTAAGGCGCGCTTACGCATAACAAGGTATACCGATAAGGTCAGTAACAAACAGGTTTCTACTAACGCAAAACGCACAAACTGGCTCATATCTTGCCAATTAGCAGCAACAAAGAAAATAATACCTGAACCTATAAGTAATCCAGCTAACCAGATTAGCATAAGGTCAAACAGCGAACACCATTGCAATGAGGTCGGAAAACGGGTTTTATCTTGGTGTATTTGTGTTAATGCTGCCTGTTGTGCTTCCTTTGAAATAAGGCCATGCTCGAACCAAACCCCTAGCATAGATTTTTCGTTATTCACCCACTAACTCCCTTGTGATGACCTTAAATCAAGACCTTGCAGATTGCGATCTACTACGCAGTTTGGATTATTAAAACACAAACGGTCTTTCGCTAATATCAAACACTATAAGAAACTAATTGAAATAAATAAAAAAGGTGCCTTATAGCACCTTTTTTTATCCGCATATAGTACCGACTCAATCGAAATTAGTCGTCTGCGCCCTCGTGAGCTGGAGCGCTCACCAATTTATCGTCTTCGCCACCAGCAGCTTCCGCTGGCTTCTTTAATGCTTTTTCTGCTTTTAGCCAGGTCATAAATAGTTCATACCATATAGCTAAAACCACAGCACCTAAAAATAACCCAATAATACCAGCGGTTAACATGCCACCGATCGCGCCTATTAGAATAACTGGCATTGGCACATCTACACCGCGCCCCATCAGCATAGGTTTTAACACGCTATCAGAAATACCAGCCACTAAAACCCAAATAGTAAATATAGTTGCAGGCGTTGAATCATGTGTTGAAAACACATAAAAGATCAGTGGTAACACCACTAACAGCGGCGGTAATTGTGCAATTCCCAATATAAACACAATAAAAGTAAATAACCCTGCAGCCGGAATACTAAAAGTAAACAACGCTGAGCCAATTAAGATGGATTGAATAAAGGCAACACCAACAACCCCTAATAACACACTACGGATAGTCGCAGCAGTTAAACTCGTCCACTCTTCACCGTGAGTCCCCGCCACTTTGACGGCCACCGTACTAACGGCTGCTGCAGACTTTTCTGCATGAGCCATAAAACCACCAGCAATAGCCAATGAAATAATAAACATCACCAAAGTACCTAAGCTACTGCCCAACATACCAGCGGCAGCGCTCACACCGGTTTTAATTTGTGGCAAAAAATGTAGCACAGCCTTCTCTAAATTAGTGGCAAATAATGCCCATATTTCATATAGCTTATCGCCAACTAAGGGGAGATCTGCAATCTTTTGGGTTGGCCCTGGGATATCAACATCACCAGATTGCAAAACTTCTATTGTGTGAGAAATCCCTTCAAAAAGAGAGCTCGACACAATCCAAAATGGTGCAATAAGTAGAATAATCCCAGCTAACGCTAATATGCTGGCAGCAACACCACGCCGCCCTTTAAGCGCACGCTCAAGTCTTTGTGTCATTGGCATTAGCGCTACCGCAATAATCGCTCCCCAAAGCACAGGAATAACAAAAGGTTTAATGATGTCGTACGTCCAAACAACCAATATAAACAGTAAGCCAATCCGAATAGCGGACTCCATCATGTTATTGATAAACAACTTACTTTGACTATGTTGCATAGGGTTTTCCATATTAAGCTTCCTATTGGGTTTCCTTATGAGCCAATCCTGAACTCACCAAACTAGCAACGACAATCGCCATGTAAAACACGCCAGCAATTGCCTCCATATAAACTGCAACTTGTGCAAAAGGGGTATTTGGGCTGATATCGCCATAACCTAGTGTGGTTAAAGTGACGAAACTAAAATAAGCCATTTGAGAAAAATTTTGACCCCACGCGCTATGCTCAATACCAGTAAAAGCAAGAGGCGAAAGCGCCAAAATAAGTAAATAAACTAAAGCCCACATTAGGCCAAGTAACAAAAAAAGTGCAATCGAACCAACAACCTTATTGCCATCGACAGAACCGGAGAAAAGTATTTGCCGAGCGATTGAACTAAATGTCCCCCAAAAAAAAGCAAACATAAGCATCAGCATAAAGAGATCAATATAAGGAAGAGAGGTAAATCGTTTCACCATTGCTGCTATCAGCCAAACAACAATCAGCCCTTGCATAAAACGCTTCCAACTTTTGTCCACGCCTAGGCTGATCACACAAACTAAAAAGGTTATCGCAATAACCCCATCGAGCAGTGATTCAAGCATGCCATCAGCAACAGATTTAACTAAAGAAGCACTTAATAACAACACCACGAGAGCGGCGGTCATATAGTAAAAATTATTGTGTTTAGTTATTATTTTTTTTATCAAACTGGCGATTCCTTGTCAGCTCTCATTTTTCCGCCATAACACTTATTAGTTATTAGGCTAACACTTTCAATACAATAGCTTAGTTTAACTGCAATTGCTGATATTTTTTAACCGCCTATCCTCTAATTAAGCTGTAAAGAGTATTAAAATTGATTAGCAGTCTATTGATATGCGAGAACGTTAGCTTTGAATAACGGCATCCTTAATACCAAGCAACAACACAATGCAATGCTCTAAAATGGGTTAAGGCCCGCTACCTGTTCGCCCTTTTATCAACTACCTCAGCTGTATCACTACTGTGTATTTGCTGTATAAATTAAGGGGGAAGACATTTGATACCTAACTTTGAAATACCTTAAACCTGTCCCCGTACTTTATGCAAGATAGTCGTTACCGCAGTGTCAGTGTATCTGCGCCACGCAGCTATTGATCCAATGGCACCTAATCCTATCAATCATATTGTTAAATCTGCTAATAGACGCAAAGTCAGCGATTTTTTACAAACAATCTCGTATCAGCAAGCGTGAACCTATTAAGGGGCCTAGTTAGTTTTTTCAAGTGTGTTGCTTTCCACCAAAAAACGTTCCTGCGAAACCATTTTAGCGGTGAGTTCAAACTGTATTCATGGGGGCCAAGTGTTATTTTTTAGCGGATTATAAGGTTTTACAGCAGACGCGAACCTGATTGCGTCCTTTATCTTTGGCTTCATAGAGAGCTGAATCAGCTCGCTTCATGGCTGTTTGAAAACTGTCATTGCTGGTAATATCGGTTATGCCGAGAGACAACGTGACGGACGTTTCTTGTTCAACTCGTAGCTGAATTCGGTTCGCGATAGCCATCGATTCTTGAAGCGGCATCTCAATCAGAACGAGAAATTCATCACCGCCCCAGCGAATAAAATGGTCGCTTTCTCTTAGGCAGTTACGCACAACGGACGCCACCTGCTTTAACATTTTGTCACCTTCTAGATGACCGAAACTGTCATTAACGTGTTTAAAATGGTCAATATCAAACACCAACATCGAGCATTGAGCTTGGGTCAATTGGCGCCAAAACGGCCTTAATTTAATCCTGTTCTCTAAATAATTACGATTGTAACAACCGGTAAGTAAATCATAAAACGCACTCTTATTTAGACGCTTATTTTGATAGAAAATATAAAACAGGTTAAGGATAGCAACGGTAAAAATTAATGCTAGGCCGATCAAAAATGAGACAAAGTATTGCTTTCTCGAATTGTTGTAATAATCCGTGTTGTCCATTTTAAGCAGTAAAATTCGATTGATGTCTGCTAAGTAATGAAAGTAAACCAAATAGTTTTCACGGTTGCCATTGCTCCACAAAATTTGGTCCTGCTGTTCGATTAAGTCAAACTGCTGTTTTGATAAATTGGGATACAAAGAAAATACAGATTTGCCTTTATTATTTTTGGGCAGCCGAATGTCTCCGTCTAAATTCAGAAAGCTGATGTCAATGTTATTATCAAGCCCCTGAATACGCTGATATAGGTCTTCATAGTTTAAGCCTATCCCAAGGATCCCTATCGTCTTTCCATGGTCGTCTTTGATCTTATGGTCATAGTAGAACGAATACAGGCTCTCATATTCAAGCTCGTCTGGATCGTACAAGGCATAGCGATAGTCGGCTTGGCCATCAATAAACTCTTGAACCCACTGATCTCTTGCTGAACTGATATCAAGCTGAAGAACTCGACCAAGGGTGTCGAGATAAAGGCCATTACAGGAGTCCACTAAACCAATCTGTTTAACACCAATGGCGCGTTGCTTGCTTTGCAATTCGAGCAATAGTTTATCTACCTGATAACCATCGGCTAACTTTTCGGCATATAGCTCTGCTAATATTTTGCTGGTATAAGCGTAATTTTTATTAATTTCTCGAAGCACATTGGGAATGTGGTTAGTCGTCTCCTCCAGCGCGGTTTCGACCATGCTTTCCCGGAACGATTTAAGGTTCATGTACTGAAAGGAAAAATTGACCAACGAAAACACAATGACAATCAGCAATGTAATTTTGATTGTGCTAAGTAGGTGAGCATCTATGCGCTTGCGGTTTAGTTTCACTAGAGCCTCAAGGTGCCGTCGCAAGTAAGCTTGGGGAGCACCTTGCGCAGGCGCTCACAGTATTGTGACCTAGCTTAACGAATTTAGGTTATTGATGGGAAATGTCTTTATTAAGTTGTGACGCATACCTCTTTTAGAAAAAAGAGAGCCAAAAGAAAAGACAGCTATACCTTTGTTCTATCGTCCCGCTCTCAAAAACTTTTAGTAACCTGATCACTACTGCTAGTGAAGAATTGCTATCATGAGCTCTGCAAGATGTCCCCTAATCGATGCTGAAACAACGCGCTTATCACATTATCAATCTCGGTGTATTACTTGTCTGGCGAAGGTATATGATAAACATCTACACGGCTGAATTGTTGATGAAATAGAAGCATTATCCGATATTTTTTGGACATATGCGCCTTTGCTGTCATACATCATCATTCGCATTTAGGATAGATATGAATAAGGCGAGGTCTTTAACAAATCATAACATCATTACTCTATGGGTTCTGGCAACTAATGTTCATGACCTCGCTACTAAGCATCTCAATAATCACACCTTAATAAAATGCCGCTTGATGGTTAAGTGGCTTGCTCGCTTGTCGAGTATCTCTTGGTTTATACCTTGCCTCAATGAAGGTATTCCTCTCAAAGCAAATCACGAAGATGGGTTACAGGTGCTTTCAGGGAGAACAATTTGAATCGCAAGCACAACTTAATTGATAAGCGCTATTAGCTTGTAGATTTGAAGCCAAAAAGAGCAGCCATAACCAATACTGTAAAAACATCTGATTTCACTTCGACTCAAGAGGAGTTACAGAACTTAAAACAATCAAATAGTTGAATGCTTAACGCAGGTTCATCAACCATATGACTAAGCCAATCTAAATTGCATGAGTCAACACGCTCTTCCTATACGAAGACATATGGGTATCACTAAAAAACAACCCGTGGCGAAACCACGGGTCATGTTACTTACAGATTGCTATTTCAACCCTAATGTATAACTGCTACCGAAATGACTTCCCCGGCCATTAATCTCGCTGTAGGGCAACAATCGGATCCAGTTTGGCAGCTTTATTCGCTGGGTATAAACCAAACCCCACGCCTATCGTCATACACACGCCTAGTGCCAATAAAATAGCAAACGGTGACCAAGCAACAGGCCAACCCGCCGCCGATGAAATGACGAGTGCTAATAGTAAACCCACACCTATTCCAATAATGCCGCCTGTAGCCGAAATTGCGATACTCTCAATTAAAAACTGACGCGCTATATCTTTGCGTTTTGCCCCTAAAGCTCTGAGCAAACCAATTTCTCCAGTACGTTCTAGAATGGTCGCCAGCATGATATTCATAATACCTATGCCCCCAACGAGCAAAGAGATCCCTGCCACACATGCCATCACAATATTGAAGATCTGCTGTGTTTTTTGGTGTTGTGCAAGCAAGTCTGCAGGTACGACTACATCGAAGTCTTTTTCACCACCGTGGCGCCGATTCAACAGATGTTGCAAACTTTTAGCCGCTAACGAAGGCTCAACGCCATCAGCCAACGCCAGTTTAAATGCATCAAGCTCACTTTCTAAACTGTTAAACTGCATTTTTTTTAACGCTGTGGTTAACGGAATAAACACCTGATTTCGTTCCCCGCCAAGCTTAACCCCTTGAATGCTCGACTTACTGCCCTCTTTTTCAGAAAGCACGCCGACCACAGTAAACCACTGATGGTTTACCTTTATAAGGCTGTTTATCGCGTTACCCTGCGGAAATAAACTTCTCGCGGCTTCAGGCCCGAGTACCGCAACTTGCTGATAATAATTCTCATCACTAGGGTTTAACGTACGCCCCTCACCTAACGGCAATGCGCTCAGGTCAAAATAGCTTGGCGTAACACCAGATACTTTCGCGTCACTACGGCCCTTTAAACTAAATAAACTGAAAACCTTAACGTCTTTCTCTGCGCTCCAGTTCTCAACAAATGGCAAAGTATCGCGAGCACTTTCAATATCACGCAAACTTAAGCCAATGCTATGTTCGCGCTCCGATTTTAGTGCTTCACCTTCAGCGCTACGAGCATTTACTACAAGATTATTTACACCCATCGACTCAATCATTTTTAATGCTTCACGCTCAGCCCCTTCGCCAACGCTTAGCATGGCAATAACCGCACCAACACCAAATATCATGCCGAGTAATGTCAGCGAAGTTCGCAGTTTATGATGACGCATTTCATCAAAAGCTTGTTTTATACCTTCCCAATATACAGCAAGTGGAATTGAGCTTTTGTTAGCGGAAAGGTGAGTGAGATCCGCCAAGGGTCTATTCTGGGTCATACTCGATTCCTCTTTGGCGGAGTCGTAAGCGCAACGGTATCACCTTGCGCTAATCCTTCTTTTATTACCGTGCGGTTTAAACTGCGATTACCTAAAGTAACACTCTGCTTAGCAAAGCCCTTTGCTGTTTTTAGATAAACCCAGTACTCACCTGACTTTTGGAACAAGGCTTGATTAGGCACAGTAATGACATCTTTGATGTCTAGCGCATGCACCATGGCGTTAATCTGTCGGCCGGGCTGCATAATTTCAACCAAAGTTTCATCTAGACTAACTGTTATTTGAAAATAGTTAACCGGGCTATCTTGCTCCTTTGCTTTGGCTAACGCGTCGAGTTGCGTTAGCGTCCCTGTTAGCGCGAGCTCTGGATACGCATCAAGATATAAGGTTACAGGTTTGCCTATCGCTAAACCTAACGCCTCGGATTCAAGTACAAATAGCTTAGCTTGCATCTTAGAAGTGTCGGGTAATAAGCCTATAGCCATCCCCGACCACATCATGTCTCCCGGCACAGGTAAAGCACCATTCCAACCTGGCTGAGCAACAAATAAGCCGTCGTGAGGCGCGACTATCTCCATCTGCTTAAGGTTGTTTGAATAGCGATTCATTTTCGCTTTATGGCCTTTTTGCTTTAATTTAATCAGCTCTTGCTCAGCTTCTGCTTGAGAGCCATGCTGGCTAATTCCCCACCCATAAAAATCCATCTTCGCTTCAAGATAATCTTGGTTACGCATCTGATCAATAATATCTATTTTGGTATAAACACGTTCATCTTCACTAAAAAAGCGTTCAGCTAAATCTTGCTCTTGGGCAGTTAACTTTGTGTCGGTGCTCAGTGACTTATCAATGGTTTTATCTTTTTGCGATTGGATCTGGCTATCAAGACCTAAACGGTCGTAATCGAGCGCTTCCATCTCCAATCGAAAACTCTCTCGAGTACCATCCATCCTTGCTACAACGTCACCCGCTTTAACGCTGCTAAAATTATCCATAATCCACGCCAGTGACTGTGGACCTCGAAGACCTGTCGGCACATTTACGGTAGTGGAGTTACTGGCCTCTAACTCACCTGTTGCAGGGATATCGACTTTAAAATCAGAACGATTCACTTCAAAAGTTAATACGCCGTTGCTAGCAGGATCGCTACATGCCGTCATCAGCAATACTGCGCTCAGCATTAAGCTACTAGCAATCAATTTACTGTGACTTTGTTCTTTTTGCTGTTGCACTTTATAGCAACTAACAAAGGACTTTACTGTTTTTTTTATCATGGCAGTAACACCTCTTCTCCTTTGCTCAGCCCTTTGCTAATAACAACTTGTTCTTTGCCCATGGCGCCTAAACTGACGTATTGTTTACTATCACTAAATAATCCAGGCTTAATCACATACGCCTTACCGCTGTCATAATGAACGGCGTCTAACGACAACAATAATTCTGCCGCTTTATTAGCGATATCGATACTTATCTTGGCCGTCATGCCTGGTCGCATTAATTCAGAGTCCACTTCATCAATACTGGCAACAGCATCAAAAATAACCAAAGGAACGTCTTGGTTCTTTATTCTAAAAACAGCACCTAGCTCAATGATTTTACCGTTAAAACTTTTCTCAGGATTAGCATCAAGACGGATTTTTAGCGCTTGGCCGACTTTTACTCGCCCAGCTTCAACTTCAGGTATCGTCATATTGACCTGCATATGTTGCAGATCTGGAATGCTTAATACCGAGTCGCCGCCAAAAATATTCTGCCCTTCAGCAAGCTTATTACCTTGCTGGTCATTGCCATACACCACCATCCCGTCACGTGGAGCAATTAAGGTTAGCGACTTAATGCCTTTTTCAAGAGCTGCGACTTCTGCTGCAAACTTTTTTTGGTCGCCGGCTAACATCTTCATGCGCTGCTCTGCGCCTTTTATTTCAAGCTGGATCTTTTGGTTAATCAAAATGACGCGATCTTTGGCAATCACCGCATCTCTCAAATACTTTTGCTGATCGATAACCGAAACGGTTTCATCCGAGATATCAACTTTCATCTGACTTTTTTCTTGAGTCATTTTAGCTTCAGCTAATTCAAGTTTTAACTCTTCTAACTTTTTAGCATTACGCAATTTAGAGGTTTCAATGTCTTGTACTGTAGTGGCCAAATTTGCTGACTTAACCGACAAACGTTGAGTCAAGGTTGAAGTATCAAGCTGAGCGACCCTATCGCCTTTTTGAACTTGGCTGCCTTCCGGCGCTAACATTTTGACTTGGTATTGCCATACACGTCTTAATGCCGGCGGCTTTAAATTGACGGTATTGGCTGACACTAACTCTCCAGTTACTTCGATTTGTTGATCCAATATGCCAGATTCAACTTGAGTCACGACTTTGTCACTACAACCTGTAAACAAAGTCGATAGCAGGCATATTACTATGGCTGTTTTTTTCATGATGAGCTGGCTCCCGCTTCTACTAACACGCTCATACCGGGAATTATTTCAACCCGCTCGTCGGCAGTAAACTTAATCGCAATTTTAAACCAATTACTATTGCCCCAAGCAGCTTGTGTACGTGCTTGTCGGCTGACTTCATTGATGCTGCCGCTCAATAAAATTGAAGATTGTGAATCAAGGCGTAACTGCACAGGCTCGCCAATAGTAATGCGGTCGACATCGACTTCATTAACCCAAGCGACCACTTCTAAATCGTTTAACGCTGGAATATTAGCGACTTGCCTGCCTATCTGTACGTTGTCACCTACTGAGTATTTTTTATCGCTCCACGGGTCGCGACCATATAATACCGGTCCTGCGATTTTAGCGCGTAATTCGAGTTGTTCAAGACCTGAAAGCGCTTGAGATAATTCAAGTTCAGCTCTTTTTTTATCAATAGCTAATTGCGATAAAGATGCGCTGCGTTTATCTTCAACCTCGCTCAGAGCTTCTTGCTTTTTCGATAATTCTGATTCAGCTTTAAGCTGGTTAAACTGATTATCGGCATAGTCTTTAGCAGCAATAAATTCCGCAGGAATAGCCGCGTCGAGTTTCGCCTTTTCAAGTTCGAGCTTAGCCTGTTTCAAGTCGAATTTTGCTTGTAATAACTGGCCGTTAAGCTCAATAGCTTGACTTTGCTCCTGAGCAGTCACACGGAGTAAAGTGCCTTCAAGCTGTTCAATTCGATTATCGATTTCACTTTTATCGAAAATCACTACAACTTGACCAGGGTCAGCTAGGGAACCTTCCGGCATCATCCATTGAATTTGATAACGCCAGGAGTCACCCGCTTTGGGAACGACAAACGGCTGCGAGATCACCGAAGCTACCTGACCAGTTAATAATAGCGGCGCCAGATCTTTTTGTTGTAATGTAGCGATTGCTGAACCTGCAGAGGCTGTATTAGCGACAACAGCTACAGGAATATCAGTACTCACAGCGATCTCATTATTAGCCATCGCTACTGCAGAAAAACTGTTAAGCAGTAATACGGGGAAAACCCCCTTTAACAAGCGATATTGCGCTTGGCATTTGTGAGCAAAAGAGCGATTAACACTAACGTTATCAACATCGACGTTATCAACATCAAAGTGCTTAGTGTTTATAGACTTATTAAGCAGCATTGTTACCTCGCTCTTCAATCTCAACGATATCGCCATCACGCATACGAATAATCCGCTGCGCGTAGGCTGCGACTTCCTCTTCGTGAGTCACCAGAATAATGGTTTGCCCGGCCTGATGAAGCTCGGTAAATAACGCCATAATTTCTATAGAGGTTTTACTGTCTAGCGCACCAGTTGGCTCATCGGCAAGTAATATTGCAGGACGATTGACTAACGAGCGCGCAATAGCCACGCGTTGTCTCTGGCCGCCTGATAACTGGTTGGGACGATGATCATATCGAGTCCCAAGTCCCACTCGCTCTAGCAGTTCATGGGCGTAGTCGGTATCTTGTGTAGGTTCAGCAGCAAATCTCAGCGGTAATAATACATTCTGTAACGCAGAGAGACGCGGCAATAAATGAAAGCTCTGAAATACAAAACCAATTTCTTTATTACGTACTGCAGATAAAGCATCGTCGTCAAGTTCTGCAACCTCTTGCTCGTTTAAGCTATAGCTACCTGATGTTGGTTTATCGAGACAACCTATGATATTCATCAAGGTTGACTTACCTGACCCCGACGGTCCCATAATGGCAACAAACTCATTTTTTGCGATAGAAAAGCTGACACCATTCAGCGCTTTTACGCAGCTATCCCCCATAGGGTATTCTTTAGCTAATTGCTGGACTTTAATCATAACAGGCTCGTTTAGCAGGGCTAACAATCATTGATACCGCTTATCATACCGTTAAGTAAGATAACCGTTGACCAGTTGCACTGCAAAAGTTTGTAAATAAAAATAATATAAATCTATTACTCGTCAGACAATATTATTTTGCTAATGTTCGTTAGCGATTAATTATCTTTTTCGATATATAAGATGATTGAAACAGGAGTGGTGATTGAGGAGGAAAATAAAGTTTATGAATAGGTAACATCTTCAGTCCTTGTTAATAATGTTTCAATCCATTTAAACATTGAATACAATATACTTAAGCTAAGTAAAAAATACAAGCTAGCCTGCCCTAAGCGAAAATAGCAACTATAATCCACTCACTTACGACAACTAAATACCAAGAAAAACCTTAGCCTGCATGCAGCTTAGCTATACTGCATAAATGGCGCGGTGTTCCATGCATAGCTCCGCGCAAGTTAATAATTAATATGTTCGTACCTGATTATTACTCTTAGCACCAAGGCTTATTTAATAGCTCCCCTAGCGCTAACCAAGAGTCGCTCCGGCTAAAGTAAAAACGGCGATTAAGACAAATAAAATCCATTGAAATAAGCGCTTAAATGACACGTTTACGTCTGTCATAAAACCAATATACAACTGCCAAATAGCAAAAAGACCAAAATTAACCGCAATAAAAATTAACATGCCAAAACTTTGCATTAGCGCTACGGCTGCAAACGCACAAGCGATTAGTACTACGCTAGATAACAATAAAAATACTGACACATAATGAAAAACACAGTGCATTATTGCTTTTGCTGTAGGGTCATAGTCTGCCCGCAGCATCGGCAGTAAAAATTCGCGGCGCCCATAACTCAAATGACCAATAAAAGTGAGTACCGCTATCATCCCTGCGATCAGTAAATAAATATTCATCTATCCCCCTGTTAAGCATAATCACTTAGCTATTACGGCTAAAACAGATACAGTGACTGTTTTAACCGTTCTGTAAAATTAGGTTTTCTAGTTTGCTCGGTAATGCCTTAGTAATCTAACACCAAAGCCTAGTTGCATAAGAGACAGGCTGGCCGCCAACATTCTTACAAAGTTAGATGGCAACATAATACGATTGATAAGATTAAACCAAAGCATCAGTCTCAAAATCGACTGTTTAGTCATAAAAGCAGTTAGCAAAAATAAAAAGAGAGTCCTTTTCAGGTACTCCCTTTTGAATCACTCTTTTGACAGTATGCTGTTTCTCAGTTTGCTATCTGTTGCCGAGAATAAAAAAACGCACTATTTCACCTCTTCTAGCAAACAAACTGACTCTATTAGCAATTACATGGTTGTCATGGTCCAATAGTCCAAACGTTTATCCGGCTGAGCAATTATCGACTGACACGTTTCTTTATACTTGCCCATTAATGGACCTAAACTCTTAGAGTTTGGCATTGTAGCTCTATGCTTCTCAGTTGCGGCGACAATAGCAGCAGAAACCTGATCTTCTGTATGGTATTGCTTAGCCAATTGCTCTGCTTGTTCACCAGAAACCTTTAAACGATCAACTACCGCCGCCATTTGCGGTGCGTTCATAGCGGAAATCGCATCAGAAGCAATATGATAGTACGCAGCGCAATCTGCTAGCTCACCGACAAAAGCATCTTCAGCTTCTCCCGCGAAGCTATTGAAAGACAATAAGCTTGCACTTACTACGCAGATGGCGAGATTAACCTTTGCAAACATCGACAATATTCCTTTTATTTTTGTTAGCTGTTCGTATCTAGCTCATATTGAAATGTAGACATGACCTCAATTTTAACCAACATATACATTATAGATGATGTTTCTATTGGCAATAGACGGTTAATATAGGTCACTCAACATAAGCTAACTTATATATTTCTACTTTAGCTTTTATTGAATATCAAGCGTATAGCGAAAAAACGTCTCATATTTTTAAATGCCAACACCTCACAATGTGCTTGAGTATTGCCGTTTTGAGGATGGACCTCAAAGTCATGACCACTACTGCAGAAGATTTTGTATCATCAATAGCAGCAAATATTGATCTTGCCCCCTCCTTTTTTTAGATTGCTTTCAAAAGATACATGCCATTGGGGATAAGACTTAATGATGATATTTAGTTATTAGGGATAGTTTTCGTTAGGCGCAGCTTACACCTAACGAAGTACTAGAGATTAAAGTGTTATTGCTTGATGGTTCAGTAGCTTTTGTTTCAGACCTTGCTTAATATCCGGCCACTCGCTGTCAATAATCGAATAAACCACCGTGTCCCTAATTGTGCCATCTTTGAGTAATTGATGATTACGCAAAATACCGTCTTGTTTAGCACCTAAACGGCTGATTGCTAGACGCGAGACTTGATTTTGAATATGCGTTCTGAACTCAACCGCCATCACGTCAAGCGTTTCAAACGCATAGCTTAAAAGAAGTAGTTTTACCTCGGTATTCACAGCTGTGCGCTGAGCACTTTTGGCATACCAGGTATATCCCACTTCTAAACGACGATGTTCTTGATACCAGTGACAAATACGGGTACAGCCAATAACTTCACCGGAATGGCGGCATCTCACCACGAACGCTAGTGTTTCTCCTCGAGCTTCAGATGCTAATGCCGAAGTTATATAACTTTTCATGTCATCGGGATGGGGAACCTTGGTATACCATAGTTCCCACAAGTTACCATCAGAGACAGCAATACTCAGCGCAGCTTGATGCTCTAGGGTCAGTGGTTCAAGGACGATATGCTCGCCAGTTAAGCTTTCCTGTTGTAGTTCTTTGTTCACCATAACCTCCTGTCAAATGCTTGTCTAAGCTAGCATGCTTATCAAATCGTTATAAGCTAACTTTTATGAAACTTGTTCAACACCTATAAGGATAATTCTTAATCACTGTTGAAAGCCACTTACATGCCAGCAATACCACACTAATGGACTATTCAGCGCTTTAAACCTGTCTGCAATCTTCTATAAATATCGAGCGAAAGTCATACCATCTTTTAATGTTTTAGTTGGTGCGCTCAATGCTGGCGTACCTAAATAGAGAAAACCGACAATCTGATCTTGCTGCTCCAAGCCAAGTAATTGATGAACATTGGCGTCAAAAGCCAGCTCTCCAGTGCGCCAAATTCCACCCAGACCTTGAGCAAAGGCAGCTTGTTGCATTGCCATTACGGCGCAGCCTGCTGCAAGATGTTGCTCTAGCTCTGGTACCTTTGGATGCTCGGTGACTTTGGCGACGACAGTAATGACCATAGGTGCACGCAGCGGCATATTTTTAGCTTTAACGATCAAATCTTCATCTGCCCCCTTAGCTTTAAGTGCACTAACAAAAATATCACCAAGGCGAGCTAAACCATCGTCTTCGGCAATAATAAACTCCCATGGAGTCAGACCCGCATGATCTGGGGCGCGAGTGGCTGCATCTAAAATATGCTGCAGCTCAATAGGTGATGGGGCTGGTTGAGTTAATCTCGGAGTTGATTGACGAGTCAATAATAATTCTAATGCGTCCAAATGATTGTCCCTTATAAACATTTTCACGAAAAAAGGATTACCCATATTCGAGTGTCACTTGAGAATATCAAGCGCACATAAAAAATCCCACCTATTTAGTGGGATTTAATAAATTAGCTATTTTGTTTGGAAAAGCATTAGTCTAATTAGCTTAATTAACTCTTTTGGTGATACTTTAATAATATTACTGCTATAGCTTAGTTCGCTTGTTAACTCATGAGCTAGGTTCTAGTTAACAACACCGTTTCGTTTAGCGATATAATAATCAAGACTGGTATAACGACCTCCCCCCATAAAAATAAGAGCAAGCAACATCAGTAAATAAGTAATCGCAAACTCAATACCATTGTTTAATATGACAAAATTGCCAGAGCTGGTCAGCCATTCATAATTGCCATTTTCTTGTAGGATCTCTTTAGCACGAGCCAGTTTATCCGCAGAGGCTAAAACATTTTCATTCGCTAACCATGAACTAGCATCCGCAATCGCTAACCAACCATTATCAATGTGGACGCTAAAAGCAGCGACTAACATGGTGAATGCTAACGGTATAGCGATAAGCCGAGTAGCCAAACCAACGATAAGTAATGCTCCGCCAAAAAATTCAGTACCTGCGGCAAGTGCAACCATGACCTCAGGAAAAGGTAAACCCAACCCCCAATCTGGATTACCAAACCAAGCTGCTGTATCGCTAAAGTTTGATAGTTTATTGTAACCAGCCTGCATTAATACCGGTGCAAGATAAAGCCGTAACCCCAAAGGGGCTATGCCTTCAACGAATTTAAACCCATCTAATAATCGTTGATACAGTTTAACTAATTGCATGTGCTTCCCTCTTAAAGTTATTCTCTCAAACTTGCGTCTTTTGTCGCTAAATTGAATCTTGTATATGATTTTTAGCTGCGCTAAATCAGTTGCCTTAACATATCGCTTTGATGACGCCGATGGCTTTCTGACATAGCATACTGGGCCCTTTTGCTAATGACCCGATACAGTAAAAATAGTTGTCAGCTACAGATTTAGCTATATAGACCATTGTAAAGTCGAATAACTTTCATTCTCATTAAAAATAAGCACAAGCCGTTATTCATCCGATTCACTAAGCTCTATCAAATCTTGTTGTAATCCGGAAAGTTTATTTTGAAAATGGCGCCTTTGTTTTTCGGTGGCTTGTTGGTTTAATAAGATAAGCAGCTGGCCAAATTCATTGGTATTTTTATCAAGCGCAGCTTGGTAGGCATCAGATTTAAGGCTATCAGGCTGAGTCATTAGTACAGAAAGACTGTGGGAAAGGGCCGCTGTATTGTGGCGATTTTTCAACGTCTGAGAAAATAAACGGATCCACTCGTGACGGTACTCTAGCCACATATCAAGTGTACTACCGCGATTAACGTTATATTGATGAATTGCTTGCTCCTGCTCGGAAGATAACTTACCTAACCACTGCTTGACGCGCTTAGTGATCCGCTCGTCAGCCATTTCAACCAGTTCTTGTTGATCCTTATTTAAATACTTTTGATTTAATTCAACTTCATCCACTTTTAACTGGGCAATAATTTGCGCAACTTGTTGGTCGCTAAATGAAGCAACCAAAGGTACTAACTTAGGTTTTATAAATTCAAATGTACGTAACCAATGACCTTTTGCTTGTTGCACATGCTCACGCCACAATTTAGGTGTTAAACTTTGTTGTTGTATTTCTATTGCTATTTTCGCTAAATGTTGTTCATAACGCACAAGTTCATCATTACGGTGCCAACGCAAGAATTTATCTAACAATGTGTCAAATTGACTCTGCTGGCTATCATTAAGACTGACATACTCTTCGAGTTTCCATTCAATCGCCCAATCTAAAAAATAATAACCAACCTTAGTCGAACAACCTATAAGGCAAGCAACGAGTGTTATCCAAATAGCACATTTCTTCATACATCCCCAATTCGATTAATTAGACTACTTAGACTTTCAAAAGTAGAAACGCTTAAAATGGTTAAGTGCCACAATATATGAAGTTAAACGACTCAAAATGTACTAAATCTAGAGATGATAAAGATGAGTACACTTTAACGAACGCTAAATACCTATATAGATTGTTATAACCTAGCATAGAACAATGGAGAAAGTTCAGAGCGATACAAATTGTTATACGGGCGAATAACAACAGCAATATTAGATATCAAACAAAGTAAGGATAGAGCGAGGAATCAATAGACCACTATGTACAGCTGGAGATCAGTTTAAAGTATTGCTCAGCACAATCTAGATACTCGTACACAGAGTGATAATCGTCCCTTTTTAGTGCTGCAGCATTTGAATCTTCTCCTTTAGCGAAAACAGTTTGTTCTGTTAAATAGGTCTCTAGTTCTAAACCTATATCAAAATCAGCTAGTAAGCTATCAAATGCCATTTGTAACGCCCAACAGACTGCAAATACCCAGTAAAGATCAACTGCAGACTCCACGCCCTTGTCCGCCGTTTGGTTTAAATTTGGATTATTTTTTAGATACTGACTTATCAACCAGTGCCGCTGAGTAGATGATAATGAATGACTGGCAATAACAGCTGCAAGATCGCATAGCGGATGTGAGCTACAGGCATATTCAAAATCAATACACTTTAGTTTATCGTCTACCACCAATACATTATATGGGTTTAAATCACGATGACTGTATTGCAGGTTTACCATGCAACCGGCTAAATTGACCAACATATTGTTAATTGAGCATCCAGAGTCGCACAGGTTTGTATAAAGGTGCTGCCAACGTTTCAGTATCACTAATAAACACGACTCAGGAACCTCACTAGGCCGTTGACTACCGTGTTGTAATATCGGCAATATCTTTGCTTGCATACCTGCTAATCGTTCTTGGTATATGTGCCACTGCGAATCAAGTGTTATCTCATTATGTGGCAAAGGTAAGCTTTGTAATCCATTTAGTAATTGTAAAAGTTTCCGCTCTGCGCCTGGCCAGCTTTCTCGCGTACTTTTAATAGGGTGAGAGCTATTTGCTGCCATTAGCTCACTCCAGCAGCATTGCTCATTTTGAGCAAAAAACTCACTCACATAGAAAGTATTACCTAAGCTCACATAGACAATTTTTGGCGCTAGATTCGCATCACTCGCCAAGCGCCAATTGGCCACTTCACTATCACGGTTGCAGATCTGTGAGCTAGCCCAACTGTTAAGCCTTAACACCCACTCAGCTTCTTGAGCTTGACTAGGATGTCTGGCTCGCACATAGTAATTGTCATTACTTAACCCCTGAGTTAGAGGCGCAATAAGGCTTATATTTGACAGGTTGGCCTCTTGAAAATATGGGCTTAATTTAGCTAGTAAAGCGGGCACTTATACAGCACCTGTCGAAAAGTTTAGTCCTGTAGCAGACTGTTGTTGCATCGTTTTGCGCCACATAAAGTAGCCGAAAACTACCATACCTAAATAAAGAATGAATAAAACGGCCGTTAACATCAAACCTTTACTTACATACAGATAAATTGAAACGGCATCAATAATAAACCAATAGATCCAGTTTTCTAAAACCTTTTTAGCCACCAAATAGGTAGTCATTACAGCAAAGCAAGTCGTTGCGGCATCTAAGTAAGGCAATGCGGCTTGTGTTTGCGTCGCCATAAAATGACCGACAACTAGAGAAATCGCTGCGGTTACGCTAATTAACTTAATATGGGTCGTTAAGCCCCAAGAAACGATATTAACACCGGCATGTTTATTCCCTCCCCTTGTCCACATCCAATAGCCATAAACCGCCATGGCCATATAATAAACGTTCAGTAGCGACTCCATTAACAAAGCCACATTCCAAAAAAGCACGGTATATATCGCGGTACTGGTGAATGCAGCAGCCCAGCACCAAATACTGCCCTTCATGGCAAAAACAAGGTACGCCAAAGCTAATAATACGGCTACAGCTTCCCATGCGGTCAAAGCTTGTGCTTCACCAAAAGCGCTAGTAAAGCTGTTGACTAGAGTCAGCCAAAATTCAGACATGTAAAACGCTCTCCATCTAGTCGTAAACAATCACTAAATAGTTCTATTATTATGTAAAAAATGGTCACAGAACAAAACTGCACTGTGACCATTTTAGCGTGTGTATTGTAACAGTCGCCATTTACTCGCTATGGTTTAAATTTAGCTCACCACCAATAAACTTACACACAAATACGGCTTTGCCGAACTTCTCATGGGCTGCTTGCATTTCAATCGCTAGCATTGACATTACGTCGCTATATTCACCAACAACTTGAGTAGCCATCGCATTAGTAACACGTTGGATATTCTCGTAAGAGTCAACGCGACCAATAAACCATTTAATAGGCTCTAGATAATTATCTTGTAGCGGGTAACAACTGATCTCTGCAGTCAATTTCATCTTACTAACCTCAGCCGTCTTGAACCGACGGCTTAATAATATTGTTAATGAATTAAAGTGATTTAAATCTACGATTACAAAAACTTAACGTTAAACGTCATACCAATTTGTTGTGGGTCACCATAGCGTATATATTGCTTATCTGCCCAGTCCAAATCAGGCTCATTACCGAAGTAAAAACCACGAACGCCGTATTTTTCGTCAAACAAGTTACGTCCCCACAGGTAGACAGACCAAATATCGGCTTCATAGCCAACCTTTGCGTTAAAGACTTGGTACGCATCTGATTTTGACTCATTACTGTCTGAGTAGTAAAAGTCGCTCTTACCACTGGCGTTTACATTCGCGAACCAGCCGCTATCACTGCGGTATGTCGCCCCTAAACTAAAAGTAAAGTTTGGTGAATGGGCTAGCTCACGGCCCGACAAATCAACAACTGTACCGTACTTATCTTCATACTGATAATCACCATAAGCAGTTTCAAGCCAGCCTACACTACCGTACACCTGTAGGTTATCAGTGGCATACCAATTACCATCGAGCTCAGCACCATAGTTATGAGAGCTACCAGCATTTTCAGTAAACAAGATAAAGTTACCTTCTTGCCCTGGTACCGTTGATTGCTGAGACGCGGCAACTTGTTGATCTTGCCTATCCATATAGAATAATGCGAAGTTGGTGTTTGCTTGGCCATCTAACCAAGTCGACTTTAAGCCCAACTCATAGTTATAGAGGATTTCAGTGTCATATTCTTTTTTATCCGCGACTTCTTCTGGCAATGACATATTAAAGCCGCCAGCTTTATAACCACGTGCTATACGAATATATGATTCATGGTTTTCACTTAACGCTTTGCTCAGCGCAATATGCCCTCCCCACATCGTTTCACTTGGGTCGAACTCATCACCTGCAGAATCGCTATAATCACTATCGCGACGCTCCACACGTAAACCGACAGACAGCGCATAGCTAGAGCCTAAATCTGAGTCTAATTGACCAAATAGTGCATAATTCTGAGCTCGATATTCGGCAGATAACTGGCTGTAGCTATCAACAGTGTCGTTATCTTCTTGCAAATCCATACCATAAACACCGATTAACCAATCAGTGCTATCAGCAAAAATGCGACCTGATTCTGTAGAAGACAATCTAAACTCTTGAGTGACTGTTTTTCTTTCGCCT
This sequence comes from Shewanella sp. 10N.261.52.F9, assembly GCF_041471165.1. Taxonomy (NCBI): domain Bacteria; kingdom Pseudomonadati; phylum Pseudomonadota; class Gammaproteobacteria; order Alteromonadales; family Shewanellaceae; genus Shewanella; species Shewanella sp. 10N.261.52.F9. The sequence continues at coordinate 198,525 of NZ_JBFRNX010000004.1, forward strand.
TTTTTATCCCAGTTATATTCATATTCACATGGGCTACCGTCACAATCTCGACTTGCCCAATAATCAGGGTTTGCCCAGTCGCCATCGTAGTTGTGGCGAGTGTCTGATTGTGCCAAAGAGGTTAATGAGGTCAACTCAAAGTCCTCGGCTCCTGTATAAGTGAACTTAAGCGATGAACCAGTTGTGCGCTGTTTATCAACACCTGGCGCATCGGTTAACGTATCAAAACCGTTATTATCCAATGTCCACGCATCATAACCATTATCATAATTTGCATGTAGTAGAGTTAAATCAATTTCTAAATCGTCTGTTGCGTACCAACGTAACTTAGCGCGCCCGGTAAACTCATCACGATTATTAGTATCACTTCGATCAAGGTAAAGGTTGTCGCGATAGCCATCTTGCTGATGTTGTTGCAAAGACACGCGATATAATAAATTCCCCGAATCGGTAACAGGACCAGAACTAAAACCACTAAAGGTTTGTAGGTTATCATTACCTAATGAAACCTCGGCGCCATGTTCAAACACATCTGTCGGATCGTTACTCTTAAGGTAGATAAGACCCGCTAGTGCATTAGCACCATAACGTGTGCCTTGCGGACCGCGCAGAACTTCAACTTGCTGTAAATCATACATGCTTGAAACCATGCCCAAGCCTGATAAATCGATATCGTCTACCACGAAACCGACCGAGGAGTTAGGTGCTCCTTGATACTCTTCTTGCTCACCGACACCACGGATTTGAAAATATTTTGGACGCGAGCTGCCACCAGACCAATTGAAGTTAGCAATATTATTCAAGATATCTTCGAAATGCTGCGCGCCTTCATCTTCAATTTGTTGCTGGTCGATAACCGTAACGCTTGAAGGCATTTTTTCTAATGCTGAACCACGAAAATCGGATGTAACTACCATCACTTCGATATCGTCAGGAGTTGAAGTTTGTTGGCTATTAGCAGCAACATTGGGAGATGAAATTACTGCAATTACCGCGAGGGCAATTGGCGAATAAGAATTTAGATTTAACATAGGACCTCAAAGTAAAATTTTGAGATCCGGCATCAGTAAAGAAGCGATCGGAAAATGAATTGTGGCCCATTCCTACGCCGGTATTAGCCGGATCAGGTTCAAAGGGTTCGTTTTGCAACATCTCAGTATAAATCTACAAATCCAACTTTCGATTGATAGACTTTAACACCCCTTGGCGAGCGCGATTATACATGAATTTTACAACTCAGTGACAGACTTCTTAAAAAACCTGAACGCTATGCATAAAAAAACGCCAGTTTAACTGACGTTTTTTTAACAGACGTATTTTTTGTCGCTTTCGTCGACTTTTAATTACTAATTAGAGAAAGCTTTTCTGACATAAAGCTCAAAGCGAGTCGCATTGGCATTAGGTGCAACAGCACTGACCTGCAACTGTTGTTTACCATGAAGTTTGACTGACTTCCAGCTAACCCCTTCATCATCAATCGTCATACCGTTTAAGTCATACCAGGTAAACTTGTATTGCAGTCTAAGGTCGGTAGAAACTTGGCTGACAATAGTGCCAGTACCACGTAAAAAGCCACCTTCAGGGCGTGCCATGATGTTGGCTACTTGAACTTCTTTACCAAAACTATTGTTATCAACACGCACTTGGCCGTCAGAGCCAGCCATGACACCGGCGGTATGTGGCGCACATGCGGTAATAATTAATGCGGTAAACAGCCCCAATAAAACCTTTTTCATATCCATCCCCTTTATTACTCATTAGCATTGCATTTATGCTTATCTGTATAATCTAGCACTAATCTATCAAAAAGTGCGCTCTTGCGGTGGCGATTAAATGCTTACGATTGGTTTGCCAACAATTAATGCTTACATTGGCCACTCGCCGGCCTTGACGGGTGATCTTACACTCAGCAAAGCTATCTTTATGGTAACCCGCTCTTAAGTAGTCAATTGAGAAATCGACCACCTTAGGCACCTTAGTGGTTTGCATAAATACCATTAACTGCACTATCGCCGACATTTCCATAAATCCCGCAATCACACCGCCGTGTAAGGCTGGTAAAATAGGATTACCTATGTTGTCATCTTTTGCGGGTAACTTGAACACCAACTCATCGCCAAAACGCTCAACTCCCATGCCGATGAATTTAGCATAGGGAACGTGCTCGAGTAGATGACCAAAGTCATTGAGCTCAGTCGCCTTTTTAACGATACTTTTAACGTCTAGTTTAGCGCTATCATCAACAAGCATGGCTTCATTAGAACTCATTTGCGTCTCCCATCAAAGCTTGCCTAAATTCTTCGCCAACCATCTCAGGACTAATACGCATGAATGAGCCAACGGCGTGGGCAATAGGATCATCAATAGAGTCTTGATAGGCAATTGCCCGGGTAAACGCCACGCTTGACGATAATTTATAACATTGTGCATGACCATAAACGGGTTTATGGGGCTCAGCAGGCTTCATGTAATCAACCCGCAAATCGAGCGTTGGCGAGATCTCAAGCAAATCGCATTTATCGAAGATTGAGCAAACGACTGCACAACCACTAGCTGTATCCATTAGCGTGGTAATGACTCCACCATGAATAACGCCGGTATCAGGATAACCAACTAACTGAGTATCGTAAGGCAGCTCCATTAAGACATGGTCACCACTGGCCTCTAATACCTGCAACTTTAGCTTTCTACATTGTGTCAGTTGGTCAACAAAACGCGTTGCCATAGCAGTTAAAGATTTTTTATCGCTGCCTAATTTCATGCACTTGGGCTCAGCATTCGCCCTAGTGGATGACCACCCACTAAATGCATATGAATATGAAACACTTCTTGCCCTGCATGTTGATTACAATTCATTATTAAACGGTAACCGTCTTCCGCAATACCCGCCTCTTGCGCTAGCTTAGCAGCTACAGACATCATGCGACCTAATGCTTTTTCATCCGATGCCTTAATATCATTGGCTGTTGGGATCAAATGGTTAGGAATAATTAAAATATGTGTAGGAGCTTGGGGGGTGATGTCTCTAAATGCAGTCACAAGCTCATCTTGATACAAGATATCAGCTGGAATTTCACGACGAATAATTTTACTAAATATGGTTTCTTCGGCCATTTATCTGCCCTCAATAGGAAATTACTAGCCATAGTATACTCGAAAATATTAACAAGGCGATGGTCGATTCATCTACGAATTCAATCAAATACAACGATACAATTTGTACACACTTTAAACAGGTGTATATACAATCTGGTTGACATTCCTCAGATAACCACATCTAATGAGAGAAATATTTGCAGGAATATGGCCATGCTTACAGAAAAAGAAACTGCGCTTCTCGACGCAGCGACAGAGTTAGTCAAAGAAAAAGGTATGATTGCCTTAAATATGTCTGACGTACATAAAAAGGCGGGATATTCGCGCGCAGCGCAGTATCAATCTTTCAGCGATAAAAATGCCTTGCTTGCGGCGCTTTGTATGCGAGAGTTAGTAAAAAATACCGAAGCGATTGTGCAAGGGCGTTTTGAAGATCTAACCGGTGAGTTTTCAGTTGTACTTAGACCTGTGGTCTACAGTTATTTAAAGCTGTCAGATAGACTGATGATCGACTCTGCTTTTGGTCTAATGCTGACCCAGGTACGCTCGTTACCAGACGAAGAAAACTTTTCCTTTATGAAGAGTGGCTTCGAGTTTTTAAATAAAGAACGCGAAATGCACAAGTAGCGTTAACGATATCATTAAAAGTGATGTAGAAGTGCTTTTATACTCATTAAGATATTAATAATAGCCGGTTAAACCGGCTTTTTTATCTCTAAAATAAAGCTAACTAGCCTTTTTAAAAGCTGGTCTATCATTTAAGTTCGACAATAATGTATTCCCCTTCACTTTAAGAAAAACTTGATAGCAATCAGAACAAACATAGCGCCCGGATAGAGTGTTCTTAGTCTCAAACTGGTTGCAAAAAGTACACAGCCCAAAATGAATCCCTCTATTTTGTCTTAGTACAAGCTGCGGCTTAATTGATGTCGAATCACCTCTATTGCTAGAATCTAAAATCATTTTGCTTAAGCCTATAATTAGTACTTTAAAACAGTATATCGATAACCCCGTAATAAAAGAGGCAATTAGTGCAATAATGCTTAATGTAGAGACCTGAAATATAGCGATGTTAAACAAGCCAAGTAGGCATATAAATACCGCAAGAATCGTTAATGCTTTATCAACAAAAGGAAGTTGAGACTTAAACTCATTGATTGCTACCATTCTAACCAAGCTCTTTGATCAAATAGACAACACCATCTTTTTCATAAACATTTTTAACTTCGCTTCCCTCACCTAGCACGACTACCTTACTGCCATCATCAGTTACAGCATTGCCAGCTGCATCTAAAACGATGGCGATGCCTAAGGTCGTTAATATTGGCGAATGAAAAGCATGATAGTGGCGGTGATTTTTAGGAATAACTATGACTTTGTTACGCTGATATGGCTTACGGACTTTTTGACACTTAATGCCACCAGAACGCTCACAACCAACTGTTGCAGCTTTAGCTTGCTGTATACCTAAGCCCCATGTACTGACTAGCATTACACTCAATAGCAACCTTGTTTTCGTTTTCATGTCATCACCTTTATTAAACTTGAATACAGATAAAGCATACAACAAAAAACAAACACCTGTATAGCATAATTAATACCCGCCACACTACACAGCAAAGGGTGCTATTTCAATACAGACCAATAACGCGTTAAAAATTGTTTTATTTAGCTTAAGTTGATAGATGAAATTGAGGTGGGGAACAAAAAAAGCACAAAAAGTGCCTTTTATAACGAGTTAATATTAATTCGGTATCATTTTCAATTTAACTCATTGCGCTACTAACCTTGGTTGAGTCTAGCTTGAACTCTGTCTACCGAATGCGCTTCAAGCCAATATTTTTTTAAGACCTCATTTTGTAAACCAACTTGGGTATCGGCCAAATTCCAGGCTCTTTTCCAAATGCCATCAGCAATCATATGGACCACTGCACTTTCTATTGCCTGTGCAACACATAAACTAACGGGTTCATTTGAGGTATAACCCACTTCAGATTCCAGTAGTTCTTGCGCATCGATAAATTTAAAAACACCTGCTGTTAGCTCTTTAGACAGAACTGACTTTGTCGTCGTCACACTGCTCAATAGACGACCCGTACGTATATCAACTGCTCTTAAATTGACAGTAATGCTATCAACACGAAATTGACTCGACGCCCCGATACCTAAGTAACGCGCCCCAGCTCCACCAGTACGAATATTTGTGTCATAAGCAACAATTCCTCCTTCCATTAGAATTTGAGCAGAATTAAGCTGAGTTAAACTCGCAGCATCGCCTTTTAGCCCTGCACGCACAATTTTACGTTCCGTAAGTAGATTCTGTAAGCCTTCACGTTCAACAGGTGTGAACCAACTTGAATCATTTAGCGCTTGCGCTAAAAATGCCGTACCACTTTGTGGAACTGCCGTGGAAAAGTTACTCGACGGAATAGGCTTATATTGGCCGGTTTGATCTCTAAAATCATAAACGGCCGCAACCATACTACCTTGGGGAGCAGGTAAGCCGATTAAATCGTAATATGTTTCACCTTTTGGCATTAAACTAGATGAGGCCTCTATCTGTTCTAGTTCACTGGTAGATGAGCAAGCAGATACAATAAATAATATTAACAATAGAATAAGCTTTTTCATTTTTAACCAGCTCCAGTGCCACTATCAACAATACCACCGACTTCAATAATGGTGGTTTCTCCGGTGACAACATCAGTAATATGTACTAACAAGGTGCCATCTTGATTGACGACTTGAATTTCAAAATCATCAGTCTTTAAATAACCTTCACCACCATTTGCTGCATCATTAAACAATTGACTCATCAAACGTGATTCTAAAGAACTGGCAAGACGATCTAGCGCAGTTGGCGGTACATAACTAGAACCACCTGTATGTTTATTTTGTGCTGAAGCATTAGACAAAAGGTATGATCCGTTTAAGTAACTACCACCAAAGTTGGGGTTAACTGGCGTATAAATCAACTGGGTCGCCTTAGCAGAACCAACCACTGCAATAAGTGCAGTAGCAGCCGCTATTTTCAGAGATATAGTCATAGACATTCCTTGTTAAAACTCATCAGGTGCTAGGTCGGGGTCCAAAAACTGTGCCCAACTTGCTTGTTTTTGATTTTGTGTCAGTTTTTGATTTACCCATTTGGCTGCAGCAAGTGCCTGTTCATCAATGTTACGACTCGCCGGTGATACGACAGTAATGTAAATAGGCTTCCTGTTATGCAAGATACTAATCTTACTGCCACTTCTTGCTGTCGCCTGCTCAACAACGGTTAAGCCTGAATGTTGTGCCATTCCGCCAATATCACGATAGTCAGCCACAAATTCTCGATAAAATCGGTGGCCAAACCGAGTCATTGCTCGATTCAAGATTAAGCCATCTATAAGATCTGTTTCAATTTTAGGCGGAATATCACTGGTGCTTTTTGCTTTTTTATCTTGATCGGCAAGTACCAGCTCCTCAGCTGCAATACAAGGTGCCAAAAGTAGTAAGCAAACCCACAAACGGATCATTGGGTAACTTCATGCAAGTTAGTCTGTGCCCACGCTATTGCTTGGCCTCTACTAGAGACTCCGATTTTTCTAAAGGCACGATATAGATGTGTTTTGATGGTGCTTTCACTAACAAAAAGCTTATTAGCAATATCGATGTTTGTGCTACCGCTGCGTAAAACTTGCAATACTTCACGCTCACGAATAGTGAGGGTTTCAACCTCATCAGTAACCGCATCTTTATTAATATTAGATTCAATTAATGCTTGTGGGATCAGCACTTTGCCTTTAACAATTTCAGTCATTCCCTCACCAATGTCTTCTAAAGACGCGTCAGAATAGAATACGCCTGCTGTTACAGAAGCTTGTAATAGGAATTTTGCATCGATTTGTTTTGGAAAATGTACAAATACAACCCGAGCGACGTTACTGCCTTTCTCAACTCGTTTTTGAATTTGATAGGCAGTTTGCACGTCGACAGTGGCTAAATCGATAAGTATGATCGTAATTCGGCTTTCTAATAAATCACCGTTGAATTGTTCTGGTGAGACCCGGTGTAATTTAACTAAAAACTCTTGCGGCCATCGGGTATTCAATAAGTCTGCAAATAAATGTGAGCGGGTGATTACGACCCAATGTGTAACTTTAAACATTAACTAACTCCGTGTTTGCTCTAATTCACCATCCATGTGGCCACCAGTGTAATACAATTTAACCATAAATTAACATCAAAACGATGAAGACTCTGTTTGCTGGCTAAGTAAAGCGAATTTTCTGGCGACTAGTTTGGCGCTTGCCCTTGCGTCACTTGGGTCGTTATGCCTTGTCCATACTGGACTACAGCGACCCCATTGCCACTGCCATTTTGGTAAATCGTGACACTATTTTCATTTCCAACCTGTAAGACTGAGGCCCAATTGTCGTTTCCCTGTTGATTGACATCTAAATTGAGATAAGCGCCTTGCTGGGAAGACACTAGGGTATTGTTGAAACCGCTTTGAAGAATGGTAGCCTCTATTTCAGCGCCATTTTGGTGGGCGACTAATCGATTACTCCCACCCACTTGGTTTACATCGACATGAGTAGAAATACCAAATTGACTGACATAAGCTTGATTAGATACACCTTGCTGATTGATCGATGCTTGAAGGTTGTCGCCGTTTTGCGTTATTGAAGCCTTATTATCATAACCATTGAGTTCATCAAACTGACTTAGGTCTTGGGCAATTGCAGCCGTTGATAAAATTGCGGCAATAATAAATGCAAATAAAAGCAAACATAATTGCGCTACGGTTGAATTGAAAAAAGCATGAGTCCTATTGTTATTGTTCATTGCAAATCATCAACCTTTTTACTGACCAAAATTAATTAACGCGGTCATTATGTCGATAAAGTGTATTTTCATCATCAACCCAGAGTATTAAAGGTCATACAACAAACTAGCTATTCACCACAGCAAACCTAGACCTTTGTACTACATCTCTTTTTATTCTTCTTAGCTTAGTACTACAAGTTGAAAAACAACCTAATCCATTGGTTTAAATATAGATAATGATAAATTCAAGATAAACTCTATTTTAAATCAGCTTTAACATGTCATACCAAAGTCATGCTCTGTCAGTAGATGGTTTACAAGTTTGAAAGCCTATCTATCTTGGTTTGATACAATGATCTATCCTGAGTACGCTCTGTATATTTCATCGCAAGGGCAAGCGACTCTTCTGCTAACTGATATTCGCCAAGTATCACCTGAACCTTAGCTAAATCGTAATAAGCTCTATGGTAGTAATGAGTATTTTGTAGAAATTTATTGAGGTAAACCTTGGCACTCTTATAGTCTTGCTTTGACATAGCATCTAATGCTTGCAGGTACCATGTATATGGACTTTGATCTTCAAGTGCCAATAATTGTTGTTTAATTCTATCAGCTTGCTCTGCTCGTCCATCTAACTCTAGTAAAAAGTGATAATTACTCAGTAAAGTAATTTTATTTTCAGCTATTTCAAGTCCGTAGCGATATAACTTTTCTGCTGACTCTTCATCACCTAGCTTTCTAAGCACCACCGCTTGCATATTTATAGCTGGCTCATAGTAAGGTGCAATTTTTAAGCTTTTATTTAACAGCAAAAAAGCATAATTCAAATCACCGATAAAAATGGCATCAGCTGCTAGATTACGGTAGAACATTGCTAAGAATTCCTCCTGATTTATTAGCTTACCGCCTCGATCATATTTATCGGGAAAATAATCGATTTGAACTCGACTTCGCCCAAATAAAGCAACCGATTCGTCTTCTGAAGCTTCATATAGAAAGGTTCGAACATGATCAGAGGTCACTGCAATTTCATCCGAAATATCAAGTAATACAGGCATGGTATGCATAACTTGAAACCTGAATTCCACATCCATTTCTTTAGCAATAGCGTAAGTTAACATTGCCAGAGCCATGCAATTTCCGCCATTATTTTCAAGCGATTCAGTCGCGGAATAATTTTCGCCTTGAAAATTAAAGTTCACCAATCGCTTTTTGAGATATGCATAAGCTTGTTTGTAGCGAGGTAAACTCGCGATATGTTCTTGCGCTACAAATTCATTTAGCGATTTAATTTGAGCCGCACTTAGCTGATAGAAATCCTCTGGCGCAGGTACCCCACCATCAAAAAGCTCTGCAGCATAATTTAACTGAGGTAATGTTGGGCGTGGCATTTGAGGTTTATCTGTTGCTTGACAGGCTTGCAGCAAGATCGAAAAAAACAATATCAACATTAATCGCATTAAACATTCCTTTGTATAGCTATTATCTAACCGAGCATTGAACTGATCTGTCTATTAACCTAAAAAACAGCTCACTACCGTGTAAACTCCCTAAATCGAGATAAGCAATCTAGTAGGCTGAAATCAAAAATTCTCACTACTGCAGGTGTGTTTAGTCAAGACTAAAACATACAACCCGAATATACAAAGTGAAAAACACTCACACTATTACAGACCAAACATAACAAATAGCAATATGATGCCCAATAATAACCCACTCATACTTTGCCAAAACACCAACGGCCTCCTTTGAAGAAATGATTGCTTGTCGGTAGGTTGGTACCATTGGCGTACAGGAGTATTCATTTCATAGAGCCATTCACTGATGTCGTTATGACGCGCATTAGGGTCAAAATGTAATGATTTTTTTAATGCGCTATCCATCCAAATAGGTACCAATGGATTTAATGCATAGCTAGGTGTATAACGCAGGCGCTTAAAATCTGTTTCTAACAAACACTCAGCTTGCTTCCCCCTAAAAGGCAATTGACTTGTCAGCATCTCAAACGCAATAACAGCTAATGAATATAAATCCGCTTGATGGGTCACGTTATAACGTAACAGCACTTCAGGAGCTGAATATTCTGCGGTACCAAGAACACTATTTCGTACTAACGGAGTTGAGATCTCAGCAATACCTTTTATGTAGCAAGCGCCAAAGTCGATGATCTTAACCTGTCCATCTGGGTCGATAAGTATGTTTTCTGGTTTCAGATCTTGGTGTAATGTCTCTTTGCGGTGAAAAGCTCGTAAACCAGCCTCTATTTGATTCAAAATAGCGAGTACGGCTTGTATGTCAGGCTTTGGGTTAAGCTGCATCCATCGCTGTAACGTTACTCCCTCTATATACTCAGTTAAATAGTACAGAGCAGACTTAGGTTGGCCTCTGTCTTTTATCGAGATAACTTGCGCACTATTGATCCGTTCACCCACCCAGCTTTCTAGTATAAAACGCTCGATATAAGCGGCATCATCTTGATAGTTAACTGATGGCGTTTTCATGCACCTCAGCTGACCCTGTTCATTATTAACAAGGTAAACTTGGCTACGCTGACTTTGGTACAAGGTTTTAAGCACTGTGTAACCATCCAGCTTCATACCTTTACTTAACGCAGGTGGAAACGGTAAATGAGTTAAACTTCTATACAAGTCATCGATTGATGCATCAGGCAATTGAGTTACACTAATGCACTGACAGCTAGCGTTATCCTTTGAACCTTGGATAATGGCATTGTTAACAAGCTGGTAGCTAATCACATCACAGTCGTTATCACTAACGTTATTGGAGGCCGATGAAAGCTGAGTATCTATAATCTTTACGATATCGTGATCAGCTAATACATCGTGCACGCCGTCAGTCATCAACAGATATATATCGTCAACTTGTAAAGATAAACAGCAGTAATCTACGTCAATGTTCAAGTCTAGCCCTAAGGCTCTTGCAAGGTACCTATCACTTTTCCCAACCAAACTAATATGATCGTTAGATAGCTTTTGTAAGCGGTCGTTTCGATATCGATAAATCCGAGAATCGCCTATATGTAGCATATGCAAATGATTCGACTTAAATACTAATGCACTAAACGTGCACACATAGCCCCGCCTTGCATCCCGATAATCTTGTCCTAATCCGTAAAGCCACCGGTTTAAGGCTGTTAGCACTTTAGCGCTTGCCTGTTTTACCGACCAAAGGTCTGGGGTTGAATAATAGTCAGCTAAAAAATTGCTCACACTTATTGCCGATGCGGCGCCGCCCTTTTCCGCTAAACTAACTCCGTCACTAATCGCAGCTACTGCGCCTTTTGTTGTAAGAACATGCCCTGTAGGGATCCGGATCCCGATAGCATCTTCATTTTCTGACTTTACGCCCTTATCTGAATATTGACCAACATAAAGCGATAAATTCGAATCAGGCATAAACGGCAGAGGTTGCGCCTTATTTATGCCAATGCTTGATTGGTTGTCGCCCGCTTTTTTCAACGCGAGCGACTCTCGAACAGGCCAGTTTTTTCCTGTAAAAGTGTGGTTTACCATTTGCTTAACTCACACTAATAAGTGTGACTTCACCGTTATCATTGACCTCCGCAATATGCCCTTTGGGCTCAGCCATAAAAAACAATGTAATAAAACCAAATACAGCACTAGCCGCTATGACATAGAAAAAAGTCTGTGTTGACACCATCGAGTAAACGGTTAAAAAAAACACCGCCCCCACATTGCCATACGCACCAGTCATGCCCGCTATTTGCCCTGTTAGCCGCCGTTTAATTAACGGCACAGCGGCAAACACTGCACCTTCACCACTTTGAACAAAGAAAGAGCAAAGCATGACCATCGCAATAGCAATAGGTAATCCCCAACTACTATCTATTTGTGCCACACCTAAGTAACCTAATGCTAATCCAGCAGTCAAAATCAGTAGTGTCGATTTCCGTCCAAAACGATCACTTAGCCAGCCCCCGCCGGGACGAGACATCAAATTCATAAACGCATAGGAAGATGCGACCATACCTGCTTGAGCCAAACCTAGCTCGAACGTCTCTGCAAAATACAAAGGCAACATGGATACAACAGCTAACTCTGAGCCGAAAGTTGAAAAGTAAAGGACGTTAAGCACTGCAACTTGCTTAAATTCGTAACGTTCAAATTCGGGAACGCCGCCTTTAAATACAGCCTTATTTACATTAAATGTTTGTAGCAAATCGGCAGCTAAAATCGCAAATAAGAATAGATAAATCCCATTGACCATATTTGCAGATAGCATTGCAACACCTGCCGGTGATAGTTTCCAGGCGAGGAGCGCTAAGGTGGCATACATTGGTAATTTCATTACCACCAGCAACACAAAGTCTCCTTTACTTGTAACCTCAAGAGCTCCAGCCCTTTTAGGTTTAAAATAGGTTGAGCCTTTTGGCGTATCGGTAACATTAAAATAATAAACAAAGGCGAAAGCTAGACTCATTAATCCACTTAAACCAATAGCGTAACGCCAACCATTTTCGCCACCAAAAGCCAGTGCCACAGCGGGTAAGGTAAAGGCTGCAGCTGCTGAGCCAAAGTTTCCCCAACCACCATATATGCCTTCAGCTACACCTAGCTCTTTCGCTGGAAACCATTCACTTACCATACGGATACCAATCACAAAACCAGCGCCAATAAACCCAAGTAAAAAACGAGCCAATGCGAGTTGCTCAAACGTGGTGCCTAAAGCAAACATAAAGCAAGGAATGGAACATAAACCCAATAGCAAAGAATAGACTCGTCTTGGACCATAACGGTCAGTGACCATGCCAATAATGACGCGTGCAGGAATGGTTAATGCCACATTTAAAATCAATAAGGTTTTGATCTGCGCAATAGTTAAGCCAATGCTTTCTGCAATCACACTCATTAGTGGCGCCGCGTTAAACCACACAACAAATGTGATAAAAAATGCCATCCAGCTTAAGTGCATCACTTTCATCTTGCCACTAAAGCTAAAGAGGCTGAAATTTTGGTTAGTCATATTATGCCTCCTTACTAAAAGCTGATTTAGTATCTGTTGGTCGTCTACCTTGCACTATTTTAGGTTTATTTTTTCGAACCATTACCTTACCTTGGTACTTTTTGACCTCAAAGCAATTAACGTTAAGCTCTGAATTTTCAAAGCATTTCCCGCTTTGCAAATGATAGTGCTGTTTATGGAGCGGAGATGACACGTAAAGCTCATTATTGAGCTCACATAATAGGCCTCTTGAAAGTACACTTACGCCCGTAGCTGGATCAATATTATCAACTGCGAATATGCCTTTATCACCGAGATTAAACAAGGCAATGGCTCTACCACAAAACCAAGCTGCCACACCTCGATTCGTTGGTAATACTTTTTCTTCACATAATGTTACCCAACTCATAGACTTGTCTCCTGTTCGTCTAAAATAGTGACGGCAATATTCCCTGCCCCTTTATTTGCTTGAGTGATTTCAGAAAATCGCTGTACTTGCGATTGGATTGGAAATTTCTGCTGGCGCAGATATTGGTAGGGGTTTTGACTTGGTGCAGGCGCATCTTTAGGGTTGACAAACTCATCGAAACGACTGAGAAAATGTTTATCATTTAAACTAGTCTGCCACTCACACTGGTAACTCGCCACCACTTTTTGCATCTGCGCTTCAAGCTCCGCAGAGAGTCCAAGTTCATCACTAATAATCACAGATTGCAGATATTCGAGGCCACCAGCTAATGATTCCATCCACACAGAGGTGCGTTGTAATCTGCCTGCTGTTTTCGAGTAGAACATCAAGATCCTATCGATATAACTGACCAACTGCTCTGTCGATAAGTCAGTCGCAAACAAGTCACCATGTCGTGGGCGCATGCCACCATTACCACAAACATAAAGATTCCAGCCATTTTCTGATGCAATCACACCAATATCTTTGCTTTGGGCTTCGGCACATTCACGCGTACAGCCTGATACGGCCATTTTAACTTTGTGGGGGGCCCGCAGGCCCTTATAACGATTCTCTAATGCGATGGCCAAGCTAACCGAGTCTTGTACGCCGTAACGGCACCAAGTATCACCAACACAGGACTTTACCGTGCGTAACGACTTACCATAGGCATGACCCGTTTCAAACCCAGCAGCGATCAGTTGTTGCCATATTCGTGGTAGCTCTGATAATTGCGCCCCAAACATATCAATTCTTTGGCCACCAGTGATTTTGGTGTAAAGGTTATATTTTTTGGCAATTTCACCTATCGCAATCAATTTATCAGGGGTAATTTCACCACCAGCAATACGTGGCACAACCGAGTAACTGCCATCTTTTTGCAAATTACCTAAGTAAGCATCGTTAGTATCTTGAAGTGCCACATGTTGCTCTGAAAGCACATAGTCGTTTTCTAGTGTGGCAAAAATCGACGCCGCTAATGGCTTACAGATCTCACAGCCAAGCGCTAAGCTTGACGCACCAGATTTAGCGTGTTGCTGATAAAGAGTGTTGAAATCTTTAATGCTTTCAACTTGGCACAGATGAAACAAGGCTTGTCTATCATATTCAAAGTGGCGACACACGCCTTGCTCTGTTTCTATCCCTTGCTCAACTAGCGCATCATCAATAATTTGCTCAACCACTGCAGCGCAGCCACCACAACCTGAAGCGGCTTTAGTACAGCTTTTAATATCACTTAGAGTATGATTCCCCGCTAACACTTGCTCACAGATCTCTGATTTAGTTACCTGATGGCACGAACAAACGATAGCGTTATCTTTTAATAGAATTGGAGCAGAATTATCTGCAGTTAACAGGCTGACCGCGGGTAGTTCTAAAGGCTCTGCGGCCAAATATAAACTCAGTAAGTGGCTATACTCATCAACATTACCAATCAGTACCGCTCCTCTTAGGTATAAGCCAGTTTCATCAAGCCATAACTTTTTATAAATACCTGCTTGTTGGTCTATCAATTCAACATATTGAGCATTCTCAAAGCCACGGCTTTCGCCTATCGAAGCCACATCTACGCCAAGAAGTTTAAGTTTGGTGCTCATATCTGCGCCATAAAATTGGCTTGGTTGATTGTGTAAATAATCAGCTGTGATTTGCGATGCAACGACATTTGCCATTTGGTAACCAGGCGCTACTAATCCAAATATTTTTTGTTGCCATAATGCGCACTCTCCAATTGCAAAAATATCCTCATTAGAAGTAAGGCACTGATCATCAATGATAATCCCTCCTCTATCTCCTACATTGATATTGGCCTTTCTTGCCAAGTTATCTTGAGGGCGGATCCCCGCAGAAAACACCAACATGTCAGCTTCTAGGAAACTTCCGTCACTAAAAGTCATTCGATGCCGAGCCTCTTCGCCATCAACAATCTCCGTAGTGGCTTTATTGAGATGAACCTGCACTCCCAGTGCTTCAATTTTTTCCTTGAGCAACTCACCACCTTCTTTATTCAGCTGAACAGACATCAGCTGTGGCGCAAACTCAACAACATGCGTATCGATACCGAGTGATAGCAGCGCGTTGGCGGCCTCTAGACCTAATAATCCCCCACCTACAACAACACCTGAGCGTGCGCGATTAGCTGCCCGTTCAATGGCTTTTAAATCATCAATCGTTCGGTAGACTAAACAGTCGGCTCTATCATTGCCTTGTATCGGTGGAACAAACGGATATGAACCTGTAGCGAGCACCAACTTGTCGTAACTAAAATCAGCATCTTGAGTAAAAACCTGCTTATTAACCACATCAATTTCTATGACCTCTTGGCCCAAATGTAGTGTCACACCATTGGCTTGATATTCAACCTGACTTGCCAACATCAAATTATCAGCGTTACCTACCTCAAAATATTTAGACAATTGCACTCTGTCATAGGCTGCAATCTGTTCTTGCCCTAACACTTGAATATCTAAATATTGACTCATATTTTGACGGCACAGTTGCTCGACAAAATAATGGCCTACCATGCCGTTCCCAACCACCAGCAGTTTTTGTTTTGTTTGTTCCATTTAGCGCCCCCGTATTCCAGAGTTTTAGAGTTACTGACTTTTAGAAAAACAAAAAGGCGCCACTTCCCTAAAGAAGATGGCGCCTTTGCCCGATATCCATTAAATTTTGATTACCGCTTTTTATAACAAGCTATTTTTAAATCGCATTATAATCACTAACTCAGTGTCACTCAGTTCGTACTGACTAAACTAATTTTACTAAGCTCGTGTCACTCTATCTTTCGCAAAGCTTATGCCAGCTTAAACACCCGTATTAAAAATTATACAACTAACTGTTTTAAATGAGTTAAGATGTTTATTATCTTGTCGTATTTTTTCTACTTTACTCACTGACTCACTTTACTTGCACTTATTTGGTTCATTGTAGAACATCGACAGTGCAAGGCTATTTACACAACGCTTTTGCCACAGCAATAAGGCTTGTTCCCTGCTGCATAGCATATTGCTGCAATTGTTGATGTGCTTGCTGTTCATTAAGCCCAACTGATTGCAACTTACTTTTCGCTTGATAAATAATTTGCTCAGTAGCTAATTTCTGCTCAAGATGCTCAATTTTAGATAATGTGTGATTAGCCGCTTTAAAACGCAGTAACGCCAGCTCTATCACAGCATTAATACGGCTCACGCATAATGTTTGCGGCGTATACGTTATGCGCCCACATTCCAGTAAACAAGTTAATTGGTTTTCGCTAATCTTCTCACTACAAACAATCAAGCTCACTGGGGAGAATTCCATTAAGCGAGCAATAAACGCTAAATGACTCTCAGTGATTTTTTTAAGGTTTAACAGCAACAGATCGGACTGTGCTTCAAAATGAATACGTTCACATTCTAATAAACTCGTTACTGGCACTAGTTGATGGCCTGCATGACTTAACTCGCTCACATAGCATTCGCCGCGATACCTTGACTTAATTTGTTGCGATTCCGTAAAGCTAATAATGCGCATTTGCAGGCTCCTCTTGCTTATTACGACTCGTTAGCTTTTGGTATTGCTTGGTTTCAGAGCGATTTATACTGTCAGAACTGTCTGTCTGCTCAGGGCTGTTTACCTGCTCAGGGCTGTCTATCCGCTCAGGGTTATTTACTTGCTCAAGGCTGCAAATTTCTCGAATTAAATAGGCAAAGATTTGATCAGTTAAATGCTCGGCCTGGCTACGTGCATCATTTAAGACAAGTGATGGATTTTTTAGTAAGTTAAGTGCGGTTAGCGTACTTTCAATGGCAGCCTTTGCACGTATGCGCTCGTTTATATCAATAGCACTTTCGATCATTGAATCAAGACCGTCTACTTTTGCAGGCAAGTCCCCTGTATTGCTTCCAACCAACGCTGTTAACCAGTTTGCGCACAAGTGTTTAGCAAGTAACTTGTCGCCTTGCAGCATATCTAGCCTTGTCGGTATATTGATGCTTAAAACCTGATTAGCGTCATTAACGCCAAAAGATTGAGAATCAATATCCTGCCACGGACTAATAAACAGCTTAGTACTGCACCTTGGGTTAATTTCAGCTTCGCCTTGATAACCTTTAAAAATCAACACTCTTGATGCTGGCACATGCTGCGCCAAAAGTTGCGCAACCTTAATGTGTTGCGATGCGAAACCACTGTGAAAATAGCTGCGTATGCCTAATTGAGCATTAGCGGGATTCAAACAACGTATCGCCGTTTGATAAAGGCTTCTTAGTCCCAATTGTTGATGAAGCTCTCTAAAGGTATCGGCAAACACGGTGAGCTTGTCTGCATTGACATAACAAAGCCCATCGCGGTCTAATATAACTTGAGCCTCAGCAGCTGAGTTGACCTCCGCTATGCCTAAAGCTTGAATGACATCGCCCACATGATGACGATGACGCAATATACGATTATCACCATGGATAAGTATTCGCTCACCTTGCTGTGCCAAAGCTTTGGCACAGAAGAGCATATACGGTAACTGATCGCGTTTACCTGCGTAACAAGGCCAATCAAGGGTAATATTTAACGATTGCCACTGGGGGTCAACGCTTTGCTTTAGCGCGAGTGTTACCCCTGCTATCTCTTCGGCAGTTTCACCACGAACTCGCATTAACATAAGCGCCGCACTTAATTGAGCGGTCGTACCAACGCCAAGTTTACATCCATGTATAAGCTGAAAACTTTCATTAACGGTTAAGCTTCGCGAGCCTTTTTTTCCGCGTCCCAGCGCCTTAATAAGTTTTATATAACCGGCCTTATCAATATGGTTATCGAGTTTGCTGCTACCTATATGTCCCATTAGTAACTTGCTTGTGGATGCTGCACTTAGGTTTGCTTTATCCATATAGACTCTCATTAGCTGCAATAGATTGTGAACAAAACGCCAGGCAATGCTCAAGCTCTGCACCAATAGTGACCACTTCTCCCACTATGATGAGTGTCGGCCCAGCTTGCTTGAGGCTTAGTGCATCTTGCGCCATTTGATCAACACGACTGAAATTTATTGTCTGTGATTGCCTTGCACCATTGGTAATAAAAGCAACAGGTAAACTGCCTACTGCGCCAGCTAACATTAATCCCGTTGCAATTTCTAATGCCTTCTCTTTACCCATATAGAACACTAAGGTGCTATTAGCTGAAAGTAAGCCTTGCCATTCATCTATAACAGCTTGCTCTCTTTTGTTATCGCAGGTTCTGCCAGTGACAAAGGTGACGCTTCTGGCCACTTTTCTATGGGTCAGTGGGATGCCACTACTTGCTGCGCAGCCCAAAGCCGCCGTGACACCCGCGATGAACTCGCTCTTAACACCCCGTTTAGCTAGAAATAGTGCTTCTTCACCTCCGCGACCAAAAACATTTGGGTCGCCGCCTTTGAGTCGTACCACTTTTACCCCTGAGATAGCCAAATGATAAAGTCTTTGGTTAATCTCATCTTGAGTACGACTTTTTTGTGCAAAACGCTTACCCATGTAGATAAGACGGCAATGAGTAGCTGCCAATTGTAAAATCTCCGCACATACCAAATTGTCATAAACAATGGCATCCGCTTCAGTTATCATCTTTGCCGCTTTTAAAGTGAGTAACTCAATGTCACCACAGCCTGCTCCTACAATTTTTACAGTCTGATGTTGGTTATTGATGACTTTATTTTGCTCAGTGCTCTTAAGGCACTGTAAAGCAAATTGCTTTAGTTGCTGAGTTCTTGTCTCTGTGTTTATCTTTTCATCGCTAACTCGCTTGAGCGAGCAAAACTCGTCAGTGTTCAGCTGCCCACTACGTTGATAAGTTGTCAATTTTTGAGCGCTAAAGTCCTCGACCGTCTCAGGATTAATAAATTTCATACTGCTCAGAGGCTTAAATAGCATCTGCTTGATAAATTCTATTCCCTGCATCATGCCACCTCCTGTGTCGCCAGATCTTCGGCCGTTAGCAACGCTCTCGCAAGCTCAGTGACTTGATTAAGGCAACTGCCACAAGCAGCGCTACAGCCCAGTGCTTGCTTAGCATCATTTACCAATTGAGTTACTCCAAGTTGCTCACTGCCAAGACTTTGTATTGTCTCAAGCATATTGGCGGAGATCGCAGCTTCGGTTACGCCGTTGCAAGCACAAATTAACGGACTCCCTCCCGCTCGAATAAGCCTATATAGCTTGCTAAGCCAATCATTATCAACGCACTGATTAAGCAGAGCTTGTACTGCATTAACATCTACTTTGACTTCTCTGCTATCACTAATGCATAGACCAATGACAGAGCCTTGCTTGAGAAAACAGGTAATTGTGTAACCTGAAAACTGCCACTCCAATATTTGCGCAGGGATATTTGAAAAGCCAACCACATCGCTAAATGCTTTACTAACAAGCTCAGCCTTTGCCGCCGCAAAATGATGACAAACGCCATCATTAATGGTTTGCTTTACACACCAAATATGCTGTCTGAAATCCACAACAGACGTCCCCCAGATGATCCCTTGAACCACGACGGGATAAGCCTCAATTTGCACCCGTTGGTGCTTAAACCCTGGTTGCAAAGACCAAGGATCTACATGACTTTCCAGTAGCTGATTGACACCCGCACTGTTACTAAATTGAGTTGACCAATGCATCGAACAGAAAGCTGAACCCGGTAAAATAGCCTCATCAGCAACCGTTCTTGCTAACATGTTTTCATTTGAATTAAGCCCGGTAAGTTTGACGAGATCTCCAGAAGCAATCTGCAATTGCTCCAAGGTAAAAGGGTTAAGCAAAACCGTAGGTTGATAATCACTTGCCGATAGGCTGGCAATATGACCCGTTCGCGTCATGGTGTGCCACTGATCTCGCGATCTGCCAGAGTTAAGCCATATTCCATTTGGCGCAGACTTTTTATCCACTTCTTGTGCTAACAAAGGAGTCGCGATGAAGTTGGCAAGACCATTGGTCGTTGAGAAGCGACCATCTTGATATAAGCGTTCTTGAGATAAATATTGAGACGATTGCAGTGTTTTTTGTTCTAGGAGATTATTTGGCAGATCTTCAGCCTTATCTTTAACTAACGCCTTAGTTTGCAAGCTATTAAATTGCTCGCACCTTTTGGCAATAGGCCACTGGATCGGCTCAAGCTCGTCGTACTCCTGCTCGCTAATATTGCTTAGACCAGCTAAGGTATATTGCTGATTGGGAAAGTGACTAACCACTTTGTCGGTAAGCATCGCGTGCTCGGTAAAAATTTGATGACTATTGGAAAAATTGAAACCTTGTTTGAATCCAAGCGCTTTCGCCACTTCACAAATGGCCCACCAGTCTGCTTTTGATTCTCCTTGTGGTGTAACAAAACGACGCTGACGACTAATGGTACGTTCACTATTGGTCACCGTTCCAGACTTTTCTGACCAACCTTGGGCAGGCAAAAGTAAGTCTGCGTATTTAGCTGTATCGGTGTCAGCAGTAATATCTGACATCACCACAAACTCACAGCGCTTAAGTCCTCGTTTAACTAAAGCCGTATCGGGCATTGACACTAATGGATTAGTACCCATTATCCATATGGCCTTGATTTCCCCCGACGCCATCTGGCTGAAAATTTCTGTCGCGGTGAGTCCTTTGCTTTTTACTACTGACTCTGATTGCCAAAACTCACTTAGCAGACTTCGCTCTTGCAAGGTAAATCCCATATGAGCTGCGAGCTGAGTTGCCATGCCTCCGACTTCACGTCCGCCCATTGCATTTGGCTGACCAGTTAATGAAAAGGGTCCACAGCCTGGTTGACCTATATCCCCCATTGCCAAGTGACAATTAATAATGGCATTACTGGTGTCAGTGCCGATGAGTGATTGATTCACACCTTGACCACTGGCTGTAACAACTTTATTTGTGACTGGAACGATGGGATCAGTTGCAGTATAGAGCTGATAAAAGTTGCTAATATCCTCAACCGACAATCCTGTTTTAACAGCGACTTTCTCAAGAGAATCACATGCGTTTACAGCGTAAATTGCTTCTGAATACCCTCGGGTATTGCTTTGAATATAATCAAGGTTTTGCCGCTTCGAGTGACTAATTGCGCTTAATAATCCATTGAATAAAGCGAGATCGGATCCCGGTAGTAATTGCAGATGCAGATCTGCATAAGACGCCGTAGCTGTTTTACGTGGATCGACAACCACCAACTTGGTTCCTTTTTGTTCTCTTGCTGCAAGAATGCGTTTAAACAATACCGGGTGTGTCCAAGCGGTATTGGCACCAACAAGTACAACGACATCGGCCAATTCAAAATCTTGATAACAGCCAGGAATAACATCTTCACCAAAAGCGCGAATATGCGCCGTTACCGCTGAAGACATGCACAAGCGTGAATTGGTATCGATATTGGCGCAGCCTAAAAAACCTTTAGCCAATTTATTTGCTACGTAATAATCTTCTGTAAGCAGTTGGCCCGATAAATAAAATGCCACCGAATTACTGCCATGCTCTGCAATAATACTGTTAAATTTCGATGCAACTTTATCAATCGCCTCGTCCCAGCCAATCGTTTTGCTGGCATTGACTTGTACTGTTTCAGTGTTTGCCTTGTCATGGTCTCTAGAGCTCAGCCTTTGGTTCAACCTCGGATAAAGCAGTTTATTCGGGACCTTTACCCCTTCAAGCAAACTCATGCCTTTGAGGCATAACTCACCAGCATTTGCAGAATGGGTTACGTCACCACATAGCTCGATATGCTTGTGATTGCTCTCGTTAGCCTGCGGTACACTAGCGTTTTGAATAAGCTTATCCGCTTTAACAATCGAAGATTTTTGCATAATTTCGTCAGATGTCCCGCGGTGGATCTCTATCCCGCAGCCGACACCACAGTAAGCACAAGTGGTTCTACAGCTTGGCATTTGCTCGCTCCTCCATGAAAGTCTTATAAGAGATAAAGCAAATACCAAGCCAAAATTTAAACAACTGTTTTAATAGTAAAAATTTGCTGCTGAAGGGTGACTGATAAGAATACAAACTAAATAACGCCCAAAAAAAGTGCATTTATATGCACTAAAGGCGCACACAGCTTGTATTTTTTTAGGCGGGAGTTCGTATTCTAATCACAAATACAGGCGGGATAAGGTGAATTTTAGTACAAATAGCCGGAGTAAATACGCGATTTCACGCCGTAATATCGCGTTTCACTACTCTTCAATGGTTGGTAAATAAGCTAAAAACATCAAAAATGGCGAGATATAGAGCAGCATAATTGCTCAACACTAACACGCAAAATAGTGGTAATCACTTAAATTTTTTCAAAAACTTGAGCGCCTAACGACTTGATATAATATGCAAATTTTAGCCACAAAAAAGCCAGCTATTTAGCTGGCTCAATTTAGAATTCTGAATTAATTCAAAATTACTTAAGTACTGACTCTGCTGTACGGCCGTCATCGTGACAGCTGTCACAAGTTGGCTTGTCACCCACGTTCATTTCATGTGGCGCGTGACAATCTGCACACATTAGCATGCCATCATGTGGTTGGTGAACTGCGTCCATTTCTGCCAATGTACCGTGGCAAGCTTGGCACTGCTCAAACTCATATTCGCCGTCTGCAGATGGAGAACCGTCAGCGTGACACGCTTCACAACCGTCCATTTCTGCATGCATTTCAGCAAGTTCTTGACCTTCAGCGAAAGCTGATGGAGATAGTGCTAGCGCAGCGAAAGCCGCACCAAAGATTACGCTTAGTAGTTTATTGCTCACAATTGTATCCTCATTAGATGTTCACATAGTGAAAACTTATATGTCAGGTTTGTTTTCATCTTGCGATCATTATTTTTTTAGCACGACTTAGATTAATTTAGCTAAGCATTATCTAATTCGCAACTAATTTAGCTGAAAGATCATATCATTGTGGATTTTCGCAAAACGTGCGCTCAATCAAATTAACTCTTGGAATTTGCTCGTTTTCACCATTTATCGCTTTGATTTTGAGCAATAAAAAAGCGATTTGAGCTTTATAAGCTCAAACCGCTTTGTTTAGTAAAACGTTATATTAGCTAGCGCGTAATGCTGCGATACGCTTTTCTAATGGTGGATGACTCATCATCAATTCCGCCATAGACTTTTTACCATTGATACCAAGTGCAGACATAGATGCTGGCATTGCACCAGTTTCTGGACCTTGACGTAATCTATCAAGTGCAGCAATCATCTTCTCTTTACCTGCAAGTTTTGCTGCGCCTTCATCCGCTCTGTATTCACGAATACGTGAGAAGTAAGCAACGATGATTGAAGCCAAAATACCAAATAACATATCAAGAACGAAAACCACTGCCATATAGGCAAACATGCCTAGGCCTTCACCTTCTTCATCATTACTTGCAACGAAGTTATTGATGATGCCTGCAACGACGCGAGCAGCGAAAATGACAAATGTGTTCACTACGCCTTGAATTAGCGTCAATGTCACCATGTCGCCGTTGGCAACGTGGCTGACTTCGTGAGCTAGAACCGCTTCAATCTCGTCTTGGTTCATGCCGTATAGCAAACCACTACTGACTGCCACTAAAGAGTTATTCTTGCTTGGGCCTGTCGCAAATGCGTTTAGCTCTGGTGACTGATAAATTGCCACTTCAGGCATTTTAATACCAGCTTGCTCAGCTTGACGGGCAACCGTTTCAACTAACCAACGTTCAGTATTATCACGTGGTGTTGTGATCACTTCACAACCCATAGTCTTTTTAGCCATCCACTTAGAGATTGCTAAACTGATAAATGCGCCACCAAAACCAAAGATCGCAGCGAATACCAGTAAACCACCCATAGTAGAGGTGTTAACACCTAAAATAGACATCACAATTGATGCCACTAATAAGATCGCCATGTTGGTGGCAATCAGTAAAAATATACGCTTCATTTAAGCTCCTGTAGGATACAAAGTACCTGATATACACTCTTAAAAGACATAATATGTCCGGCAAACGAGATTTCAAGGGGAGACGGCAAAAATTTTGCTTTGTCGCTTCAATTTATGGCTTATTGCTTCAATAATAGACGACTCGAATCCACTTTATATCAAGTGATGCCAAGTCTAGGTCGGTTTCATTAATCCAAGATTAATTTAATTGCCTAACGGGGATAATTGTAAAAGACGTGAGATTAATCTTTTTTAACAAAAAGATAAGCCTAATTAACCACCATAGACAAACGGCATAACTAGGCTTTGCTGAACTAGATTAATAGGGATAGCTCGAACGAAGATTTATACCAATCAGTACAAGAATTTGATCTACTCAGAGTGTTTTTGGCAAACTAATTCAAGGCGAATAATTGAAAGAATGGTCGCTCCCTTTTGAAGTTATTCAACGTAGAAGTAGGCAGCCAAAAACGCTCCAGAATGGCGAGTTTTAGCGGCTTTGATGCTGTGTTAACTAGCTTGAACGTAGAATAACTATGCTCTTCACTCGTTGCAAACCACATGGATGTGGTGAATGTCATTAAAGCAAGGAGCACTTAATGACCTTGCCTCAAAGCCGCTAAATTCTCGCTGAGCGACCAAATGTTTATACTGATTGGTATTAGCCAAGAACGCTTAAATCTAGATGACTGGCTACTTGCTCTGCTGTTGCTTCCGATAGGTGTGGTACAAAACCTAAGAAAGGCGCTGTAATTGCCGTTTTTAATGTTGCTAGGTTTTCTTCTGGATGCGCCATGTCAGGATCAACCTGATTAGCGACCCAACCAGCAATGTTGAGGCCATCAGCTTTTATCGCTTCCACGGTAAGTAATGCATGATTTAAACAACCAAGCTTCATACCAACCACTAAAATAACCGGCAGCTGCATCATTTGCACCACTTCAGATAAGTAATGCCCGTCCCCTAATGGTAAACGCCAGCCACCAGCACCTTCTATTAAGCAAAAGTCCGCACCGACAAATTCAGACATTTTCATCATAGCCGCAATGCGGTTAGGGGCTAACTGTACGCCCATTTGCTCGGCTGCAATATGCGGAGCAATAGCAGGTAAAAATGCAAAAGGGTTAATATCTTCATAAGGAAGCTTAATCGTTGATGCAGCCATTAATGCTAACGCATCACTATTTCGTAGACCCGCTTCTGTTTCAGTGCAACCCGATGCTACAGGCTTAAAACCAACAGTTTCGCCTTTGGCAGCCGTCAATAATGCAGATGAAATAAGCGTCTTACCGCAATCAGTGTCGGTACCGGTTACAAAAAATGTCATGTTATCTCCAAGTCGCTCAGCTGCAATTAGCGCTTTTTGCGCGCCTTAATAAAGCAAATATTATAAGTTAAAGGAAGGCCCTCTGGGGCTCGGCTCAACTCTGCCTTAGCTTGTAATGCTTGCCAATCTTTACGTCCTCTCAATGTGACCTGAGGCAAGTTAACATCTTGTTGTTGCTTAACAATTGATGCACCAACTCCTTTAATCGACTGCAACATTGATTTCAGAGTGTCAAAATGTAAGCTGATCGCCTGCGTTTCACACAGCTCGATATCCCATTGTGATTTATCAAAGCCCGCTAACAGTGTGCTCTGTTCAATAAACTGATTTATTTTAAAACCCAGAGCAGCCAATTGCTGCAAGCTATCTTTGGCGACGATGCTCATATTGAACTCTGCGCCCGCAGTTAGCACTCGATTAGCTTCTGTTATTGCTTGAGGCAGTTGTTGACACCATTGCAGAGCAACATTGGAGTAGATGCCGTCCACACTGTTGTCGAGCAAAGGCAGGTTTTGAGCATCTGCACATATCGCTTGGTAGTGTGGATAATTCGCAGTCAGAGTGCTTAACATACCCTCGGCGATATCCAGGCAAATGACCTGCTTAACGCTTGGTAAATGCGCAAAGCATGTGCCGGGGCCGGCACCAATATCCAATAATCGACCACTGACCTCAGTTTGCTTTAACAAACGTTGAGCCGTTTGTTGTTGCAAAACATCATAGGTGTGGTAGTTATCTGCTGCGGCTGAAAAACATGCCGCCACCTGCTGGCTTAGCCCATTTGATCCTTTATTCACAACATTGGATCCCGAACAATTAAAATATTGTTATTCATTAATTTGATTATTAATCGTTATTAAGGATATCAGCCAACACATTCACTAAGGCTGATATATCTTGTTGGCAATGATTGGCATTTAGCGTCAATCTTAGCCTTGCACTACCTTGTGGAACAGTTGGTGGCCTTATTGCACCTAACCAAAAGCCATGCTCTTTAAGGCGCTGAGCCACAGCCATCGTTTTAGCACTATCACCTAAAATAATAGGCTGTATTGCAGTTAACGAATCAGTTAACTCAATATTTTTACTTTCACACTGTTCGCGAAAATAACTGATGTTCTCTTTAAGCTTTTCCCTTAGCTCTGGTTGCTGCTCTATCACTGTCAATGCGGTAAAAGCTGCCACTGCACTTGCAGGAGATAATGCCGTGGAATAAATATAGTGCCGTGCATTAGCAACGAGAAAGTCAACTAACTCGCGGCTACCGAGAATTGCAGCACCTTGCCCACCGAGAGCCTTTCCAAATGTGACTAATTGCGCATCAATCTTAATATCGTCAGTTAGTCTCGTAGCGCCAAAGCCATCTTCACCAATCACACCAAAACCATGGGCATCATCAACAATAAACCATGCACCATGTTGCTGACAAAGCGCTGACATCTCTGCTAACGGTGCGATGTCTCCATCCATACTAAATACACTTTCGGTAACCAGTGCACTTGGTTTAAAACGTTCAAAGCAGGACTTCGCACTCTCAATGTCATTGTGACTAAAGCGCTTTAGTTTTGCACCACTGTCTTGAATACCATCAATAACAGATGCATGAATGAACTTATCTGCAACAACTAGATCGTTCGGTTCAAACAAGGTTTTCATCAATGCAGTATTAGCACTAAAACCTGAGCAGAATAGTAATGCAGCTTCGTGCCCCGTTACATCACAGAGTGCTTTTTCAAGCTTGATATGCGCCTCCGTGTAACCAACAACAAGAGGTGATGCAGTGCTCCCCACACCATAGTCTTTAGCACCTTGATGTAGTGCATCTATTAAAACGTTTGAAGTTGACAAGCCTAAATAATCATTACTACTAAAATTAACATAGGGTAAAGCGTCGACTTCAAAGTAGTTTGACTGACTGGGATCGAGTACTAAATTAGTGCGTTTTCTCAGTAAGCCTTGCTCATGAAGTGCTAGATTGCGATTAGCAATACGAGTGGCGAGAGTTTCGTTCTGATGTACTTGATTGGAACTTTCTGACATTGATTTTGCTCAATTTAAAAGCGTTTAGTCCTTATACCCTACAATGTGTAAGTAAGGCATAAGTGACTATTATGGTTAGATTGCTTCAGATTCTATCTATTTAACAAGTTGAACTTTATTGGCTTATTCACGTTTTATAGAATGCCTAGAGTGCACCAGCATCGTAAAATGCTGATTGCTTTTTATCTTGCTGTGCAGCCGCTTTGGCAAGCATTGCTTCATCTTGCTCTTTCGTTGCTGCTATGCCTTGCTCTGGATGTAAACCTAACTTTTTAAATAGTGCCATATCATCATTTTCTTCAGGGTTCGGCGTTGTTAACAACTTACAACCGTAGAAAATTGAGTTTGCGCCAGCAAAAAAGCACATTGCTTGCAACTCTTCAGTCATATTCTCACGGCCTGCTGATAAGCGAACCCGAGACTTAGGCATAGTAATACGTGCTACTGCGATAGTGCGCACGAACTCTAGTGGGTCGAGATCGTCAAGCTTTTCAAACGGTGTGCCTTCAACCTTTACTAACATATTAATGGGTACAGAATCAGGATGCTGTTCCAGGTTAGCTAACTGTTGAATAAGGCCAGCTCTGTCAGTTACCTTCTCGCCCATACCGACAATACCGCCTGAGCAGACTTTCATACCTGATGCGCGCACATTAGTTAACGTATCTAAACGGCTTTGGTAGGTACGAGTGGTGATCACATCGCCATAATACTCTGGTGATGTATCTAAATTGTGGTTGTAATAATCTAAGCCCGCATCTGCTAGCGTATTTGCTTGATCAGCAGAAAGCATACCTAACGTCATGCAGGTTTCCATGCCTAATGCCTTGACCTCTTCAACCATGGTCTTTAGGTATGGCATATCACGCTCTTTAGGGTTACGCCATGCAGCCCCCATGCAAAAACGTGAAGCACCTGCCGCTTTTGCGCTGCGTGCTTCTGTTAATACGGTTTCCATTGCCATAAGGCGCTCTTTCTCAAGGCCTGTATCGTAACGAGCGCTCTGTGGACAATACTTACAGTCTTCTGGGCAAGCACCCGTTTTTATCGACAGTAAACGACTAATTTGCACTTCATTAGGATCGAACTCTTGGCGATGGATACTCTGCGCCTGAAATAGAAGATCGTTCATAGGAAGTGCAAATAAGGCTTCAATCTCTTCGCGCTTCCAGTTATTTCTTAGCTGTACTTCAGACATCTTGTTCCCTTTTCGCTCACTCGTTCAATTTATTGTTTATTTTATTGGTACACCAGCCATTTAAACTCAGCTCTTATACCAACAACCGCATTGACAAGAGTTTGAGAGTGCAAACTATTTTATATAAAAAACAAGTAACTACAAATAATTAGTTAGCTTTAAAAGTAAATATTTTGCTTGCTTAGGATACCTGCAAGCCGTAACCTGTCAACGCCATTGGAATTAAAAGGTTTACTAACGGTTAATTTATGAACACACAAGACCAGTCTACGATAAACAGCATCGACCTTCAATTTGATAGAAAACACCTTTGGCATCCTTACACCTCAATGGCCAATTCACTGCCGGCTTATGGTGTAGTTGCTGCTGAGGGTGTTGAACTGCAATTACAAGACGGTAGCAAATTAGTCGATGGTACGAGTTCTTGGTGGGCATGTGTACATGGGTATAGTCACCCAAAAATCGTTGCAGCTATGCAGCAACAAACGGCCCAGCTCAGTCATGTCATGTTTGGCGGGATCACTCATCGACCCGCCGTTGAACTGGCGCGACTACTCGTCGAGCTAACCAGTCCTAAATTAACCAAAGTATTCTTAGCCGATTCAGGTTCTATTGCCGTTGAAGTGGCAATGAAAATGGCGTTGCAATATTGGCAAGGTAAAGCCAATACCGACAAGCAGAAAATTCTTACGATTAAAAATGGTTACCATGGCGATACCTTTGCCGCGATGAGCGTATGTGATCCAGAGGGGGGGATGCACACCATGTTTGGCGAGTTAGTCACCAAGCAGCTATTTGCCCCTGCACCGCAGTCTCGATTTGATGGTGAGTTTGATCCCGAAGAGCTCAATGAAATTGCCAGTATTTTTGAAGACAATCATCAGCAAATAGCGGCGTTACTGGTTGAGCCTATAATGCAAGGCGCTGGCGGTATGCGTTTTTACCACTCAGATTATCTAGCTGCGCTGCGCAAATTATGCGACAAATATAATGTGTTACTTATTTTAGATGAAATCGCCA
Organism: Shewanella sp. 10N.261.52.F9; assembly: GCF_041471165.1. Lineage (NCBI taxonomy): Bacteria > Pseudomonadati > Pseudomonadota > Gammaproteobacteria > Alteromonadales > Shewanellaceae > Shewanella > Shewanella sp. 10N.261.52.F9. Next base: position 228,334 of record NZ_JBFRNX010000004.1, read on the forward strand.
CAGGGTTTGGCCGAACAGGTAAGCTGTTTGCCTATGAGCATAGCCATATCGAAGCAGATATTTTGTGCCTTGGTAAAGCCCTTACTGGCGGTTATATTTCCTTAGCTGCGACTATGTGTAGTGATGAAGTCGCACAAGGTGTAAGTGACTCGCCAGCAGGTGTCTTTATGCACGGCCCAACATTTATGGGTAACCCGTTAGCTTGCGCTGCAGCCATTGCCAGTATTGAACTGATTAAAGAAAACCAATGGCAAGCTCAAGTCAGTGCAATTGAAGCGCAACTAAAAACAGAGTTAGCCGATGCTATCGACTATGAACATGTACACGATGTGCGAGTACTTGGTGCTGTAGGTGTACTTGAAATGAGTTCAACATTAAATACCGCAGAGCTGCAGCAAGAATTTGTTAATCTAGGTGTATGGATCAGACCTTTTTCTAATCTTATTTATATTATGCCGCCTTACTGCGTTACTACAGAGCAGCTAAGCAAATTGACTCATGCGATGAAAACGGTTGCAAAGAGAACTAGTCCGAAAGCGAGTGCTAACGCTTTCATCAGTCACGGTTAGTATCAATAAAGAGCCAACAATGATTGGCTCTTTATAAACAGGCTACTCAGTCATTAGCGTAATAACGGCTAACGAGCTTTATTTGCGCTTGAGTGATAACCGGAAAATCTGTTCTCATATAATACTTTTTATAAGTATCAGTAAACACGCCTGTGTCGGCGATTTGATCAAAGTCCTGCATCAACTTGATACCCGTACTCTCTGCAGTAAGACAACATTCAGTATAAGCTGCTATCACTTTAACCATACTTTGACCTTGAGTGATAAGTAAGTTATCCACTTCGATAAAAAATGCTGCGCCAGTCCAATAGACTCGCTTAAATGCTCTTTTCCGCCACATATCATCAGACACTTCAGCAAGTTGCCCTGGAGACTGCTTTGTTCTTTGCTCTCCTCTTACTAGCCCATTACTGACTCGGTTAACAAACAACTCAGCGTTAATTGTGTCGCTATTGAGCATCACAACATATTGCATATAAGTAGCAAATCCCTCGTTGAGCCAAAACGACGGATAGTCAAGGTAGGGTATGTAGAGATGCGATAACTCATGATATAGCGTCCAATCATCAACAAACTCCGGGAAAGTGGCATATGCATTAAGTTGTAGTTTAACTTTCACAGGGCTACCTCTTATTACTTGTCCAAACGGCACGGGTTCGCCAGTACTGCGTTTATCCACAAGCTCAATTTCGATTTTATCTTGTGGAAGTTCACCTAATGTTTCGGTAACGGCCTCGACACCATAAGAAAGCCATTTATTTAATTTTACTTTTTCTGAATCCGAAATATTTTGCTCTAAGATAACTATATCTGTAGCAAAGACTTTATCCGGTATAAAAAAAGCAAATGACATAGTGAATGTGATGAGAAAAAACGCTCTACAAAATATCTTTTGGCTTACTTTGAACGTAAAACGAATTCCAAGAGGTAACGAATTAAACCTTCTGCAAGCAGGTCCTTTAGTGATACTTTTAACGTTCGCCATATTCTTAGCCTCTATTTCAATAACGCTTATCGTCCACTACATGGCTCTATCAATCACTTCATGAAACTCAAAACTCACTATATTTAGTCTGAACTGCTGAGTCTTTAACTATAACCTCGTCGATGTGACGTTAATGTTTAGAGTTAATCATTTGACACATAATCAAATTCTTTATGCTTTAAAAGCAAAGCTCGATTAGCCAGCGATTATTATCAACGATCAACCATCTATACGTACAAACCCCATAAAACGTTTACTTCAAAGCAAATAAAACACCACCTTAAACAGTCGTCCCAAACTAAAACCCCTACCCTTTTACCTTCAACCGATATCATTATCTAGTCAGCAAAACTTAAGTGGATGTAAGCATTGTTTACAGGTATCCATTTAGCCCAAATTTTACTAAACTGGGTCAAGCTTCGCGCAATCGCATACCCAATTATTCTGTAGCTAAGATAAAAAACTATCAGAAAAGCCAGAGATAGCTATTTTCCTAACTTGGCTATCAGATTTTCGACCTTAATTTTGGCTATAAAATGTGATTTTTTTATGATATTTCGTTTAATTTAGCCCTGAATGATAAAAATCGATAAAATAAATTGAAAAGTATTGCTATACTTGCGCGGAATTTTAGAACGTAACTCCAATAGAGTAGAAAAATGACTGATTTATCAAAGTACAGAAACATTGGTATCTTTGCTCACGTTGACGCGGGTAAAACTACTACAACTGAGCGTATCCTAAAGCTTACTGGTAAAATCCATAAGTTAGGTGAAGTGCATGACGGCGAATCAACAACTGACTTCATGGAACAGGAAGCTGAGCGTGGTATTACCATTCAGTCTGCTGCTGTTAGTTGTTTCTGGAAAGATCACCGTTTCAACGTTATCGACACCCCTGGTCACGTTGACTTTACAGTAGAAGTTTACCGTTCTCTTAAAGTTCTTGATGGCGGTATCGGTGTATTCTGTGGTTCTGGTGGTGTTGAGCCACAATCAGAAACTAACTGGCGTTATGCTAACGAATCTGAAGTTGCACGTATCATTTTCGTAAACAAGTTAGACCGTATGGGTGCTGACTTCCTGCGCGTTGTTAAGCAAACTAAAGACGTACTAGCTGCTAACCCACTAGTTATGGTCCTTCCAATCGGTATCGAAGATGAGTTCAGTGGTGTTGTTGACCTACTGACTCGTAAAGCATACGTATGGGATGATACTGGCGAAGCTGAAAACTACACAGTAAACGACGTTCCAGCTGACATGGTAGATCTTGTTGAAGAATACCGTGAAATGCTAATCGAGACTGCGGTTGAGATGGACGATGACCTAATGGAATCTTACATGGAAGGCGAAGAGCCATCTATGGAAGACATTAAGCGTTGTATCCGTGCCGGTACTCGTGACATGACTTTCTTCCCAACATACTGTGGTTCTGCTTTCAAGAACAAAGGTATGCAGCTTCTTCTTGATGCTGTTGTTGATTACCTACCAAACCCAGTTGAAGTTGATCCACAGCCTCTAACTGACGAAGAAGGTAACGAGACTGGTGAAGTTGCTTTAGTTTCTATCGACGAGCCACTAAAAGCACTAGCATTCAAAATCATGGATGACCGTTTTGGTGCACTAACATTCGTACGTATCTACTCAGGTCAGCTACGTAAAGGCGACACGATTCTTAACAGTGCAACTGGTAAGACTGAACGTATCGGCCGTATGTGTGAAATGCAAGCTGATGAGCGTAACGAACTTGATTACGCACAAGCTGGTGACATCATCGCGATCGTTGGTATGAAGAACGTACAAACTGGTCACACTTTATGTGATGTTAAGCACCCTTGTACTCTTGAAGCAATGGTATTCCCAGAGCCAGTTATCTCTATCGCTGTAGCGCCAAAAGATAAAGGCGGTTCTGAGAAAATGGGTATCGCTATCGGTAAAATGATCGCAGAAGATCCATCTTTCCGCGTAGAAACTGACGAAGACTCAGGTGAAACTATCCTTAAAGGTATGGGTGAGCTTCACCTAGACATTAAGGTAGATATCCTTAAGCGTACATACGGCGTTGAGCTAATTGTAGGTGAGCCTCAAGTTGCATACCGTGAAACTATTACTCGTGAAATCGAAGATAGCTACACGCACAAGAAGCAATCTGGTGGTTCTGGTCAGTTCGGTAAGATCGACTACGTTATCCGTCCAGGCGAAGCTAACACTGGCCTAACGTTCAAATCTTCAGTTGTTGGTGGTAACGTTCCTAAGGAATTCTGGCCAGCAGTTGAGAAAGGTTTCGCTAGCATGATGAACACCGGTACTGTTGCTGGTTTCCCTGTGTTAGACGTTGAATTCGAACTTAAAGATGGTGCTTTCCACGCAGTTGACTCGTCAGCTATCGCGTTCGAAATCGCTGCTAAAGGCGCATTCCGTCAATCTATGCCAAAAGCTGGCGCACAACTTCTTGAGCCTATCATGAACGTTGACGTATTCAGCCCAGATGACAACGTTGGTGACGTAATTGGTGACCTTAACCGTCGTCGTGGTATGATCAAAGACCAAAACGCTGGTGTTACTGGTGTTCGTATTAAGGCTGACGTACCGCTTTCAGAAATGTTCGGTTACATCGGTTCACTACGTACTATGACTTCTGGTCGTGGCCAATTCTCTATGGAATTTGCTCACTACAGCCAGTGTCCAAACAGTGTTTCTGAGAAAGTTATCGCTGAAGTTAAAGAAAGAGCTGCTAAGAAGTAACTATTAATTTAGTTATGACTCTTTAGAGTTTCAAACTTTAACGAAAAGCCTATAGGTGCAAATCTATGGGCTTTTTTATTACCCTTTCTACAGTTAAAATTTTTTATTACCAAACCTTTAGCTCAAAACACCATCACCATTCTTGCCTCTCAATAACCCCATAACGATTTAGACTCTTCCGAGCTATTCTTGATTTATTTTATTCATAATTTGTTTATTATTAATATCTAAGAGTCCAGCATAGCCAATAAGCTTTGCTCATAAATAAGAGATCAGCGATGCTGAAAATAGATTTTAGTAATGGAGCATTAAATGTCCGCCAACAAGAAGAGCTTAATGCTGGGTTTAAATCACACGGCCAAATTCAGTGCGCTCCAACTTATCAAACGGAGCGGTTAAACTGGACAGTCACCAATGAACAAGGTGGACTTATAGCTGCACTCACTGCCGACCTATTATGGCAATGGTTGTATGTAGATGAACTTTGGGTCGATGAAAGTTGTCGAGGCAAAGGCATTGGTAAACAGTTGATGATGCAGGCTGAAACTTACGCAAAAGAACAGCAATTGGCAGGTTTATGGTTATGGACTCAAAGCTGGCAAGCACCATTATTTTACCAAAACCTCGGATTTAAAGAATTTACGCGCTTTGACAACTTCCCTTCAGGCTACAGCCGAATAGGCCTAAGAAAGCAGCTCAATTAGCGTAAAAAAATTAGTTTCAATATTAGCCAAGTATCAATTAGAGTCAACTTAGTGAGTTGCTCAGTCTACAAATACTGAGCGACATAGCATAGCCGCTAAAAATTGACATTTCAGCGGCATAACTCATTTACTTGATTTATATCTTTTCGGCTATATAGCCTCAAAGCCCTTCGCCATACGGCTGATGCTACTTAAAGGAACCCTGTGCTTATTTCTATCAGCACACAGTAGTTGATGCTGCTTATCTTTTGGCTCACCTACTTGCTGAATCTGTACTTGATAACCTTCTGCTTTTGCCGCTTCACAGTAACCTTCAAACTCCCACTGCGCCATATTAGTGTTATCACAAATAACCACTGGCACTCTATTCGCTATGGCATGAATAAACCGAGTTAAGTTAAGTTTGTGATACTTAGAAAGGTTTTTTGAATTAAAACGGTATTGCCCCTCATGATAAAAGAACTCATCTGTAGAACAGATTTTGAATTGCTCGGCATGTTCTAACTTTGGTAACGCTTTAACATACTCTTCTGCCCAGTAACTTTTACCGCTACCCGGTAGACCACGCATGATAATAGCAATGCCATTGTAGTTTGTTGTTTGTGTCATCTCTTTTACTCCAACGCTTATTTTGCTAAAGCCCGCAAACGTCAATTTAATTAGGCATTACTGATTATTTTCCCGCTAAGAATATCATCAACCAATTTTGGCACTAACTCGCTCGCTTTACCTTCCAAATGATATTGGAACTGACTATGGCGGTCAGCAGTAACTAAGTTAACCTCTACGGTTTGTGCACCATGATGATTTGCGGTATCAACAAAACCCGCTGCGGGGTATACAGTCCCAGAGGTGCCAATAGCTATAAATAGGTCACAGGTATCAAGTGCATATTGAATTCTATCTAACCCAAAAGGCATTTCGCCAAACCAAACCACATGTGGCCTTAAACGCTGAGCCGGGATGCAACAAGTACAACAATGTTTGGGACCAAAAGGCTCTCTTAGCAAAAAAGTCTGTTGCGAGCGAGGACAGCGCCCTTTAGACAATTCACCGTGCATATGCAATAACCGTCTTGATCCTGCTCTTTCGTGCAAATCATCAATATTTTGGGTGATAACCAGCAGCTCACCGGTAAATTCCTTCTCTAATTTAGCTAAGGCTATATGGCCAGCATTAGGTTCAATATCACCATTATGAAACTGTTGCCATCTATCGTTATAAAAACCTTCCACTAACTCAGGGTTATTTGCATAACCTTCAGGAGTCGCTACCTCTTCAATTTTATGCTCTTCCCACAAACCATCTTGATCTCGAAAGGTACGTAACCCAGATTCGGCAGAGATCCCAGCTCCTGTCAATATTACAATCTGTTGGTACATCTACAGTCCTTTTTGTTGGTCTTTGTTATTATTTTGCCTGTTTGTAGGCAGATATGACATTAGGCGTTAGTATAAATGGGCAATAACAATACAAAAAGTATGCTTAAATTGCTTGTTTTATATCTAGTTAAGGCCTTTTATTTGCTTATGACGCTTTATTGCTAGATCAAAGGTTTAAGTTTTCAATTTGTACACATATAATGGATTGAATACCCACAAATGAACTGATTAACTTATGGCTAATCGTTCTGCAATCAAGAGATCAATAATGACAGATGGAAATCAAGCGCTAAAGAAAGCGGGTTTGAAAGTGACCTTACCACGAGTCAAAATTCTAGAATTGATGCAAGCGCCAGAGAATCAACATATTAGTGCTGAGGACCTCTATAAGAAGTTACTCGACATGGGTGAAGAGATTGGTCTTGCTACTGTATACCGCGTACTTAACCAGTTTGACGATGCCGGTATTGTGACCCGACATCATTTTGAAAGTGGTAAAGCGGTATTTGAACTTTCGTCTCAGCATCATCACGACCACTTAGTGTGTTTATCTTGCGGTAAAGTTATCGAATTCTCAGACGAAATGATTGAACGTCGTCAAGATGAAATAGCAATGAAACACAACATTAAACTGACTAATCACAGTTTATATCTATATGGTGTATGCACTAACGATGAGTGTGATCACGGCGACGCATAAATTGGCGTCCTTAGACAAAAAACCAGCATTAAGCTGGTTTTTTTGTTTCTAAATATAATTGCAAATAGTATTAGCTACAATATATTTACGCCAATACCTTATGAAATACGTTCACTTTATGGCCCATAAATTTAGCTCTGTTGCGTTCGGCCATCCCGACTTTGCGTGCAACACCTTCAGAGCCTTTATTACCGAGCAGGATTAGCGCGATAGCTTCATTGATATGATAATCTTGAAATCGTTCTAATGCCGCTACACCTGCTTCATATCCTATCCCCTGCCCCCAATATTGTGGCAAATATCGATAGCCTAACTCGACTTCATTAAACTCAGTAATAAATGTAGGTCCACAGAAACCAATAACCTTACCATCCGCTTTATGTTCTACCGCCCAGCGACCATAACCACGTTCTTGATAACTTTTGGTAATCACATTTTCAAAAATTTGTTCAGCCTGGACAATTGATGTCATTGGCTCTCCAGGAATATATTTCAGTACCTCAGGAATGCTATTGAGTAAAAAAATCGCCTTGGTATCTTTCTCCTCAAAATGCCGTAATACCAACCTGTCGGTTTCTGTGATAATCACAATAATGTCCTCTTATGTCCCTATCTCTCTAATATACCCATATTTTGTTTAGTTTAGAAAGTATTAAAACATGTTTGCTTAAATGGCAATGATAGCGTTCAATAGCTTTAAGCCAAATAAAAGTCAGCAATAAAGGAATGCTTTATGACGATAATGCAAAAGGTCTATTGGATCATTGCCAGCTTAGGAAACTTGTTAGCAATAAATTACATGCTAAGCAATACAGGGATATTTCCCACGGCCATCTTTACCTTCACTTTTATCTACACCTTGGTAGGCTATTACGATATTAACCATAGCCCACACACGCTAAACCGTCTCTATCCAGTTGTTGCTTACCTGCGTTACTTTCTCGAATCTTATCGCGTCGAAATACAGCAATACTTTATTGCTAATGATACAGAAGAAACTCCTTTCAACCGTGAACAACGATCGCTAGTTTATCAGCGAGCCAAAAACGTAAGAGATACCATCGCCTTTGGTACTCAAAGAGACCTACTTGAAGATAATTACCTTAGCCTTTGGCAATCTCTGCACCCAAAAGAGGTATTAGATACAGCGAAAAGAATCACTATCGGAGGGCCTGATTGTTCGCAGCCTTATCAAGCATGTTACTTTAATATCTCAGCCATGAGCTTTGGATCTCTTAGCGCCAACGCTATAGAATCGCTTAATCTAGGCGCTCTCAAAGCAGGCTGTTATCACAATACTGGTGAAGGCGGCGTTAGTCCTTATCATCTAAAGCATCAAGGCGATATCGTTTGGCAAATTGGTTCAGGTTTATTTGGTTGTAGAGATGACGCGGGTAATTTTAATCCTGATAGTTTTAAAGCAATGGCGACACGGCCACAAATTAAAATGATTGAAATAAAGCTAAGCCAAGGTGCTAAACCAGGGCATGGTGGCGTATTACCAGCGGCTAAAATAACTGATGAAATTGCCCAGATCCGTCATATTCCCAAAGGTGTTGATTGTGTATCACCAGCAGTAAACCCTGAGTGTACAACACCAAAAGATTTACTCAATTTTGTTGCTAAGCTTAGAGAGCTCAGTAATGGAAAACCAATAGGCTTTAAGTTATGCCTTGGTAACCCTGTCGAATTTTTAGGCTTGTGTAAGGCCATGATAGAAACAGGTATTACACCGGACTTTATTACCGTAGATGGCGCCGAAGGTGGCACAGGGGCCGCACCAGTAGAATTCACTAATCGCCTAGGCATGATGTGTCTTGAAGCCGTTTATTTCGTTCATAATGCGTTAACTGGCACGGGGCTTCGCGATAAAATTAAAATTATTGCTTCAGGTAAAACTGCATCTAGTTTTGATCTGCTAGCTAAAATAGCCATGGGCGCCGATAGCGTTAACGCTGCAAGAACCATGATGTTGTCACTTGGGTGTATTCAGTCAAGGCACTGCAATACTAACTTATGCCCGACAGGTATCGCCACACAAGATCCTGCTCGTAGTAAAGCAATTAATGTGAGTGAAAAAAGTGAACGGGTTAAAAATTATCATCAAAATACATTAAAAAGCTTTTTTGAGTTAGTAGGTAGTATGGGATTAGATAGTCCTGAAAAACTACAACCTCACATGTTAAAACGGCGGACGCCTTATGGACTATTGATGTCTGTAGGTAGTTTAATTGAGCCACTTAAGCCAAATGAACTTCTCAAGGGTGAAAAGATCGCGGGACCATGGAATGACTGGTGGAGTATGGCGCAAGCTGAAGACTTTTATTCAGAAGACGTTTATATCCTCTCACCCGCGGAATTGTCTCGTTCTGTAAATAGAGAAACAAATATTAGATAGCTGCAGCTATATTCGCAGTGCTCCAATGCGTTTAAAATCATGGTGATGAACTTTGGGCAAGTAAAGTGTCCAAAGGTTCACGAACCAAAACAGTACTAGCACGACTTATTGAAAGTTCAGCAAGCCAAATCTTAAATCTAAAAATCAAAGCGACTATGACATCAAAATAGCCAACCATACGCTCATCGTGATCACTGATAATATTGTCGATAACACAACGGTACTAGCAATAATTGCTTGTTGTTGTTTCACTTGCATCGCAATAAGATAAGCATTAACGCCGAGTGGTGAAGCACTTAGAAGTACTGATACCGCCAAATTATCCCCCTCTAAGCCAAATATATACCGCCCTATCAAATAGACGCTAAAAGGTAATAAAACCAGCTTAATAAACGAGGCAGCTAAGGCAAGTTGCCAATCTTGTGAGATTTTATAAAAACTTAAATTAGCCCCCAACACAAATAAGGCGCAGGCTAATGCTGGGGTGCTTAATAAAGTTAACCCACTGACTAGATCATCGAATAAAGGCACTTGCAATAAATTTAGAACCAAGCCGCCTGACAAACTCAATACTATAGGGTTAAACACAATTCCCTTTAGCAATAACCATAAGTCAAAACTGGCCCTATCTTGCTTATGCCCTAGCAAAAGTGTCAGCGAAAATAACAGTGCACTATGGAAGGTAATAATAGCAAATACGTTACCAATCATTTCGTCGCCAAGTGCGCCAACAATAACTGGTAAGCCTACGAGAATCGTGTTCGAATAACTGCACCCTAAACCAAATACTGCACTAGGCCCCAGTAAAGGTTTTCGCTGGCGGTTAAGGCAAGCGTATAGCACACCACCAATACAATAGGTTACCAGTACAGGAAGATAAAAACTCGCTAAGTTTTTAATCTGAAAACTTTTAGCCAAATCTGCTTGGTACATATTGATAAACAAAAAGGCGGGGATCGACAAGTAAAACGTAAACTGACTAATACCAGCAATACGCTCCTTGGTAAACGTGCCTTTAGCTGTAAAACCATAGCCGAGTATAGCCATAAACAATAGCGGAAAAATGATTGAAAGCGTCGACATAGCGGAGATCCTTACTGCTACTTCTAAGATTTCCTAGAACCGTCGGTAAAATAAGAATTGAAATGAGTTTTTCACGGGGATGATAACAAAGTATGCTTTTATTAACAAAATCAATAGTAAAATGTTAGTACTCAACTTGCACTATTGGCGAGATGCACTTGTTGAGAGTAAATTTGGCTATTACACAGCGCATTTAGGAATACGTATCGGCACCCTAATGACATCCATGTCGCCTAAAATCTCGAACTATACGCAACCCACCTAACTTGAAATGAACGCCTAACCAAATAAATGCTAACAAGGGCTATGAAGCGAGCAGAAAAGAGCTAACTACGAGAATTTTTTAGATAGATGAAGGTTTAGCAAGTATTGCTACCCCTTACTCACTTGCCCTACTGACTGGAGATATTGAGTGGAATGATATTGCAGAAAATCTCTTTTTCGAATTGCTGCTCTAATCTGTCACGCCAAGATTGCTTATTAATCGGTACAAGATAAAAATGCTCTCTTGATGTATCAGTAACAAACGCCAAGCCATGACGCATTAGCTCAAAGTGAATATCATTTACAAAGTCTGATGAAAAGTTCTGACGACCAGTTAACTGATTGATATCTTTACGAGTGAGTGCAACCCCCTCGTTAAGATCACCAAATCTTAATCGTAACCAATCAGAAAACTCTTTCGCGCTTACCATAGACATAAAAGTTACCTACAAGTTCCCTATAGATAAATTAGGTATAACAGATTGTTAAAACTACGCCATATTTTCGCTTAAATTAGCCGCATTTATCGCCATTAGTTCTAGTTAGAATCATAAATGTGAAACTAAAATCTAAAAATAGTCAGCAGGCTTGTAAATTTTACACTCAAACTTCCTTACTAAACATTTCTGCTGCCAACAAAAAAGGCGCCGAAGCGCCTTTTTACACGAGGTTAGAAATTACCAACCCGTTTTAGTACGTAACGCCTTACCGATGTCAGCAAGTGAACGTACAGTCGTTACGCCTGCAGCTTCAAGAGCGGCAAACTTATCTTCAGCAGTACCTTTACCACCTGCGATAATTGCGCCTGCATGGCCCATACGCTTGCCTTCAGGTGCTGTAACACCAGCAATGTACGAAACAACAGGCTTAGTTACGTTAGCCTTGATGTATTCAGCCGCTTCTTCTTCAGCAGTACCACCAATTTCACCAATCATTACGATTGCTTCAGTTAGCGGATCGTTTTGGAACATTTCCAATACGTCGATAAAGTTAGTACCTGGAATTGGGTCACCGCCAATACCAACACAAGTAGACTGACCGAAACCTTCATCTGTCGTTTGCTTAACCGCTTCGTACGTTAACGTACCAGAGCGTGAAACAATACCGACTTTACCAGGCTTGTGGATGTGACCAGGCATGATACCAATCTTACATTCACCCGGAGTGATAACACCTGGGCAGTTTGGACCGATCATGCGAACGCCAGTTTCTTCAAGCTTAACTTTAACTTGAAGCATATCTAACGTTGGGATCCCTTCAGTAATACAAACGATTAGCTCAATGCCACCGTCGATTGCTTCTAGGATTGCATCTTTACAGAAAGGTGCTGGTACGTAGATAACTGAAGCTGTTGCGCCAGTCACTTCTACCGCATCTTTAACAGTATTAAATACTGGCAGACCTAGGTGAGTTTGACCACCTTTTCCTGGAGATACACCACCAACCATCTTTGTGCCGTAAGCGATAGCTTGCTCAGAGTGGAACGTACCTTGACCGCCAGTGAAACCCTGACAGATAACTTTGGTATCTTTGTTAATTAGTACAGACATTATTTGCCCTCCGCAGCTTTAACAACTTGCTCAGCCGCGTCAGTTAGACTTGTAGCAGCGATAATATCTAGATCTGAGTTAGCTAGAACTTCACGACCTAGATCAGCGTTAGTACCTTCTAAACGAACAACAACAGGTACTTGTACACCGACTTCTTTAACTGCGCCAATGATGCCTTCAGCAATCATGTCACAACGAACGATACCGCCAAAGATGTTCACTAGAACAGCTTTAACGTTTGAGTCAGACAAGATAATCTTGAACGCTTCAGCAACACGCTCTTTAGTTGCTCCACCGCCTACGTCTAGGAAGTTAGCTGGCTTGCCACCGTGTAGGTTTACAATGTCCATGGTACCCATTGCAAGGCCTGCGCCGTTAACCATACAACCAACGTTTCCGTCTAGTGCGACATAGTTAAGCTCAAACTTAGCCGCGTGTGCTTCGCGAGCATCATCTTGTGATGGATCGTGCATTTCACGGATTTTTGGTTGACGGAATAGTGCGTTACCATCGATACCAATCTTGCCATCAAGACAGTGAATGTTGCCTTCGTCAGTGATAACAAGTGGGTTGATTTCTAGTAGTGCGAAATCATGGTCTTCAAACATTTTCGCTAAGCCCATAAAGACTTTAGTGAATTGCTTCATTTGAGTAGGGTTTAGACCTAACTTGAAGCCAAGATCGCGTGCTTGGTACGGCTGTGGACCAGTAAGCGGATCGATGATTGCTTTGTGGATCAACTCTGGCGTTTCTTCAGCCACAGTTTCAATTTCCACACCACCTTCAGTAGACGCCATAAATACAACGCGACGTGTTGCACGGTCTACAACTGCACCTAGGTACAATTCATTTGCGATGTCAGTGCAGCTTTCTACTAAAATTTTAGCAACTGGCTGGCCTTTCTCATCAGTTTGGTAAGTAACAAGGTTCTTACCTAACCAATGTTCAGCAAACGCTCGGATCTCTTCTTTGTCGCCAGTGACTTTAACGCCACCTGCTTTACCACGGCCGCCAGCGTGTACTTGACACTTAACAACCCACATATCACCGCCAATGTGTCCTGCTGCTTCAACTGCTTCTTGGGCAGTATCACATGCAAAACCTTCTGACACTGGTAAACCATATTCGGCAAATAGAGATTTCGCCTGATACTCATGCAAATTCATGATGATCTATCCATTATACTTCTTGTGTATTTCAACAGGCCCAAATGGGCCTGCACGAGGGTATTGTTTGTTCTTGGCCTATAGGTCAAGTAACAAACGAGTTGGATCTTCTAGGAAGTCTTTAATAGCAACCAAATAACCAACTGATTCACGACCATCTACAATACGGTGATCGTAAGAAAGCGCTAGGTACATCATAGGCAGGATTTCAACCTGACCATTCACTGCCATTGGGCGATCTTTAATGGCATGCATGCCTAAAATCGCGCTCTGTGGCAGGTTCAAGATTGGTGTTGACATCAATGAGCCAAATACACCACCGTTAGTCACGGTGAAGTTACCACCAGTCATGTCGTCAACGGTTAGCTTACCGTCGCGACCTTTAATTGCTAATTCTCGAACATTACGTTCGATATCAGCAAGACTCATCTTGTCAGTGTCACGCAGTACTGGTGTGACAAGTCCACGAGGAGTCGATACAGCAATGCTCACATCAAAGTAGTTGTGGTAAACAATATCGTCACCATCAATTGATGCGTTCACTTCAGGGAAACGTTTAAGTGCTTCAGTTACTGCTTTCACGTAGAAAGACATGAAACCTAAACGAATGCCGTGGCGCTTCTCAAAAATCTCTTGATACTGCTTACGAATGTCCATAATTGGTTTCATGTTAACTTCGTTAAACGTGGTTAACATAGCAGTAGAGTTTTTCGCTTCTAATAAACGATTAGCAATCGTTTTACGAAGACGTGTCATAGGTACACGTTTTTCGCTACGTTCAGCTAAAGGTGCAACAGCAACGGCTGCTGAAGGTGTCGGCGCTGCAGCAGGTTTGTTTTTCACAAATGCTTCAACGTCTTCTTTAGTGATGCGTCCACCAACGCCCGTACCTTTAACCGCATTTGCATCTACGTTATGCTCAGCAATTAAACGACGTACAGATGGGCTTAATGCATCATTTGATTCATCAACAGTTTCGCTGGCAGGGGCTGCAGCTTCCGCTTGTGCTTTAGTTACTTCTTGACCGGCAACTGCGCCAGCAACAAAGCTTGCAATCACTGCCTCACCCAGTACCGTATCACCTTCTTCAGCTAAAAATGCTGAGATCTGGCCATCTTCTGGCGCAACAACTTCAAGTACAACTTTATCAGTTTCAATATCAACAAGGATTTGATCACGAGAAACTTGCTCGCCAGCTTGAACATGCCAAGTAGCAATAGTCGCATCAGCAACTGATTCTGGCAGTACGGGTACCTTAATTTCGATACTCATGGATTACGATCCTTCTTATAAATGTTCTATTACTACAGCTTTAATGCACTGTTGATTAATGATTCTTGTTGCTGAGCATGCAATGATGGATAACCGCATGCAGGCGCAGCTGAGGCTTCACGACCGGCGTAGCTCAATTGAGCTCCTGCAGGGATGACGCTCCAGAAATGGTGTTGACTGCAATACCAAGCACCTTGGTTTTGCGGCTCTTCTTGGCACCATACAAAATCTTTTACGTGGCTATATTCAGCAAGGGCTGCTGCCGCTTCATCGTGTGGGAACGGATAAAGCTGTTCAACACGAATAAGTGCAACGTTATCTAGACCTTCTTTACGACGACGCTCAAGTAGCTCAAAGTAAACTTTACCGCTACAGAATACGACTCTATCGACTTTAGTTGCGTCTAGCTCATCGATTTCACCAATAACGTTCTGGAAGGTCCCTTCAGCAAGCTCTTCCAAACTTGAAACCGCTAGCGGGTGACGTAGCAAAGACTTAGGAGACATAACCACAAGCGGACGACGCATAGGGCGCACAACCTGACGACGCAGCATGTGATACACCTGTGCAGGCGTTGATGGCACGCAAACTTGCATGTTGTGATTAGCACAAAGCTGTAAGAAGCGCTCTAAACGTGCACTAGAGTGCTCTGGACCTTGGCCTTCATAACCATGAGGCAATAACATCGTTAGACCACATAGACGGCCCCACTTTTGCTCACCTGATGATAGGAACTGGTCAATTACCACTTGAGCACAGTTAGCAAAGTCACCAAACTGAGCTTCCCAAAGGGTTAAGCCACCCGGTTCTGCTGTCGCATAACCATATTCGAATGCTAATACTGATGCTTCAGAAAGCACTGAGTCAGTAATATCTATCGGTCCTTGCTCATCAGCAATGTTACGTAGTGGCATATAAGCCGTTGCGTCATTTTGATTGTGCAATACCGCATGACGGTGGAAGAAAGTACCACGGCCCGAATCTTGACCAGTAATACGAATACGTTGCTTGTCTTCAAGAATCGATGCGTAAGCTAAGGTTTCAGCAAAGCCCCAGTCAAGCAGCTTCTCGCCGGATGCCATTGCTAAACGATCTTTGTAGATTTTAGCTACGCGAGACTGCAATTTATGGCTTTCTGGCACATAACTGATTTTGTCAGCAAGATTTTTAATGCGGTCAAGTGACATGTGAGCATCGTAAGAGTCATTCCACTCTGCGCCGATGTATGGGCTCCAGTCAACCGAGTGAAGTGTCATTGGACGCCACTCTTTAACCACACAATCACCACCATCTAATGCATCACGGTAATCGTTAACCATAGAGGTGACATCGTCGCTACCAAGCGTGTTTTCAGCAATTAAGCGGTCTGCATAAATTTTTCTTGGCGTTGGATGTTTTTTGATTTTAGCGTACATCAATGGCTGAGTTGCACTAGGCTCATCAGCTTCGTTATGACCATGACGGCGATAACAAACTAAATCAATTACCACATCGCGTTTAAACTCGTTGCGATAATCAACGGCAAGCTGTGACACAAAGGCTACGGCTTCAGGATCATCTGCATTGACGTGGAAAATCGGAGCCTGAACCATCTTAGCGATATCGGTACAGTACTCAGTAGAGCGCACATCTTCTGTTAAGTTAGTGGTGAAACCCACTTGGTTGTTAACCACGATGCGGATACTGCCGCCAACCTTAAAGCCACGAGTCTGTGACATGTTAAAGGTTTCTTGCACGATACCTTGGCCAGTAATTGCCGAGTCACCATGAATGGTGATTGGCATGACTTGCTTGCCTGTATCGCAGCCACGACGATCAAGTCGAGCACGAACAGAGCCGATAACCACTGGGTTAACAATCTCTAGATGAGATGGGTTAAAGGCTAGCGCTAAGTGAACGTTGCCGCCTGGTGTTTCAAAATCTGAAGAAAAGCCTTGGTGATACTTAACATCACCACTACCGTTTAATTCGCTGTGTTTACCAGCAAATTCATCAAACAGTTCCGACGGCTTCTTACCAAGAATGTTTACCAGTACATTTAAACGACCGCGGTGGGCCATACCAATAACTACTTCTTTAGTACCCGCATCACCTGCTCGGTAGATGATCTCACGCATCATAGGAACCAGCGCGTCGCCGCCTTCTAATGAAAAGCGTTTTGCACCAGGGAATTTAGCGCCTAGGTATTTTTCCATACCTTCTGCGGCGTTAAGTCCTTCAAGAATTCGAGTTTTATCCGCTTTAGAGTAATTTGCAGCACCGAGAGAAGGCTCAAGACGTTGCTGTAACCAACGTTTCTCATCAGTGTCGGTAATGTGCATATACTCTGCACCAATAGAGCCACAGTAAGTCGCTTTTAGTGCTTTAACTAAGTCCACAAGCTTCATGGTTTCGCCACCATGTGCAAATGAACCTGTGTTAAATTGACGCTGCATGTCATCGGCATCTAGGCCATGAAATGCTGGGTCTAACTCAGAAACCTTATCGCGCTTCCAAATATCAAGCGGATCTAAATTGGCATTCTGATGACCACGGAAACGGTGAGCGTTAATTAACTGTAGGACTTTAACTTGTTTTGCATCGACTTCATGATCGGTCACCTTAGGTGAGCCTTTCTGACGTCCATCTAATGCAAGACTACGAAAATAGTCACGTACTTTAGAGTGGGCAGCTTCTGGAACATCCGCTGATGAACCATTAACTAGAGGGAGGTTATCAAACACGACACGCCAGTCTTCAGTTACCGACTGTGGATCGACTTGATAGGCTTCATACATCTCTTCTACATAGGTCGAATTCGCGCCATTAAGATGTGACGATTCGAGCCAGGCTTTCATGATGCCTTGGTGCATTTCTATTCCTTTCAAACTGTATACACGTGCTTAGCCAAAGTCATAAATACAGAGGGTTTGAGCGGACCCAAATTCTCTGTAATCTCTGTAGCCCCGAGAGTTCCAGATTTTCTTTATAATTGTCTTCCATGACACAAAAAAGAGTCACCCTCCACAGGGAAAGTGACTCATATAGAGCTATATCATTATTGGCTCTTGGTTCTGCATACTAAACGGCTCTCTGCAGCAGCATAGACTTAATGTGTCCAATTGCTTTTGTAGGATTAAGCCCTTTAGGACAAACGTCAACACAGTTCATGATGCCGTGGCAGCGGAATACGCTGTATGCGTCATCAAGACCCGATAAACGTTCTTCTGTCGCCGTATCACGGCTGTCAATCAAGAAGCGGTAAGCATGCAGCAAACCACTTGGACCGATGAACTTATCAGGGTTCCACCAGAACGAAGGACAAGCAGTAGAACAACATGCACACATAATACACTCATAGAGTCCATCTAAGTGCTCACGTTCTTCTGGTGATTGCAGATGTTCACGCGCCGGCGTTTTTTCATCGTTAATCAAGAAAGGCTTAATCTTCTCGTACTGGGTGTAGAACTGAGTTAAATCAACAATCAAGTCACGTACAACTGGCATACCAGGTAACGGACGGATTTCAATTTTTTTACCTTTGAAGGTAGAAACGGGCGTGATACACGCTAAACCATTTTTACCATTCATGTTGATACCATCACTGCCACACACACCTTCACGGCATGAGCGTCTAAACGCCAGAGTTGGATCAAGCTCTTTTAGCTTTAGCAATGCATCAAGGACCATCATATCGGTACCTTCATCCACTTCTAAGCTGTAATCCTTCATGTATGGCTTAGTATCTACATCAGGATTGTAGCGATAAACTGCAAATTCCAATTTCATCGGGTTTTCTCCTTAGTAGGTACGTTTGATAGGCGGGAATGCGGCGCGAAGCTTAGGCTCCATGTTCACATCACGCTTAGTCATAAGCTCGGTAACTGGGTCATAAATACTGTGACATAACCAGTTATCATCATCACGTTCTAGGTAATCTTCACGTGAATGAGCACCACGGCTTTCAGTACGGAAATTTGCCGCTGTTGCCGTTGCAATCGCAGTGGCCATCAAGTTATCTAGCTCTAAACATTCAATACGCTGAGTATTAAACTCTGTTGAGTTATCAGATAGCTTGGCATTGGCTAGACGCTCACGAATGGCTTTCAGCTCTTTAAGACCTTCAGCCATCGCATCGCCACTTCTAAATACCGAGAAGTTAAGTTGCATACAAAGCTGTAAGTCTTTGCGGATAACCGCAGGATCTTCACCGTCTTTGTTGCTTTCCCAGCGATTTAAACGTGCTAGAGAAGCATCAATTTCTTCTTGGCTAGCCTCTTTTGGCGTCGGCGTTTCATCTAACGCTTTACCTAAATGTTGCCCTGCTGCTCGACCAAATACTACAAGATCTAACAATGAGTTACCACCCAATCGGTTAGCTCCATGTACCGATACGCACGCAATTTCACCAACAGCAAATAAGCCAGTTACTTCTTCTTCGCTGCCATCATTATTTTGACGAACAACTTGACCACTCACTTTAGCTGGCAAACCGCCCATCATATAGTGACAAGTCGGCAATACTGGGATTGGACCGTCTGCAGGATCGATATGTGCGAATGTGCGCGACAATTCACAAACACCTGGTAGGCGTGCTTCTAGGGTCTCTTTACCTAAGTGATCAAGCTTAAGCAAACAGTGCGGGCCTAATGGACCATCAAGACCACGACCTTCACGGATTTCTGTCATCATAGAACGTGCTACCACGTCACGTGATGCCAAATCTTTCGCGTTAGGTGCGTAACGTTCCATAAAACGTTCACCGTCTTTGTTTAGTAGATATCCGCCTTCACCACGACAACCTTCAGTTACCAAAACACCTGCGCCAGCAATACCCGTTGGGTGGAACTGCCACATTTCCATGTCTTGCATCTGCACGCCAGCGCGCATTGCCATACCTACACCGTCGCCAGTGTTAATATGTGCGTTTGTGGTTGATGCGTAGATACGCCCTGCTCCACCCGTTGCTAGAATGGTTGCTTTGGCTTTGAAATAAACGATTTCACCGGTTTCAATCTCGATTGCAGTACAACCAACAATCACACCGTCTTCATTTTTGACTAAGTCGAGTGCATACCACTCAGAAAAGACTTCAGTTTTATGCTTAACGTTTTGTTGGTATAGACAATGCAGTAGTGCGTGACCTGTACGGTCAGCAGCTGCCGCTGTGCGCGCAGCCTGTTCACCACCAAAGTTTTTAGATTGACCACCAAACGGACGCTGGTAGATTTTGCCGTTTTCAAAACGAGAGAATGGCAGACCCATGTGCTCTAGTTCAATAACCGCTTCAGGACCGGTTTTACACATAAACTCAATCGCTTCTTGGTCACCGATAAAATCGGAACCTTTCACGGTATCGTACATGTGTTGTTCCCAGTGATCTTCGTGTGCATTACCAAGAGCTACGGTAATACCACCCTGTGCAGATACGGTATGAGAACGAGTTGGAAAAACTTTAGATAACAGCGCACAGCTCTTACCTTCTTTAGATATTTGTAAAGCGGCACGCATACCGGCGCCACCAGCACCGATTACAACCGCGTCAAATTCGCGAACAGGAATACTCACTTAAACACCCCACACAATCAAAATGCCTGCGGCCAAATAACAGAAGGCTGCTACGACAAAAACAAACTGAAGTACACCACGTAGAGAAACGCACTTTACATAATCGGTAAGTACCTGCCAAATACCAATCCAGGCATGTACTAACACCGCAACTAAAGCGAGTATTGTGAACACTTTCATTGGCAATGCGCTGAATAAGCCATGCCATGCGTCATAAGTTAGTGGAGAGCTACATGCGATAAACCCAACCAAAAAAATGGTGTAACAGGCTAGGACTACTGCACTTGCACGTATGAGAATAAAGTCATGGACACCGCTGCGGCCAAGACTTGCTGCGTTAGTTACCATACCCAAATCCCCGCAATAATTGAAAACACTATTGATAATGCAATAGCGACTTTAGCTGAAGAAACACCAGAAGAGAGCTCTTCCCAATAGCCAGCATCCATCACTAAGTGGCGAATGCCCACTATCAAGTGATAACCCAGCGCGGTAAGAATTCCCCAGATGATGAACTTAACAACGAAGTTATCAAAAAGAGATTGGACGCCTGCGAAACTCTCGGCTGATGCTAATGATTCATTAAGCAACCAGATAAGAATACCGACGGCAAACAGCATGATGACACCCGATACACGATGAAGAATGGACGCGATCGCTGTTGCAGGGAAGCGTATGGTCTGCAGATCTAAATGGACAGGTCTTTGCTTTTTCACGTTCTGCTCACTCTGCTCAATTGAGCTATTTTTTGTTATATGAACCGCTTTTGCTTAAATTCTAAACAGTGATCTCAATCACGGTTTAGAACTTTTACAAAAGAAAACTTGAAACAAACATTTAACAGATTTAGCAACCACTAATTAAGCATGCAAAAAAGTGATAACTTATCGCCAATGTATGCAGCTCTTCTGAGCTGCGGCAAGTATACGTGGGTGAAATGTCAAATACAAACATCACATTATGCAAATTTTGTTTTTTTGGTAAAAAAATCTGCCAAGCACCAGCTGGCACAAGCACTTAGGCCTAATTAAGACCATGGTCTAACAAATTTAAACGCTTATTTAAATTGAAATGTGATCTAGATTCACTGTAAAGTAATGTCGTTTGATAAGCCGCACTCAATAAGAATGAAGTAAGGAGAATGGGGTATGGCTGACAATATAGCCAAATTAGAACTACCAGGGAACGATTCAATCGAACTGCCTATTAAAGAAGGTACGGCAGGTTTTGATGTTATCGACATCAGTAAGCTAGGTAGCAAAGGTCACTTTACTTTTGATCCAGGATTTCTTGCGACCGCTTCCTGTGAATCAGCGATCACCTACATCGACGGCGAGAAAGGCATACTGCTTCACCGTGGTTACCCAATCGATCAGTTGGCAGTAGACTCTGATTATTTAGATTTATGTTATTTGCTACTCTACGGAGAGTTACCAAATAAAACTCAATACGATGAATTCGTACACACAGTAAAAACGCACACCATGGTCAATGAGCAGTTGTCTGCTTTCTTTGCAGGTTTTAGGCCTGATGCTCATCCAATGGCAATGCTATGTGGTGTTACGGGTGCTTTATCTGCATTTTACCAAGACTCTTTGGATGTTAATGACGAGCGTCACCGTGAAATTGCAGCATACCGCTTAGTGTCAAAAATGCCGACTATCGCCGCTATGTGCTACAAGTATTCAATCGGTCAACCGTTTGTATACCCACGTAACGACTTAAGCTACGCGGGTAACTTCTTAAGCATGATGTTTGCTGTCCCATGTGAAGAATACAAGGTTAACCCAATTGTTGAACGCGCTATGGATCGTATCTTTATCCTGCACGCGGATCATGAGCAAAATGCTTCAACGTCTACCGTACGTCTAGCTGGCTCTTCAGGCGCTAACCCATTTGCTTGTATTGCTGCGGGTATTGCGTCACTTTGGGGACCTGCTCACGGCGGCGCTAACGAAGCATGTCTAAACATGCTTGAAGAGATTGGCACTGTTGATCGTATTCCTGAGTTTATTGCACGTGCTAAGGATAAAGAAGATCCTTTCCGTCTAATGGGCTTTGGCCACCGCGTTTATAAGAACTTCGACCCTCGCGCTAAAGTGATGCGTGAAACATGTCATGAAGTGCTTGCAGAGCTTAAGGTTAACGATCCACTTCTAGACGTGGCAATGGAGCTTGAACGCATTGCACTGGAAGATGACTATTTCGTCTCTAAGAAGCTTTATCCAAATGTTGATTTCTACTCAGGGATCATCATGAAAGCGATTGGTATTCCAACAAGTATGTTCACAGTATTGTTTGCGCTAGCGCGAACAGTTGGTTGGATTGCCCACTGGAAAGAGATGCTTGATCAGCCAGGTCACAAGATCAGCCGTCCTCGCCAGCTATACACTGGTGATGCTAAACGCGATTTCGTTGATTTAGATAAGCGCGATTAACGCCGCTATCTGTAACAATGTTGTCTGGCAGTTTAAGCTCGTCACTTAAACTCCGGCACAAATTATCTAAAAGGTACTCTTTGAGTGCCTTTTTTATTACCCTTTGTTATTACCTATGTCCGGCTATTCTCACCAATATCGTTCGCTCTAGCACGCACAG
The DNA here is from genome assembly GCF_041471165.1 of Shewanella sp. 10N.261.52.F9. Taxonomy (NCBI): domain Bacteria; kingdom Pseudomonadati; phylum Pseudomonadota; class Gammaproteobacteria; order Alteromonadales; family Shewanellaceae; genus Shewanella; species Shewanella sp. 10N.261.52.F9. The sequence goes on from NZ_JBFRNX010000004.1 coordinate 251,296, forward strand.
TAAGTTGAATTGCCCATAGGAAAGAGATGCTATATCAGCCAGGCAAAGGCTCGACTGCCCTCGCCAGCTATACACTAGTGATGGTAAGTGTGATTTCTTTGACTTAAATAAACGCAATTAACTCACCTATCTTCAACAATATTGCCTGGCAATTTAAGCTCTTCAATTAAACTACAGCCTTTTTTATTACTTAGTCTTCTATCATGATAAAACTCAATAGCGTCAACAGCTAAAGCTCTAAGACACAATTCATTGTTAAAATGTTAATTTAGCCATCACCACTAGTATCTAGATAGCACTCCCTTAATCGAATATAGGCAAATCAGCTGATATTACCAAGGAGACCAAAAACAAATTGCCACTTCTGTTAAAAAAACTAACATTTATACTTTTTCGCTACATTATAAGTTAATTAATTAAACTAAAAATAAAATAACAAGATAAGTAACTGTTATTAAATGATATTAATATTTGGCATACATTGTGCTTTAACAGATCTATTGGAACAATTACATTAAGGTCTGCCGACATGGAAGCGTTAAACAAAAACAAAATAATCCTCCCCCTAATCTTAAGTGCAGCATTACTTACAGCTTGTGGCGGTGCAGAAGAACAAGCAAAAGAAGAAGAGAAATATGCTGTTCCCGTTGAAACTGCCACAGTGATCCAAGGTGATGTATCCTCTTTTTACAGCACAACCGCCACACTTGAAGCGCCTCAAGAAGCGAATGTCGTTACCCGGGTGGCAGGTCTTATCCAAGAACTTAAAGTAGAAGAAGGTGACAGAGTTAAAAAAGGTCAGTTGCTAGCAATTATCGACTCTAAAAGGCAGAAGTTCGATTTAGATCGCTCGCAAGCCGAAGTTGAAATCATCGAGCAAGAGTTAAATCGTCTTAAAAAAATCAGTAATAAAGAATTTTTCAGTGCCGACTCGATGGCAAAACTTGAATATAACCTACAAGCAGCCATGGCAAAACGTGACTTAGCTGCGCTTTATGTCCAAGAAAGTATGATCCGCTCGCCTATTGATGGTGTTATCGCTACACGCTTTGTTAAGGCTGGCAATATGGCTAAAGAGTTCGATGAACTATTTTATGTGGTCAATCAAGACGAACTTTACGGCATAGTGCACTTACCTGAGCAGCAATTACAGCATCTACGTTTAGGCCAAGACGCACAAATTTTTGCCAACAAACATACTCAAGAAACCACCCATGCCACTGTGCTGCGTATTAGTCCTATTGTTGATGCGCAAAGTGGTACCTTTAAGGTCACTCTTTCAGTACCCAATACAAATGCCACACTAAAAGCCGGCATGTTTACCCGCGTGGAACTTAAATACGATACCCACAACAATGTAATCACTGTGCCTTATAACGCTTTAGTGAACCAAGATAACGAGTACGCCCTTTATGTTATCGATGGTGAAAACGTTAATCGCCGCAGTGTTTCTCTTGGTTACCGCGAAGCCGACACCGTGGAAGTGGTAAACGGTATTCAACCAGGTGAGCAAATTGTTGTTCGTGGACAGCAAAACCTTAAAGACCAGTCACTAGTTGAAGTCATTAATTCAACAGATCTAGCGTCAGCTAAATAGCTTAAAATCTACGGAGCACGTTATGTCTATTATAAAAACAGCGGTTAATCGACCTGTCACGGTTTGGATGTTCATGTTTGCAGTGATCCTTTTCGGCATGGTGGGTTTCTCTCGCCTTGCAGTAAAACTATTGCCAGATTTAAGTTACCCAACCATTACTATTCGTACCCAATATGTGGGTGCAGCCCCCGTTGAAGTTGAACAACTGGTATCTAAACCGATCGAAGAAGCTGCGGGTATCGTCAAAGGCCTTAGAAAAATCAGCTCAATTTCACGATCAGGTATGTCTGATGTGGTGCTTGAGTTTGAATGGGGTACAGATATGGACATGGCAAGCCTTGATGTGCGAGAAAAGCTCGACACCATTGAATTGCCGCTTGATGTTAAAAAGCCCCTCTTACTGCGCTTTAATCCAAACCTTGACCCTATTGTTCGTTTAGCGCTCTCAGTTCCAGAATCAAGTGATACTGTGACTAGTGGGATGAGTGAAACAGAACTAAAGCAGATGCGAACTTACGCTGAAGAGGAGCTCAAACGTCAACTTGAATCACTATCAGGTGTTGCAGCAGTAAGACTTTCTGGTGGTTTACAGCAAGAAGTCCATATTCAACTTAATCAACAAAAGCTCACCCAACTCAATTTAAGTGCCGATATTATTCGCAACCGTATCGCCGAAGAAAACATTAACCTCTCTGCAGGTAAAGTGATTCAAGGTGACAAGGAATACTTAGTTCGTACCTTAAATCAGTTCAACTCGCTCGATGAGCTGGGGCAAATCGTGATTTACCGTGATGAGCAAACGCTAGTGCGCCTATTTGAGGTCGCAACCATTGTTGATGCCTTTAAAGAGCGCAATGACATCACGCGAATTGGCGATAAAGAATCCATTGAACTCGCCATTTATAAAGAAGGTGATGCCAATACGGTTGCCGTGGCGCGTAAAGTAACTGATGAGCTCAATAAACTTAATCGGCATAATGTGAAGGGAGAGCTCAAGGTTATTTACGATCAGTCAGAGTTTATTGAAAGTGCAGTTAATGAGGTCACCAGTGCAGCTCTGATTGGTAGTTTGCTATCGATGCTTGTCATCTACCTCTTCCTCAGAGACATTATCCCGACGCTGATTATTTCAATCTCGATCCCCTTTTCGGTTATTGCCACCTTTAACATGATGTACTTTGCCGGTATCAGTCTAAACATCATGTCGCTTGGCGGTATTGCATTAGCGGTTGGCCTCTTGGTCGATAATGCCATTGTGGTATTAGAAAATATCGACCGCTGCAAATCTCTTGGCATGAACAGACTAGAAGCTGCCGTAACAGGCACCAAAGAGGTGGCCGGCGCTATCTTTGCTTCCACTTTAACTACGCTTGCGGTATTTGTACCTCTGGTGTTTGTAGATGGCGTGGCTGGCGCACTATTTTCAGATCAAGCATTAACCGTAACTTTTGCTCTACTCGCTTCATTACTTGTGGCATTAACCACCATCCCAATGCTTGCATCTCGTGAAGGATTCAAAGCACTGCCACCATTATTAGAAAAAGCAGCCAAACCAAAACCCGTTACCAATATGGCCAAATTAAAGCATTACAGTGCCACGGTATTCTCTTTTCCATTTGTATTATTGTTTAACTACTTGCCAAGCGCGCTGTTAACACTCGTGCTTATTGTTGGTCGCAGCCTATCTTGGCTAACAGGACTGGTTATGCGTCCGATCAGTAGTGGCTTTAACTGGGGCTACAGCAAACTTGAGGTCTTGTACCATAAGCTGCTAGCCGCAGCGCTTAAGTTTCGCGTTGTCACTTTAGCTATAGCGCTCATGGTTACAGCGAGTGCAGGATTGCTGATCCCTCGTTTAGGTATGGAGCTCATCCCACCTATGAATCAAGGCGAGTTTTATGTTGAGGTTTTACTTCCGCCTGGCACAGAAGTGGCTCAAACCGATCACGTTCTGCGTAAACTCGCGCTATCGATTAAAGATCGAGCAGATGTAAAACATGCTTACAGTCAAGCAGGTAGTGGCGGACTGATGACCTCTGACACCTCTCGAGGTGGAGAAAACTGGGGGCGCTTACAAGTGGTACTTAGCGACCATAATGCATTTGATGCGGTAGCCGATAAATTACGTACAACCGCGATGCGAATTCCTGAACTCGAAGCCAAAGTGCAACATCCTGAACTCTTTAGCTTTAAGACGCCGCTTGAAATTGAACTTATCGGTTATGATTTAGCTCAGCTTAAACAAACTGCCGACACCTTGGTAGACGCACTGGGTGATTCAGACCGTTTCGCCGATATCAATACTAGCCTACGCGATGGTCAACCTGAGCTAAGTATCCGCTTTGACCACGAACGTCTAGCGGCTCTGGGCATGGATGCGCCTATGGTTGCCAACCGTATTGCCCAGCGTATTGGCGGTACTGTAGCCAGCCAGTACACAGTACGTGACCGTAAAATCGATATATTAGTGCGTAGTGAGCTAGACGAACGTAACCAGATCAGCGATATCGACTCGATGATTATTAATCCCAATAGCAGCCACCCGATTTCACTTAGCGCTGTTGCCGATGTCAGCCTCAAGCTTGGCCCATCTGCAATTAACCGTATCAGTCAGCAACGTGTAGCAATCGTCTCTGCCAACCTCGCTTATAGTGATTTAAACGATGCCGTATTAACCGCTCGCGAGATCTTATCGGCTCAAACATTGCCCACCTCAGTACAAGCACGTTTTGGTGGCCAAAATGAGGAGATGGAGCACTCATTTAAGTCACTGCAAATAGCACTCGTATTAGCGGTATTTTTAGTTTATTTGGTTATGGCAAGTCAGTTTGAATCCTTGCTGCATCCACTACTTATCTTAATTGCTGTACCTATGGCGGTAGGCGGCAGTATTTTTGGTTTATTTATCACTCAAACTCACTTAAGTGTGGTGGTATTCATTGGCCTTATTATGCTGGCCGGTATCGTCGTGAATAACGCCATTGTATTAGTTGATAGAATTAATCAGCTGCGTCAAAGCGGTGAAGACAAACTTAGCGCCATATCAAACGCAGCAAAATCGCGTCTACGACCGATTATTATGACCACAATGACAACTGCACTCGGGTTATCACCAATGGCATTTGGTCTGGGTGATGGCAGTGAAGTAAGGGCTCCAATGGCGATAACCGTTATCTTTGGCTTGTCATTATCGACCTTACTTACCCTGGTTGTTATTCCAGTACTTTATGCCCTCTTTGATCGAAAACAGTTTGACCAAATTGAATCAGGGAAAAGCAACGACACTGGTGCAATGAATAATCAAACTCTTGAAGGAGGTAAAACATGAATATCACCCGCTTTGCCTTAGCACGACCCGTAACCACAACCATGTTTTTTATGGCAATACTGTTATTTGGGTTAGCTTCAAGCAGATTACTGCCGCTGGAAATGTTCCCTGGAATAGACATTCCACAAGTGATTGTCGAGGTGCCCTATAAAGGTTCTACACCTGCTGAAGTTGAACGTGATATTACCAATATACTGGAGGAGTCATTAGCCACGATGGGCGGTATTGAAGAGCTTCGTTCAAGCTCTTCTCAAAATGGCGCCGAAATCGACCTAAGAATGAAATGGGGCGAAAATGTTGCCACCAAAAGCTTAGAAGCACGAGAGAAAGTCGATGCTGTGCGTCATTTACTGCCAAAGGATGTAGAGCGAGTGTTTATCAGGCAGTTCAGCACCGCCGATATGCCAGTGCTTAATTTACGTATATCCAGTGACCGCGAGCTTTCAAGTGCATTTGATTTGCTCGATAAACAGCTTAAAAAACCACTTGAACGAGTGGAAGGCGTATCGCAAGTCACCCTTTATGGAGTGGAGCAAAAGCAAATTGAGATCCGTATTAATGCTGACAAACTTTCTGCCAGTAATATTTCAGTGCAAGCACTTAACAGACGACTACAGCAGGAAAATTTTGTCATTAATGCAGGCGTACTAAAGACTCAATCACGAGTATATCAAGTATCACCTAAAGGTGAGTTTAGAAACTTAGATGATATAAATAGGATTGTTTTAGCTCCAGGCATTACCCTTGCAGATATTGCAAATGTGAGTTTTTCACTGCCAGAACGCCTCGATGGACGTCATTTAGATCAAAATTATGCTGTGGGCCTGGATGTATTTAAAGAGTCTGGCGCGAATCTAGTTGACGTATCACAGCGTGTCATGAAGGTGATTGATGAGGCAAAACAAAACTCTCAATTTGACGGCATCAAACTGTTTGTGATGGAAGATCAAGCTTACGGCGTAACCTCATCGCTGCGCGACTTGTTAGCTGCGGGTTTAATTGGTGCCCTACTGTCTTTTGTGGTGTTGTACTTGTTTTTACGCGACCTCAAAATGACTTTAGTTATCGTGTCATCAGTACCTATTTCTATTTGTATGACGCTGGCTGCTATGTACTTTTTAGGCTACAGCCTCAACATCTTATCTATGATGGGGCTATTGTTAGCTGTAGGTATGCTGATTGACAACGCCGTTGTGGTGACTGAAAGCGTACTACAGGAAAAACAAGCTGATTGTGCCAATAGTGCTAACACAACTGCCACTATAGTGAGCTCACCCCACCTAGCCATAACAAGTAGTGCAATTTTGCGTGGTGTCGATAAGGTATCCCTTGCAGTACTTGCCGGAACACTCACCACTGCCATCGTTTTTTTACCGAATATTTTTGGCGTAAAAGTCGAGCTAACAATTTTCTTAGAGCACGTTGCAATTGCAATTTGTATCTCACTTGCGGCCTCTTTATTAGTCGCAAAAACCTTACTACCTTTAATGTTAAGTAAATTGTATTTTGCCCCAAAACCTCAGACAGGTCCTAGCAGACTGCAACACTCTTATAAAAGTAGCCTCAGTTGGATTTTGGCTCATCCACGTATATCTGGAGTGCTGGCGATAATAATACTGGCATCTACGGCATTACCACTGAGCATGGTCAGTCAAGATCAGTCGGACGGTGAAGGCAATAATCGCTTATATATCAATTATCAAGTCGAAGGCAGACATAGCCTTGATGTTACTGAAGCCATGATCACTAAAATGGAAACTTACCTTTATGCCAATCAAGAAAAGTTTCAAATTGACTCGGTATACAGTTACTTTTCAGCCGATAGAGGTCAATCAACACTGATCTTAAAAGAAGATACCGAAGTTGATATGAAAGCCTTAAAAAAAACCATACGTGAAGGCTTTCCCAAATTTGCCATTGCCAAACCACAATTTGGCTGGGGCGGTGAAAACAACGGCGTTAGGGTCTCCCTTACTGGTCGGTCGACAACCGAACTTATCAGCTTAAGTCAGCAGGTTATACCGCTTTTAAGCAATATAGAAGGGCTCACTGATGTACGCTCAGAACTAAATGGCGCACAACAAGAAGTCGTGATCCGTATTGACCGCCAAATGGCTGCAAGATTAGATTTAAAACTCAATGAGATTGCTTCGAGTATTTCAATGGCATTACGTGGCACACCGCTGCGTTCATTCCGCCACGATCCAAGCGGTGAGCTCCGCATTGAAATGGCCTATGAGCAGCAATGGCGTTTATCACTCGAAAAGCTAAAGCAGTTACCCGTGATCCGCATCGATAATCGAGTGTATACCTTAGCCAGTCTAGCCAAGATCGAGATCTTGCCGAGATTTGACACAATCAGACATTACGATAGACAAACTGCACTATCAATTGGTGCCAATTTAGATGAGTTAACCACCGAGGAAGCGCAGGAAAAGATCACCCAAGTTATGGATAGCGTTAACTTTCCAGCAGGTTATGGCTACTCCCTTAGAGGCGGCTTTCAAAAGCAAGATGAAGATGAAGCAGTTATGGCAACCAATATGATCCTAGCGATTGCAATGATTTATATCGTTATGGCAGCGCTATTTGAATCGTTATTGTTACCGACAGCAATTATCACCTCGATTTTATTTTCAATTACAGGGGTGTTTTGGGCGCTGCTATTTACCGGTACGCCCATGTCTATTATGGCAATGATTGGGATTTTAATCTTAATGGGCATTGTCGTTAACAACGGCATCGTCTTGGTGGATCAAATTAATCAGCTTTCACCAGAGTTAGATGAACTATCCAACACGATTACTAAGGTCTGCAATACAAGGCTTCGCCCTGTATTGATGACTGTCGGCACGACAGTACTTGGCTTAGTGCCACTGGCGATGGGTGATACCCAACTTGGTGGTGGCGGTCCATCTTATTCACCAATGGCCATTGCCATTATTGGCGGCCTCACCTTCTCAACGGTAACCAGCTTGTATTTGGTGCCACTCTGTTACCAAGCGCTGTACAGAATGAGGCATAACAGTGCTATTCGCCTAGGACAAGCCGATAGGTTTTCAAAAAAGGTTTTGCCTTGGATGAGCTAGCTATAATATAAATCTAGCAAAAAAACTTAAGTAAAAGGCTAAAATCGGCAGGTGCGTTTTAGCCTTTTACTTTAAAAATTATCGATCTTGTACTCTGCCAAGACTCAACTCATTAACGCTAAAGCACAAAATAAAATGTTTATATAATAAGACAATAGCGGATCTTATATTTGTTATCCTAATTTAGTACACACGACTCGCACTTCATTTAGGAAGTAGCGATAAATATATACAATATGATAAGGATAATCATGGTCTCAATTTTGAAATATGCATTACTCTGCTTGGCTACAGCTTCAGTCATTAATATAAATGTCAGTGTGGCAACAGAGCAAAGCTCTAAACTAAAACCATCTAACTGGAGCTATGCTACCGATCCATACGGAAGTACTGCCACATTTCGCAATCAAATCCTTACACCTGCGGGCATATGGGTTAACTTTAAACGCATACCTCGCGTTGATGCCAAACGAAATTCTTGGGTAGAAGTAATCTATACGCCAGACGTCCCCACTTTAGCCGGCACGAAAAGAATTAGCCTCACCTATAAATGTGATATTCCTTTACTGATTAAATTATCGCAATCTCACTATGGTAAAGACGGTGATAAGACTTATGCTCACTATCAAACGAGCCTTCCAGCAAGCAATGAGTGGAATACAGTGGAAGTCGATTTGATTACTTTCTCTCGCCCTGACTGGACACCTAAAAGCTCGCTAGACCATGGCATAGTGCTAAATGAGATCAATGCGCTTTATTTAACGCCGAGTATGACAGACAAATATGGAGGAGAAGCGACCTTACAGGTCCAAGCAATAGAACTACTATTGTAATTACAACCCAATTAACGAGACACCTATCCACTAGCTACCACTGAATTAAAAAAATTCTTTTGTAACTAGGGTCTAGTTATCCTCGAAAATCAGATAAATAGGTATAGGTAATAACTAGATAATAGTTTTCGATTTGACTTTAGACTTCCAAAATAACAAAGTAGCAACATAATTAAGCATAAGGAAATGCATTGCATGCCAAATTCTACTCATAAAATATTTTGCTTTTTATTAATGACTACAGCCCCAGTAGCAACCAATGCAGCGCAGAATACTGTGATATTAGATTACAAACCAAACTGTGTGGAAAAAGATTTTGGACTCATCAATTTAAGCTCAGATGAAATTGAGATCAGCAATTCACAAGATAAAAAGATAAACCCATCATTGAAATCCGCACTACTGAAATTAGAACAAGACGCTCTAAATAGAGGAGCTGACGCCGTTATTATCAATACAGTTAGTCACCATAGAACAAATTACGGCAAAAAAAATAAACAACGAACCAAGCTTGAAGCGCAAGCCTTTAAAATGTGCCCAGATGATAAGTCTCTTTCAAGTATTGCTGCACCATTTAATGCTCAAGGTTACCAAGTACTTAGATACTCTTATGAGGTTACATATAACCCTGATGACTTTCAAACAAAGTCAGCGTATAAACTTGCCCAAGCAATAAAGTTACCCAAAGAAAACATCTCTATAGCAACTGGCGTATACGGGATGAAAATCGGCAGCCATATCTCTGATACCATAAAGAAATTAGGCCCGCCCAGTATCGAAATCAGCCTGGATGACAACCAGGTTTTATATGGTTATGGAAGAGAATTATGGTTTACATTTAATAATGATACATTGACTCACGTAACATCAAAACAAAACATCTTAAATATTGCAGGGCTTAACATATTAGGATTTAGGCCCGGTTTTGATGATACATTATGGAAAGTGGATGGGGTCGCGCAGCGTAAGAGTGATATTGCAACAGTGAAAGAAAACATCACATCTAACGTTTTACAGAAGAGTGCGGATGAATTAGTAATAAATTCAAATAATCAAGAGCTTACACTTAGTTTCGAAAAGTTCAATTCAACAGATTCATATCAAAAGCAATTGCTACTAACTCATTTTACGCTTACAGATACAAGTCCACACACAGCCCGTAAACCTCAACAATTAACACAACAGCAAAAACAATGGTTATTTAATAAAATATCACCGACAAAGCCTGAGAGTTTCACCTTGAACCAGCTCAGGCAAAACATTCCCTTTGCTCATAAAGTAAATATAGCCAACGATGGTGACACATGGTGGCTGCTCGGAAACCATATTCTAGTTAAATTTGACCAACAGGCTCCTAGACAAATTAAAATCAGTGAATCCTTATTTTCTGATAAAGATGAACTCGCTTTCCTTGGAAGTATTAACTCACTGAAGTTACCATTACTAAAAGAAGAGATGATGCTTCAGTTTAGTGATGCAATCGATAATTTTGAGTTTGTAGATATAGAAAGACCCGAGTATACAATGCAAGCAAAATACGACTCTTATGAAGATGATGCAGTGCTCTACGAGCTAGAGTTTTCCTACTTTTAGTATATTATTTAGTAATAAAAAAGCGCCATTAAGGCGCTTTTTTATTACTGAAGCTCTATTTACTCAGCTAAAGGCTCAGCTTTATTTTCCAGTAAAACAGGAATACCATCATTGATAGGGTAAGCTAATTTGTCAGCTTTACAGATCAGTTGCTGAGCTTCTTTATTGTATTCAAGTTTGCCTTTGCATACTGGACACGCAACGATTTCGAGTAATTTTTTATCAAATGCCATTTTGAATGCCTTTACTTATCTGCTACTAACTGATCAATTTTAGTCAGTAGTTGTTTATCAAATGAGGAAGATAGCTTCGCATCAACTGCGAGATACCACCAGTTATCTTTTGCAAAATCGCGACATTTCACCGCATCTTTTTCTGTCATGACTAAGATTCGACCATCAGCTAGTTCAGCTAAAGCCACCTCTTGGTAATCGCTATGATCATCAAAAGCTTGAACCTGCTCTACTCGATAGCCTCGTGCGAATAATGAATCAAAAAATCGCTGTGGATTACCAATCCCAGCCATAGCTACAATAGAGTCACTCTTTGTAGGAACTGAGCTACCATGATGCAGTGCAGACACAGGCAACCACTTGCTTGGCTCTAATGTCATCGCTTGTTCATTAGCAAGTGCATCACCACCATTTACAATTACATGGTCAACACAGTTTAAACGCCAAGCGCCTTCACGTAGAGGGCCTGCTGGCAGTAACATACCATTACCTAAGCGGCGTTCACCATCAAGGATCACCAGTTCAATATCTCGCGCTAACTGATAGTGTTGCAGACCATCGTCACTGATTATGATATCAACATCAAAGTCCGCTAATAATTTTTGTGCTGCATCTACGCGTTTAGCGCCAACAACCATCGGCACTTGCGTTCGCGCGACTATCATTGCGGGTTCATCACCAACACTATCGGCCGAATCTACTGGCAATACCGCTCTAACGCCGTCGATTTCAACGCCATAGCCACGGCTAATAACACCAGGCTTAAACCCTTGTTTACGTAGCAACTCGATTAAGTAGATAACCATTGGCGTTTTACCGCTGCCACCAACAGTAATATTACCGACAACAATCACAGGTACAGGAAGTTTAATCGCTTGCTTTACTCTGAGCTTAAACAGTTGTCGTCTTACACCAGTTATAAGCCTAAAGAGTAAAGACAAAGGCCACAGCACATACCTTATCCAGTGACCTTTATACCAAAGTTTATTAACCCAAGACTGCATTTAGCTTCCAAACTGCATTTGATATAGGTTGAAATAAACGCCCTGCTTTGCCAATAACTCTTCATGAGTACCTCTTTCCACAATTTGTCCCTGATCAACCACTAAAATCTGGTCAGCGCTTTCAATCGTTGATAAGCGGTGTGCAATAACAATCGACGTGCGGTTTTGGCGCAAGTTATCTAATCCTTGCTGTATCGCTTTTTCAGACTCAGTATCAAGTGCCGACGTTGCTTCATCAAGAATAAGTACTGGTGAGTTACGTAAAATTGCTCTTGCTATCGCAATTCGTTGTCTTTGACCGCCCGACAACATCACCCCATTTTCACCGATTTGTGTGTCTAAGCCCTCAGGCATCGGCTCAATAAACTCCATTGCATGGGCAAGTGTTGCCGCTTCAATGATTTGCTCACGAGTAGCAACTCCAGGATAAGCATAAGCAATATTATTGGCGATAGAGTCGTTAAACAGCGTCACTTGCTGAGAAACTAAGGCAACTTGGCTACGCAAGGATTTAAGTTTGTAGTCATTAATACTATGGCCATCAAGTGTAATATCACCGGCTTTGAGGCCAGTGTAAAAGCGTGTGACCAAACTTGCTATTGTTGACTTACCCGAACCAGAACGACCAACCAATGCAAGCGTTTGACCTTGTTCAACTTTAAAGTCAATGCCGTTTAAGGCTAATTTTTCATGTCCAGGGTAACTAAAGTCAACATGATTAAATGCAAGTTCACCTTTGACACGCTCCACATCTAGCGTGCCTTTATCGCTTTCAGGCTCAGTATCAAGCAATTCAAATACGGTTGTACATGCGGCGATACCACGCTGAAATTCCGCGTTTACGCGAGTTAAATTTTTAATTGGCTGCAACATAGCAAGCATGGCCGCTAGAATTGTTGCGAAGGTGCCCGCTGTTAACTCACTTTTCATACTGTCTAAGCTTGCCGCATATAACACGAATGCTAATGCAAATGAGCCAATGATCATTACTAAAGGTTGGCTAATTGCCTGTGCAGTCGCAAGCTTCATAGTTTGATAACGGTTTTGACCGTTAACTTTCGCAAAACGCTCAGCTTCAGTTTCTTGGCCACCAAAAGACAATACGTTTTTATGGCCTTTAATCATCTGCTCAGTTGCTGCAGTGACTCCGCCCATGGCAGTTTGGATCTGCTTAGAGACCTTTCTGAAACGACGGCTCACCACAGTGATCACTAGACCAATAATCGGCCCGATAACCAAAATAACTAACGATAATTTCCAAGAGAAATAAAACATAATCGCAATCATGCCAATAACAGTAATACTGTCACGTACGATCGTAATTAATGCGCTGCCTGACGCTCGTGCAATTTGTTCGGTGTCGTAAGTTACCCGAGAAATCAAATTGCCGGTGTTTTCTTTATCGATATAGCTAACAGGGAGTGTTAAATAATGCTCAAACACTTCTTGACGCATATCCATGATCACGCGAGCACTCATGTATGAAATACAATAAGTTGAGAGGAAGTTAGCAAGGCCGCGTAAAGAAAATAATCCAATCACCACAAATGGGGCTAATAATAAAACTTCGCTACTCGAATTAAAGCCAGCCCCAGTTCCAAAGTCGACACTGCCAACCCCACCAGCAACTCCGCTAGCAGCTTGGCCACCAAAGCCTTCATCAATAAATGGTTTAATCACTGCGATAAAGGTCGCATCCACAAGGGCATACATAGCTAGGCCAAAAATGGCTAAAGCGAGCACTGCTTTAAGGGGTTTTAAATAACCAAGTAAACGCTTAAATACAGTCCAGACTTCATTTTTAGGAGATGTTGTCATTGAGAAATTAACATATTGGTAAAAGAAGCATTCTACTCCGGATTTTGAATCTGACCAAACCTAAACACTTGGTTATACCAAAATGGTGCAAAATCCGAACGATATGTACGAACTTTCATAGTTTGCTGGTGAAATAACACACTAACCTGTCCTTGTTGGCCTACCGTAATGCTTGGGATTCGCTGTAATTGATAGCGCTCAACTACCTCTTTTTTAGGAAACCCATAACGATTTCGAAAGCCTGCTGGGAACACAACGAGCTCAGGAGAAACAGCCTCAATAAAAGCGGTTGTAGATGAAGTATCACTACCATGATGGGGAGCGACTAACAGTCGACTAGCTAGATTACGACTCTGAGAATAACCTTCTGCTTGTTGTTGAGCATTCATATTAACTAAAGCTCGCTCAGCCTGCTTTTCAATGTCTCCGGTTAACAGAACACTGCTGAAATCATCGCTGACTTTCACCACACAAGAGCCATTATTTCCAGCGAGTGCAACCTTTGGCGCCAATAATTCAATCTTTAGCTTTCCCCATGAAAACTGCTTAGGTCTACAATCAATTTGTGAGAACGACCAAAGATCTGAAACTAACAGGGCTTTAGGATAAGCCTTGCTGATAAGCCCTACTCCGCCAGCATGGTCATTATCACTATGGCTTATAATAATATAATCAATATCTATAATCCCCTGACTTAACAGAAAGGGTTCCAAGGCTCTTTGCGCATAACTAAAGTGCTCGCCATATCTCGCTCCCGTATCGTAAATCAACCCCCGCCTGTTATGCTCAATCACAACAGACAGCCCTTGACCAACATCGAGCAAATGCACCTGCCAACGTTTATTATCTAAAGCGCTTCTAGCAAAAGAAGCTTTATCCAATGACCTCGCATAGTTAGCTACAACACTTAATATTAAAGGCAGTAACATAACAGGCAACAATAGCCGCCAATACTTATGCTTAATATTGAACATCAAATAGCAGCCTAGACTTGCCAAGATAAGGCCTGCTATAAGTTCATCTGACAGTATTAACCAAGCAAATCCTAAGTTTTCACTAAAATTCAGTAATGCCACTACAGGCTCCATTGCCCAAGCAGCCAAAACGAAAACACCGCTAACTGACATCCCAAGTTGGCTTAGCAACATAAAAATCAACAGCGACAATAAACATATTGGAATTAGTACCAAGCTAAACCAAGGAACAAGAATAAGATTAATAAACAAACTAATTAACGACATGCCTTGAAAAAATATCGCCTGAATCACACCAAGTGCAATTGTCAAACGCCATTGCAACGACCAAAAAACCAAGATTGCTGTTTTTAACCTAATAACAGAACGTTTGATCATTCCTGTCGATCCTATCTTTGATATTTTTGTAATTGGTTTTCGTGAATCATAGCGGCTTACAGTGAGTAAAATTATGCTCAATGCACCGAAGGAAAGCCAAAAGCTGGCACTTAATATACTTACAGGATCAAACAGTAGAATAATGAAGAGTGCATATAACAGTCGTTCCCAACTCGATGAATGTCGACTAAACGCGCTGAAGCATATATAGGCTAAAAGCATGATTAGAGCTCGCTGAGTTGAAACGGAGAACCCCGCTAAATAGCCGTAAAATAAGGCTCCACTAGCCGAAAAAGCTAAGCATAAAAGCCAATTACGGCGACTACTTATAGGAAATAATCGATATAAAACACGCTGGGAAATAAGTAATAACCATAAGGATACAACTGACAGATGTAGACC
This sequence comes from Shewanella sp. 10N.261.52.F9, assembly GCF_041471165.1. Classification (NCBI taxonomy): domain Bacteria; kingdom Pseudomonadati; phylum Pseudomonadota; class Gammaproteobacteria; order Alteromonadales; family Shewanellaceae; genus Shewanella; species Shewanella sp. 10N.261.52.F9. Next base: position 266,545 of record NZ_JBFRNX010000004.1, read on the forward strand.
TGAAATAGCAAAAAGGTGTCCAGCTCCTGTACTGCGGAGCTGCTGCCACTCTTTATTAGTTATTAGTGACTTATCGCCAGTTAATAGTGCAAGCAACAAAGCATGGCTTGGATAAACGGCAAGCTCTGGCTTTAATCTAGCAATCAAATTCTCTCGATAAGACAAGTTCTTTGCCAGTAACTTGGCATCTTTGACGCTACCTTTGCCTATAATGTGTTTAGCAAGCAAATGCTTTTGTTGGTTAAAACCACCTTGGTTTAAAATACTGGTTATTGGCTTAGGTTTTATGGAAAACAACCAACGTTGACCAGGACTAACTTCGGGTGGTGGTTGCTGCCAGTATAACCGCAGCTTACGGTGCACTATATGGGGTGAAATTGAATCAATCAGGGTAATATCCACACTAATGCGGTCGCTGTTTGACTGAACTAATGATATGATTTCGCCCTCAATATCGAGCGTAGCGACACGTTCCCCGGTATTCCAGCCCATTAATAAAGAATAGAAAACGCTTATCCAGCATATTGCGAGTAAGCCTCCGGCGACAAACGGAAAGCGCCGACAGGCAGTAATAACCACTACGATTAAAAAAGGTAGGATGTATAGATTAACCAAGGAAGGCCAAAACATTGTAGAGACAATGGTAATGCAGTAGCCGCACATAAATCGATTCATAGTGAATTAAGTTAAGACAGCAAATAGAAGTTATGCCAAAAAAATTTATTGAAAGATTCATGCCCAACCCCGAGACATTGCGCGAACATAAAAATTTACGCATGTTTGGTGATCTACTCTTAAAGCCTAATTTATGGACGTTAAACAGACACTCCGCACCTGGAGCATTTGCCGTTGGTCTATTTGTCGCTTGGCTGCCGATGCCTTTTCAGATGGTACTTGCAGCTGCTCTAGCCATTTTATTTAATGTCAATTTGCCTTTAGCTGTGGCGCTAGTTTGGATTACCAATCCCATCACTATGCCACTCATGTTTTATGTGGCTTACCTTTTAGGAGCAACCTTGCTAGGGCATGAGCCACAAGCGTTTAACTTTGAAGCGAATTGGCAATGGTTCCAAGCCTCAATTGAAACTATCGGCCCGCCATTTTTATTAGGCTGTGTGGTTTTAGCAGGTGTTTTTTCACTAGTAGGATATCTACTCATACGTACATTGTGGAAATATTCAATACTCTTTAAATGGAAAAACCGCTACAAATAATCTCTACACCAAGTAACTCACTACTCTGCATTAAAAGTTACCGGCTAAGAATCAGCAACAAAAAAGC